>NZ_JAEUOI010000232.1 GCF_016790145.1 Propionivibrio sp. | reverse complement strand
GCGCTGCGTCTTGCCCTCAATCGTCCGCAAGCGGCGTTGTTGGCCTGTAACGTCGCTTTGCAAATGGATACCGAGAATGTTGAAAGTTTTTTTAACGTGGCCGTGGTTCTCTCGGCGCTTGGCCTTCACGAACCGGCGCTGCATGCCTACGACAAGGTGCTGGCGAATGACCCACAGCACTTCGGGGCGGGCCTGAACCGCATTACCTGCCTGCTGCACCTCGGCCGCATTGAAGAGGCCATTGTCGCTGGCCGGTTGGCGCTGGATAGCAATCCCGCGCAGGCCGATCTGTGGTTCAACCTCGGGGAGGCCTACACAAGTGCCAGTGATCACCGGAAGGCCCATGCGGCCTACGAACATGCTTTGACACTCGATGCCAGGATGACGAAAGCTGCTGTAGCCCTGGCAGTTTCGCTTGCAGCGCTTGGGCGGCTGGGCGAATCATCAGCCCGTTTTCAACACCTGCAAAAGCATTACCCAGAGGCGCTGCAAGCGTTTCGCAGCCCACTGACTACGGATGCCTTCGCCGCCTATCCTGAACTCGAGCCTGGACGTATCGCGCTGATTGCCGCGTATGCCGACTATCGGGCTTGCAAGTGGCGTCTCCGGGACGAGTTCGTGCAACTCTTCAAACGAGTTATTGACGGTGATGGCTGCCGCCCATTGGACAATCCTGATCTGCCTTTCCTGGGAATCGGGCTTCCAGTCGCGGGGGAGTATCGCCTGCGGGCGGCGTCGCAGGTAGCCAGACGTATCGTTGGCGAGTGCGCGCCATGTCGCCTGGTTCGCCCGACACGTTCTCGCAACGCGCGGCTTCGGATCGGTTATGTGAGTGGCGATTTTCGCCAGCATCCGACTGCCTACCTGATTGGCCGGCTGTTTGAGCTGCATGATCGCGCGCGATTCGAGGTATTTGCCTATTCGACGGGGCCCAATGAGGACAGTGCCTATCGGCAGCGATTCAGGCATGACGCCGATGTGTTTCTCGACGTCTCCGGCTACGATACGCCCTCCCTCGCCCAGCGCATTGCCTATGACCGAATCGACCTGCTGATCGATTTGCAAGGCTATACCCTGCATGCGCGAACGTCAGTATTCTCGTTGCGGCCAGCACCAGTGCAAGTGACTTATCTGGCTTACCTTGCAACGCTCGGTGCCCCCTGGATAGACTATGCTGTGCTTGACCGAACGGTACTCAGCGCTAGCGAGCGTCAATGGTGGTCGGAAAGTGTGGCTTACTTGCCCAATACGCTGTACTTGTGCGATGACAGCTTTGTATTCGATGCCAGCACTGCACCCGACCGTGAGTCTCTCGGGCTGCCGGCGACAAAGTTTGTCTTCTGCTGTCTGAATGCTCCGTGGAAAATTAGCCCGGAGGATTTCCAGTTGTGGATGAGAATCCTGCAGGCTGTTCCGGATGCGGTATTGTGGCTCTACGCGGAAACGCACTCCTGCATCGACAGCCTTAGATGCGAGGCGCTAAGTTATGGCATGGATGCCGAACGTCTTCATTTTTCAGGCAAGGTTCCGCACGCCGAACACTTGGCCCGTTTTTCCGCCGCCGACGTCTTCCTTGATACCCGCCTGTGCAATGCCCATACGACGGCGATCGAAGCCTTGGCCTGCGGCTTGCCTGTAGTCTCCTGGCCGGGCGAGAGTGTCGTTGCCCGAGTGGGCGGAAGTCTATTGCGTGCTCATGGTCTGGAGATGCTTGTCGCCGACAGCGCCGATGAGTACGTGGCCATTGCCGTTCGCCTGGCTAGCGACGCTGAGTATCGCGCTCAGGTTCGCCACATCGCTTTGCGCCGGAAGGGCTCCAACCTCTTCTGCAGTGAGCGCCGGGTGCGGGAAATCGAACGTGCCTATGAAACCATGTGGGAGCGGTATGCGTCGGGCCTGCCGCCGGCCGACTTCGACGTGCCGCCGCTGGAGGCGTGAAACAGTCCAGGCTTTTCCAGCAGCAGATCATGCGCGGCGCTGATAGACGACGAACGAAAACCTCAGTCCGGACGTACCCTGCTGCGCCTGGCGCGATACTTCTTCCCACTCCTGTGGCAGGACTTCAGGAAAAAACACATCACCCTCGATGCTTTCCGCGATCTCCGTCAGATAGAGCCGGCTGGCCAAGGGCAGCGCCTGTCGATAGAGTTCGGCGCCACCGATGACGAACGCTTGATCGACCTTGTCGGACAGTTCTGCCTTACGCAGTGCCTCTTCGAGCGAGCCGGCGAGCGTCGCACCGGGCGCTTGATAGGCCGGATTGCGGCTGACCACGATGTTCTGCCTTCCGGGCAGCGGGCGAAAGGCATCGGGCAGCGACTCCCAGGTTTTTCGTCCCATGATGACCGGCTTGCCGCGCGTCGTTTCGCGGAAGTGCCGCATGTCTTCCGGCAGGTGCCAGAGCAGTTCGTTGTTCTTGCCGATGGCGCGGTTGCTGGCGACGGCAGCAATCAGTGAAATCATGGTTGCAGAGCCGCTTTTCGTCTAAACCGCAACCGGTGCCGCGATGTGCGGGTGCGGATCGTAACCCTCAAGCGTGAAGTCCTCGAAGCGGAAGGCGAAGAGGTCCCTGACCTCGGGATTCAGGCGCATGGTGGGAAGTGGCCGGACGTCGCGGGCCAGTTGCAGGCGCACCTGGTCAAAATGATTGCTGTAGAGATGCGCATCGCCAAAGGTATGCACGAAATCGCCGGGACGATAATCGCAGACCTGCGCCAGCATCAGCGTGAGCAGTGCATAGGAGGCGATGTTGAAGGGGACGCCAAGGAAAATGTCGGCACTGCGCTGGTAAAGCTGGCAGGACAGTTTCGGGCGCTGATCGGCGTCGCCGGGTGCGGCGGGGGCAACATAGAGCTGGAACAGGCAATGGCAGGGTGGCAGCGCCATTCGCTCGACATCGCCGGGATTCCACGCGCTCACCAGGTGCCGGCGCGAGTCCGGATTGTTCTTCAGACCGTCAACGAGCTGGACGATCTGGTCGATCTCGCGTCCGTCCGGTGTTTTCCAGTGCCGCCACTGGTGGCCGTAGACCGGTCCGAGATCGCCGTTCCCGTCAGCCCACTCGTCCCAGATGCGGACGCCATTTTCCTTGAGGTAGCGGATGTTGGTGTCGCCCTGCAGGAACCACAGCAACTCGTGGATGATCGAGCGCAGGTGCAGCTTCTTGGTCGTCAGCATCGGAAAGCCGGCACTGAGGTCGAAGCGCATTTGCCAGCCAAATACCGAGCGGGTACCTGTGCCTGTACGGTCTGCCTTTGGGGTGCCATGTTCGAGGACATGGCGCATCAGGTCAAGATACGGCTTCATGCGTTGGCGGGTAGGTTTGCAATGCCCCGAATTGTAATGGATCGGCTTCTGTCCCTGTCCGATTTTTCATATGCCGACTGGCGGATACCATCAACTCACCAGCGGTATCATTCTCTGGCTTGCAGCTTTTGGCCGTCGCCTTATACAATCGAACTATTCATTCATCTTTCCCCCTGTTTGGGATAAAGGACTGGTCGCCATGATGCTGAACCTTTTTTCGTCACGCCCGGATCATCCGCTGGGTGATGCCAAGGAGTTCAAGCGGATTCTTGCCGAATTGCCGCTGGATAATTCTTTCAAGGCGCTTGAAGAGGTGTATGGCTGGTTCCAGTCCCTGCAGCTGGCAGATGATTTCCGGGTCGACCATTATTTTGATGTGGTGCGACAGCTCGACGAGGCGGCGCAGCCCCACATACGTCGCCAGTCACGAGACTACCTGCATTCGCCGCGGCTGACGAAGAGTGAAGAGCGCCGTTATTGGACCATGTGCTACAACTACTGGGGCGAAGTCTCCAGTCTCTATGCGCGCTGCATTGAGCGTGTGCGGCTGAATCCAAAAGACAAGGGCAGCGAGGCGCTCAAAGCGTCGCTGCCGCTGGCCGCAACGCGTCTGATGGCGGCGCGTGCCGCCCAGTTGAAATGGGTTGAATATCGTTATGGGCCGATCGGCGAGGACCTGTGGCGCGGTCTCGGACAGCCCTATCTGGTCGCTGAAGCGGCGGGTTACTCGCAGAAGCCGGTGCAACTCTACCCATCTCAAGCCGGCTTGACCAGCGTGGCTCAGCAATACTTCCAGGCACTGATTTTCTATTCGTCATCAATGGATAGCCTGATGCCGCTGGAAATCGATCTGGCTGACCGATTGATCGCCTACTTCCAGCCAGGTTTTGTTTTTTCGAACAATTGTTTGCCTGACAGCGTGTATTGGGTCGACGCCGCAAATGGTTTGCCACCAACCCGGCTGGCGCGACGGCCCGATCAGCGTTTGCCGTCCCTGCGATTTTTCTCGCCGGGAAGTGCACCGCAGGCCTTGAACGAGTTGATGCGGAATGTTGAACGCGGTGGAGTTCCTGCTGATCTGAATCTCGGAGGGGAATACCTGGCCAAGGTGTTGCTGCCTGTGCTGCGTCATCTGGCCTTGTACTGGGCGACCGAGCCGCCGCAACGCGAGCACACGCGTCATGCCGTAAAAACGCGGATTGCAGTGCTGCAGGGCTTTGATGACAGTTTTACAGTATTTGCCGGTGATGTGGCGCGTCTGGGCAAGGAACATACGGCCAAGAGCTGGGTCGTCGAGAATGTCAGTCTCGGCGGCTTTGGAGCAGGCATCGACGATCTATGTGGCGACTGGCTCAAGATTGGCACCTTGCTCAGCATGCAGCCCGAGGGTGGTGAAAACTGGGTGCTGGGGGTGGTCAGGCGATACAACAAGGATTCTGACGCACATGCCAGGGTCGGTATCCAGGCGCTGTCCAGACAAGCGCAGAGCGTCGAGCTGCGACCACGGACATCGGGTTTTTCGGCCACCGGCGCCATTCCCGGAATCTGGCTACGCGAGGGCAATGCGCCAGGCGAGGCACGGGTGGTGTTGCCGAATTCGAGTTTCGATTTGCGCGAGAACATGGAGTTTGCGCACGACGGCCGGCGTTATCTGCTGACGCCGGTCGAGCTTGAAGAAGTCGGCAGCCATTTCGAGATCGGCCGCTATCGCGAACACATTTCGGAGTAATTCTCGGCAACCCGGACCGATGGCCTGCCCGTTGGTGGGGCTGGATGGTAAGGCCAGTCTATTCCTCGTTTTCGGTGTCCTCGAATTCCTGGCGTTTTTCCAGCTCCAGGTCCTTGAGTAGCTGGTAAATTGCCCGGTAACTGCGTGGTGCCTTGTTCTGCTCCTGCTCCTTGAGCGCGGCCCTGCGCAGAGAGCGCAGGTGTTGCAGATCAACCGCCGGGTAGTCTGTGGCAATCACCTGCAATACTGTTTCGTCGGCCAGCAACTCAGTGCGCAGTCGCTCAAGGCGATGCAGTCTGGCCGTTTCGCTCGCCGATTCGCCGCGCACCAGGGCCAGCGCGGCGCGAATCGGTTCGACATCGACGTTGCGCATGATTTTGCCGATGTATTGCATCTGCCGACGCTTCGCTTCGTCGTGCCGCGTCATTCGCCGAGCTTCACTTACCGCCGAGCGCAGATCCTCGGGGATGTCAATTTTCTTGATACGCTCGGTGGATAGCTCGACGAGATCTTCGCCGAGCGCCTGCAGTTCTTCCATCTGCTGCTTGCGTCGGGTCTTTGAAAGCGGTGTGGGTTGTTCGTTGGTGTCCATCGGTTTTCTATTAAGGTGCAGGCTGTCAGGCACGTCAATCGCACCAAACTTCAAAGTCAACCGCCGAGCCGCAAAGGAGCAAAGGAAACGCAAAGTGAGGCGAAGAATGCCAATATGTATCCGTCGATTATGACTTTCTTTGCGAAATGTATGCGTTCTTCGCGGTGGGTGTTTCAGTTTGATTCAATTGCCTTGTGTTTCAGGTCATGCCGGAGCAGATAGCCGGCAGGGAACTGCTATGATAGCGGCTTTCATCGCCAGCATCGCCATCCCATGTCGCTTACCCCTGTTTCCGCAGTACCCGAGTCACGTTTCAGCCATCCGCTGGAGACCCTGCAGGACTTCGCGAACGACGTTCTGGCGCATGCCAGAGCCTTGGGTGCCAGCGATTGCGAGGTTGATGTCTCGGAAGGCTTTGGTCAAACCGTCAGTGTTCGTTGCGGCAAAGTCGAAACCATTGAATACAGCCGCGACAAGGGGATCGGGGTCACGATCTATCTTGGACAGCATAAAGGGCACGCCAGCACCTCCGACTTTTTGCCTGAAGCATTGCGCGAAACCGTTGAGGCGGCGCTCAATATCGCCCGCTTCACCGCCGCCGATCCCTGCGCCGGTTTGCCGGACGCAGCGCTGCTGGCTACCCGCCAACAAGCTTTTGTCGATCTCGATCTTTACCATCCGTGGCTGCTTCCGGTCGATGGCGCCATTGAACTTGCACAGCGTTGTGAACATGCTGCTTTTGCTGTCAGTCCGCAGATCAGCAATTCGGAAGGTGCGACGGTCTCGATTCAGGAAGGCCAATTTGTTTCGGCCAACAGTCTCGGCTTTGTGGGCGGCTACCCGAGCTCGCGGCATTACCTCTCCTGCTCGGTCATCGCCGGCAAGGATGAGAAAATGCAGCGCGACGACTGGTATTCCACCTCGCGCGATGCGCGCAGCATGGCTTCGCCCGAGGCGATTGGCGATTTTGCCGCGCGCCGGGCGCTGGCCCGACTCGGTGCGCGCAAGATCAGGACCTGCAAGGTGCCGGTGCTGTTTGAAGCGCCGCTCGCTGCCGCGTTGATCGGCAGCTTCGTCCATGCAGTCAGTGGCGGCAGCCTGTACCGCAAGACCTCCTTTCTTGTTGATAGTCTTGGCCAGCGCATCTTTTCAGAGAAGGTGCAGATCAGCGAACGTCCGCATCTGCGCGGCGGTCTGGCGAGCAGTGTTTTCGATAGCGACGGTGTCGCCACGCATGACCGTGAGGTTATTGTCGACGGCGTCGTACAGGGCTACTTCCTGAGTGCCTACACGGCGCGCAAACTGGGCTTGCAGACGACCGGCAATGCCGGAGGCTGCCACAACCTGATCGTGCATCCAGGGAAATTCGATTTTCGTGGCCTGATCAAGAAGATGGGGCGTGGTCTGCTGGTCACCGAGTTGCTTGGCCAGGGCGTCAATTACGTGAATGGCGATTATTCACGCGGCGCGGCCGGTTACTGGGTCGAGGGCGGCGAAATCGTGCACGCGGTTGAAGAAGTGACGATCGCAGGGAATCTGCGCGACATGTTCCGCCATGTGGCAGAGGTCGGTAACGACGTGCTGGTGCGTGGTTCGAAGCAGGTCGGTTCAATCCTTGTCGAACAGATGAAAGTGGCCGGGAGCTAATCTGCGCACGCGCAGTTCATTCAAGATTGCCGGGTAACCGCCTGGATGAATCTGGAATGGCTGCCAGGCCTTAGGTTGATGCTTTTTTTTATGGCTAACCCGAATTGATGATGAGCGAAACAACACGAATCTGCTTTGTCCGCCACGGTGAGACGGACTGGAATATCGAGCAGCGCATGCAGGGGCATATCGACCTTGCCCTCAACGCCAACGGAGAAGCTCAGGCGATAGCCGCCGGTCCGCATTTTGCAGGGTTGCCGGCGGTCGCGCTGTACTGCAGCGATCTGTTGCGCGCCCGGCAAACGGCGCAGCCTATTGCACAGGCACTGCACCTGCCGATGATTCTTCTGCCGGCCCTCCGCGAGCGCAACTTTGGCCGCTGCGAGGGTATGACTTTCGAGGAAATAGCCGCCAGCAATGAAGACGATGCACGTGCGATCGAGAGTCGCGATCCGGACTACGCCGCACCCGGAGGGGGCGAAAGCCGTCGCCAGCACGAGAAACGTATCCTCGACTGCATTGGCAGTCTGGTCGGCAATCACCCAGGGCAGACCATCGTCGTCGTCACCCACGGTGGTGTCCTCGACGTCATCTATCGCCGTGTGCTTGGCTTGCCCTCCGATGCCCCGCGTGATTACCCGATCCCGAACACCGGAATCAACTGGGTGGCGATCAGCGGCGAGCAGTGGGTGATCGAGAGCTGGGGGGAGACGGCGCATCTCGAATAGCTTGGGTTGAACAAGGCACACTCCTGGCGCAAACTCGTACAGTACGCAAGGAAACCCGGGCAACCTCCCTTGATTTTCGCCGTTCTTTGCCGGCTTTGAACCGGCGTGTCTTGGTGCTGAAACTCTGGTCTTTGACCTACCTTGAAGCCTCTGGCCTGCTCCCGCCCCTGACCTGCGTGTTACAATCGACCTCTTTTCAATGGCTTGTGAGGCATACGATGTTTTCCGCGAAAGACACCCTGGCAAAAGTTGATCCCGAACTCTGGAAATCGATTGAAAACGAGAATCGCCGCCAGGAAGAGCATATCGAGCTGATCGCTTCCGAAAATTATGTCAGCAGGGCGGTCATGGAAGCGCAGGGCTCGCAGTTGACCAACAAGTACGCCGAAGGCTATCCGGGCAAGCGCTACTACGGCGGCTGCGAGTACGTCGACGTCGCCGAGCTGATTGCCATCGATCGCCTGAAGAAACTGTTCGGCGCCAACGAACACCACTACGCAGCCAACGTGCAGCCGAATTCAGGCTCGCAGGCCAATCAGGCGGTGCTGATGGCCTTCGCCAAACCGGGCGACACGATCATGGGAATGAGCCTGGCCGAAGGCGGCCACCTGACGCACGGCATGCCGCTCAACATGTCGGGCAAGTGGTTCAAGGTCGTTGCCTACGGCCTTGATGCCAACGAAGCGATCGACTACGAGAAGATGGAAGAGCTGGCCCGCGAGCACCAGCCGAAGATCATCATCGCCGGCGCTTCGGCCTACTCCTTGCGTATCGACTTCGAACGTTTTGCCAAAGTGGCCAGAGAAATCGGCGCGATTTTCCTGGTGGACATGGCGCACTATGCCGGGCTGATTGCGGCGGGCTGCTATCCCAGCCCCTTGCCCCACGCCGACGTGATCACTTCAACGACGCACAAGACGCTGCGCGGCCCGCGCGGCGGTATCATCCTGATGAAGGCCGAGCACGAGAAGGCGATTAACTCGGCGATCTTCCCCGGCATACAGGGCGGCCCGCTGATGCACGTGATTGCCGCCAAGGCGGTGGCCTTCAAGGAGGCGCTGACGCCGGAGTTCCGCGCCTATCAGGAACAGGTACTGGCCAATGCCCGCGTGCTGTCGCGTGTGCTGGCAGAAGAGCGTGGCCTGCGCATCGTTTCAGGACGTACCGAATCGCATGTCTTCCTGGTCGATCTGCGCCCCAAGAATATTACCGGCAAGGAAGCCGAGGCCGTACTTGGCAAGGCGCACATCACGGTCAACAAGAACGGCATTCCGAACGACCCGCAGAAGCCGATGGTTACCTCCGGCATCCGCATCGGATCTCCAGCCATGACCACGCGCGGTTTTACCGAGATCGAGGCCGAAGAGGTCGCGCACCTGATCGCCGACGTGCTCGATGCGCCGAACGACGAGGCCGTGCTGGCGCGTGTGCGCAAAGAGGTTTCCGTGCTGTGCAAAAAGTACCCGGTCTACTGCGCCTGAGCGGCCATGAAATGCCCGTTCTGCGGCGCGGCTGACACCACCGTCGCCGATACGCGGATCAACGACGAGGGCGACATCGTTCGTCGCCGGCGTCGCTGCCTGACCTGCGACAAGCGTTTTTCAACCTACGAACGGGCGGAAATCCGTCTGCCGCAGGTGGTCAAGAAAAACGGCTCGCGCGTCGATTTCGAACGCGAGAAACTGGCGGCCAGTCTGTGGCTGTCGCTGCGCAAGCGGCCGGTGACAGTCGAGGCCGTCGATGCGGCGATAACGCGCATTGAAGAAAAGCTGCTGACGCTGGGCGAACGCGAAATCCCCTCCGAAAAGGTCGGCGAGATGGTCATGCGCGAGTTGAAGAAACTCGACAAGGTGGCTTATGTCCGCTTTGCTTCCGTCTATCGGAACTTTGAGGATGTCGATGAGTTTTCCGAGCTGGTTCGTGAAGTGTCTCGCCCGGCCCAGCGGCGCAGCCGTTAGACGTTGGGCAAAGTTCAAATGCTTTACCGCCAAGTCACCAAGAGCACCAGGATGCACCAAGAAAGGCCAAGGCTTTTCTTGGTGAAACTTTGTGTTTTTGGTGACTTGGTGGTGATGAACTTGGGTTAACCCACACATGTTCAGCGCCGCCGATCACGGGTTCATGGGGCGGGCGCTGCGTCTGGCCGAACTCGGCCTCTATTCGACCACGCCGAATCCGCGCGTCGCTTGCCTCATCGTCAAAGCCGGCGTGATTGTCGGCGAAGGCTGGCACCGCCGCGCCGGTGAGGCCCACGCTGAAATTCATGCCCTGCAAGCGGCCGGCAGTCAGGCACGCGGCGCCACCGCATACATTACCCTCGAACCTTGCAGTCACCATGGCCGCACGCCGCCGTGTGCCGAAGCGCTGATCGCCGCCGGAGTCTCACGCGTCGTCGCCGCCATGCAGGATCCGAATCCGCAGGTGGCCGGGAGCGGATTGTCACAGTTGGCAGCGGCGGGCATTGTCGTCGAATGCGGTTTGATGGAAGCTGAAGCTCGCGAACTCAACATCGGTTTCGTCTCGCGCATGACGCGCGGCCGGCCCTGGCTGCGCATGAAGCTGGCCGCCAGTCTGGACGGGAAAACGGCGCTGACCAACGGCGTCAGTCAATGGATTACCGGCGCCGCAGCCCGGCACGACGGGCATCGCTGGCGGGCGCGGGCCTGCGCCATCCTGAGCGGGATCGGCACCGTGCGCGAAGACGATCCGCAACTCAACGTAAGAGACGTGGACACCTCGCGCCAGCCCCTGAAAATGGTAGTCGACAGCCGCCTAGAATTGCCGCTGGAAGCCAGGGTACTGAACGGCGGCGGGGTGCTGCTGGCGACTGCCAGCGAAGAGTGCGAAAAATCCGCCGCACTGCGCGAGCGGGGCGCCGAAATCGTGTGCCTGCCCAATGCCGACGGCAAGGTCGACCTGCCGGCGCTGATGGAAGAGCTCGCGCTGCGTGGCATCAACGAGCTGCACGTCGAGGCCGGCTTCAGCCTCAACGGCGCATTGCTTGCTGCCGGTCTGGTCGATGAATTGCTGCTCTATCTCGCCCCCTGCCTGATCGGTGATGCGGCACGCGGCCTTTTTGATCTGCCGGCGCTTGAGTCGCTGGAAGGCAAACGCCGACTGGCCGTTCGCGATATGCGCATGCTCGGTGCTGACCTGCGAGTTCTGGCGCGTTGTCTGCCGTGATGCAGCGCGACCATGTTTATCGAGTCAAAACTATTCGGCAAATCCAATTGAAACGCTTGAATGTAAAGATTGGCTTCGACTGGCAGCCGAATGGCCGCTGGTGGCCATGATGAGACGCTCGGTGCTTCGGCATTTGAAGGTTTTGGATGGCCGCTGTTGGAAGCCTTGCAGCCATTCATCTTGAATCGTTAGGTCAGAATCTCTACGAGGAATGTAGTCTTGAAGCTCACCCGCAGGGATGATATGATTGGTCATGGCTGATAAAAAGTCCCAAAAAGCTCTGGATGTCTCAACACGGTTAGCAAAAAAACGCGGGAATGGGATCCTTCGGCGAGAAGTTTGGGTGGACGGCAAGGGTAAGGTAGTCCGTTATAACTTGGCATATATCAACCATGACATTTTTCAGGGCGACAACGGTCGCGTGGTTGGATATGACAATGCTCACGGAGTTCATCACCGTCATTACATGGGCAAGGCGGATGCTGTGGAATTCCTGAGTTTTGAGGATATTGAAGACCGTTTTGAAGCAGACTGGTTGGTATTCAGCAGAAAGAGCAATAAATGAGAACTGTGATCAAGGTAGAGGGTCCGGCAGACTTTTTCAAGCGTGGAAAACTCGTCGCCAAACTTGCTGATCAGGGCAAGACTATTTCACGAGAGCACATAATTTCGTTTGAAGATCCGGAAGATATGGCTCGCCTGATCACGACCGCAAAATTATCGCTTTTCAGAGAGGTACGTCAGAGTGCAGGCTCGATCACTGAGCTTGCAGAGCGATTGCATCGTGATCGCAGCGCGGTAAAAAGAGATATTGATGACCTGGAAAAAGCGGGGCTCATCGAAGTGCAAGATATGCCGTTATCTGGGCATGGTCGTAAAAAACAAGTCCGTGCGATCGCAGAGCAGGTGCTGCTGGCAATATAATCAGAATGATGGATGCCGGTCCAGTAGATCTGGACACTGCGGGTTCTGATGATTTACCTCAGTGTTAGGTTCAATGTCCTCATGGGCAAGTCGTACGCCGCCAATTAGAGCGATTGGCCCTGAGTCGGCTTTCTGTAGTCACCGGCCATTGGCTGATTGTTGACTTGACCGTCAGCTTTGGGGTCGATAGCGGATTGTCGCAAATCCTGAAAAAACTCTTGAGTGGCGGGTTTTGCTTGTTATGAGTGCCTGGTTTGCGGTGGATTTCCGGGCACTACTTGCTGCTTAGCCGCTAGCTGCCACAGACGGCGCACTGCGGATCCTTGCCTAATTTCACGCTGCGCCATTCCATGGTCAGGCCGTCGAGCAGCAGCAGGCGGCCAATCGCCACCTGACCGGCGCCGCTGATTATTTTCAGCGCTTCGGCCGCCTGCATGGCACCGATGATGCCGGTGAGCGGGGCGAAGATACCCATCACCGCGCAGCGCGTTTCCTCGGCATCGTCGCCTTCGGGAAACAGGCAGTGGTAACAGGGCGAGTTTTCGCACCGCGAGTCGAATACCGAGAGTTGCCCGCTGAAACGGATCGCCGCTCCTGAAACCAGCGGCGTGCGCTGTCTGACGCAGGCGCGATTGACGGCGTAACGGGTGGCGAAGTTGTCGCAACAGTCGATTACGACATCGGCATCGGCAACCCTTGCTTCCAGCCGTTCTCCGTCAAGGCGTTCGCCAATCGCTTCGACCACGACTTGCGGATTGATCCGGGTCAGCGCGGTTTGTCCGGAGACGGCCTTCGACTGGCCGATGCGCGCCTGCGTGTGCAGAATCTGGCGTTGCAGATTGGTCAGGTCAACGGTGTCGCCATCGGCCAGCGTGATGCGGCCAATGCCGGCAGAAGCGAGATAGAGCGCGGCGGGCGAACCCAGTCCACCGGCACCGATGATGAGTGCATGTGCTCCGATTATTCTGGTCTGGCCTTCGATACCGATTTCGTCAAGCAGGATGTGTCGGCTGTAGCGCAGCAACTGCTCGTCGTTCATGCAGTCGAACTATTTGTATTCACGCCATTCCGGCGGCGTGTCGTCGTGGTCGCCGTGCGGGTGGCGTTCCCAGGCGTGGGTGTAGGCCTCGTGCTGCGACTTCTTGAGTAGTCGATGCGGAGCGCCGAGGTTGTGCAACTGGGTTTCCTCAACGTAGTAGATCAGCGCGCGCATCATCTTGCTCATCAGCGTGTTGTCGAGGTGGTAACCCTTGTCTTCGAGCGTTCCTTCGATCTCCTCCAGCGAATGCTCATGCAGATCGTAGGCCACGCCGACCGACCGGCGTTCGACGTGAGCCTGAACTTCCAGATGCTCCAGCTTGCTGAGGTAGTCGGATGCTTCGGGCACCTGTCCGGGAGGAAACTTGGAAAACAGAACATTGCGTTCCTTGCGGATCGGTGCCGATTTATGCGGCGTTGCTTGCGCGCGTTTCATGTTTCGCTTCCGCGGCGCCTAGGGCTTGTTCTGCATGATCTGCAGTCCCTTGAGCAGGTTGAGCGCCTGGTTGAGCTGGTAGTCCTTCTTCGAGGCCAGCTCGCGGCTCGGCGGTTCAAGCGGCTCATCGCCCTCATCCTTGCCCGGACTGTTCTTCGGCTTGGCTGGTGGCGCCTTGCTTTGCGGCTTGACCGGTGTCGCCGCGTCCTTTTCCTTATCCTTGCTGTTTTCCAGATGATTTTCGAGGTCGGCTTCGCGCAGGCGCGTTGATGAGCTGCCGTTGGCGCTTTCCTCGACGACGATGTCGGGAACGATGCCTTTGGCCTGAATTGAACGGCCTGACGGAGTGAAGTAGCGCGCTGTCGTCAGCTTGATGGCCGTTTTTCCGGGCAGGGGCAGTACTGTTTGTACCGAGCCTTTGCCGAAGCTTGTGGTGCCCATGACGACCGCTCGCTTGTGATCCTGCAGCGCTCCGGCAACGATTTCGGAGGCGGAAGCCGAACCGCCGTTGATCAGAACGACCATCGGTACCTTGCGTATCTCGGCCGGCAGATTCTTGATGTAGTCTTCCTTGCTGCCGCGCAGGTAATCCTCGGGCAAGGTGAAGAACTGGTGCTTGGCATCCGGCGTGCGGCCATCGGTTGAAGTGACCAGCGTGTTCGGCGGCAGGAAGGCGGCCGATACGCCAACGGCCATGTTCAGCAGACCGCCCGGATCGTTGCGCAGGTCGAGCACCAGGCCCTTGAGCGGGCCCTGTTTATAAAGGTCGTTCAGGTGTTTGACCAGCGCCGCCGCGGTGTTTTCCTGGAAGGAGGTTACGCGCAGATAGCCGTAGCCGTCTTCGACAAGCTTGGATTTGACACTTTGCACCTTGATGATTTCACGCGTCAGCGTGATCTCGATCGGCTTGTCTTCGCCCTTGCGCAGGATGGAAAGCTTGATCTGGGTCTTTGGTTTGCCGCGCATGCGTTTCACCGCATCGGAGAGCGTCAGACCCTTGACCAGTGTGTTGTCGATCTTGAAAATCAGGTCGCCGGATTTGACGCCGCCGCGATCGGCAGGCGAGTCCTCGATCGGCGAAACGACCTTGACCAGACCGTCTTCCATGCCGACTTCAATACCGAGTCCGCCAAACTCGCCCTGGGTGCCCACCTGCAAATCCTTGTAGGCGTCGGCATCCAGATAGGACGAATGCGGATCCAGATTGGAGAGCATGCCGCTGATCGCATGGGTAATCAGCTTCTTGTCGTCGACCGGCTCGACATAGCCCTGTTTGATGGCGTTGAATACCTCGGCAAAGGTACGCAGTTCCTCGATCGGGAGGCTGACGCGCGTTTCCTTTTCGGCGATTGCCGAAAACTGCAGGCTGATCAGTACGCCGCCTATTAATCCGGCGCAAACCAGTCCGGTTTGTTTCAACTTACCCATCTATATGACTCCAAGACAATATCATTTCTGATTGACCCATTTCAGCGGGTCGAGCGGCTGCCCCTGATGACGCAGTTCAAAGTATAAACCTGATTCCGGATTTCCACCGCTGTTCCCCACGGCGGCGATGGTATCGCCCCCGCGCACAGTGTCGCCGACCTGTTTCAGCAAGGCATCGTTGTTGCCATAGATCGACAGATAACTGCTGCCGTGGTCGACGATCATCAGATTGCCGAAACCGCGCATCCACTCGGCAAATACGACACGTCCACCGGCAATGGCCTTGACCTCGCTGCCCGGGTTGGCACGGATAAACAGACCCTTCCAGGTGCCGCCCTCCTGCCTGGCACCGCCAAAACGGTTGTTGACAAGGCCTCGCACCGGCAAGTGCAACTCGCCTTTCAGGCGCGTAAAGTTTCCGGCGGGCGCTGCTTCCGGGGATCTTTCGTTACTGATCTCCGAGCCTGATGGTGGTTCCGAAGGTGAACGCTCGCTCGCTTGCGGCGGCGTTTTGCCTGTTACTTCACGACGCTGGGCGGGTTTTGTGGCGATGATCCTGGCCAACCGTTCGATCAGTTGTGAAAGCTGCTTCTCGTCGCGCTGCAGATTGCCGATGGTACGCCGCTGCTCCGCAATCTGTGCCGAGATCCTCTCCAGCACCGCCTGGCGCTGCTCGCGCTGGGCAACAAGTTTGCCGTGTTGTTCCTTTTGTCTGGATTCGAGGGCGGCCATTTCCTCGGCACGCTCCCGGGTATCCGAGGCAAGCGCCTGCTGGCGTTGCAATGTACTTTCGATTTCGTGCAGGAGCTGGCTGCGCGCATGGCCGATGGCGGCCAGGTAATGCAGATCGCGAGCCATCTGGCTCGGGTCGTCACCGTTGAGCAACAGCCGCAGCGCATCGGGGTTACCCTGCAGGTATTGCCGATAGACCAGCTTTTCCAGTTGTGCCTGCTGCTTGTGCAAGCGGTTTTCCAGTTCTCTCGACTGATTATCCAGATCCTTCAACGTGGCTTGCAGTTTGCCGCGCTGGGCCGACAGATTCTGCATATCGCGCTGCGTGTGCGAGATTTCCTGCTCGACCTCTTTCAACTGCTCGACGCCATCGGCGCGCTTGCCTTCGCTGGCGGCCATTCCCTTGCGCAACGCTTCGATCTGTCCGCGCAGTTCCTTAAGGTCGCCTTTTTTCTCGGCGACTTCGGCTTTGGTTGGCGGGGTGCCTTGCTTGTCCCGGGCCAGCGTCGGTGCGGACAGCAGCCAGAGCGAACCAGTCAGACCGAGGAGAAGCCGCAGCGCCGGACGGGAGAAAACAGACCGGCCAATACACCTTTCATCCGGTCTGTGTCTGTCTTTCCGATGGGCTTGTATTTGTTCTTTGCTGAAGAGCTTCATGCGACTGTCTAGGGGTCTTGCCTTGGGGACGCCCCCCGGATCGTTAATTATTCTATAATGATTGCTCGAACTTAACGAGTATCGGGCATCGTGGCAATACAGGTCAGTCTCATCGACAAGCAGGAACACATCGAACAGGCAGCGCGCGCGCTAAAGTCAATTTCGCATCCGCTGCGTCTCAAGATACTTTGTGTGGTCGGCGATCAGGAGGCTTGCGTCCAGGAAATCGTCGAGGCCGTCGGTACTTCGCAAAGCAATATCTCCCAGCATCTGGCCATTTTGCGCGACAAGGGCGTGCTGCTTACGCGCAAGGAAGCCAACCGCGTCTACTATCGGGTGGGTGATGCGCGCACCTTGCAGTTGATCGGCATGATGCGCGAGGTTTTCTGCGGCGGCTAGTTTTGCCGGTCTTGTCCGCATGCCGTGATCGGTTTTCCCCGCACATGCCTTTACTTTCATTGTAGTTTCTATGCAGTTTCTGGAGCCTGGCTTGGAATTCATTCAGCAAAATATTTATCTGGTAGCCATTGCCGTGATCAGCGGCACCATGCTGGCGGTCATGTCGTTCCGCCGACCTGGCGACAGCAACGCGCTGACGGCGACCCAGGCTACCCTGTTGATCAATCGCGAGAATGCCCAGATCATCGATGTGCGCGAGCATGACGAGTACGTGGCCGGACATTTGCCGGAATCGCGCCACATACCGGCGGGCCGGCTTGAAGAGCGTGTCGGCGAACTCGATAAACTCAAGGACACCCCGCTGATCCTGATTTGTCAGACCGGAGCGCGTTCAACAGGCGCCTGCAAGCAACTGGCCAAGCTCGGTTTCACCAAAGTGCACAATCTTGATGGCGGAATCAATGCCTGGCGCGCAGCCGGCCTGCCGCTCAAGAAAGGGTCGAAAAAATGAATGCCGTTCCGCGCGTGCTGATGTACTCGACGGCGATCTGCCCCTTCTGTGTGCGGGCCGAGCAATTGTTGCGCGCACGGGGTGTCGCCGAGATCGAGAAAGTGCGTGTCGATCTCGACCCGGAACGTCGTGTCGAGATGATGGAAAAGACGGCGCGCCGTACCGTTCCACAAATCTATATTGGCGATACCCATGTCGGTGGTTGTGATGAGTTGATCGCTCTCGATCACGCCGGCAAACTTCTTCCCATGCTCTCCGGCGATACGCTGTGACCGGCTGACCGTACGGCGGACTATTGATTTAACATTTTAATTTTTCCAACCAAGAGACTCATCATGACTCAACAAGAAGCCCCGTCATTTGCCATTGAAAAACTCTACGTCAAGGATCTTTCGCTTGAGGTCCCTTCGGCTCCTGAAATCTTTCTGGAGCGTGAAAGTCCCGAAGTCAACATCCAGTTGCAAACCGCTGTGAAGGGCCTGGGCGACGGTGCCTATGAAGTGACACTGACGGTAACGGTCACGGCCAAGCTGGTCGAAAAAACCGTTTTCCTCGTCGAGGTCGGTCAGGCCGGCATTTTCCGCGTCAAGAATGTGCCGGAAGACAACCTTGAGCCGCTGCTCTCGATTGCCTGTCCGAACATTCTTTTCCCGTATGCCCGTGAATTGGTTTCCGATTCGATTACTCGCGCCGGCTTCGCGCCGGTACTGTTGCAGCCGGTCAATTTCGAAGCGCTGTACGCCGCTCGCGCCCAACAACAAGCGGCGGCATCGGCGACCGAATCAGTTGCCGAAGGTACGCCCACAATCCAGTAACCGAGTGCCTGCAATGAAGCGTCTGCTGCCCCTGTTGCTCGCCGCTGCAGTTTTCCCGATGCCGGCGATCGCCATCGAATACCGCACCGTGGATGCCGTGGCGGTGCTCTACGATGCGCCTTCCCAGCGTGGCAGCAAACTCTTTGTGATCAGGCGCGACACACCGGTTGAGGTCGTGGTCAGCCTTGAAGGCTGGTCCAAGGTGCGCGACGCCGGTGGCGGCCTGGCCTGGATTGAGAAAAAATTTCTGTCCGAGAAGAGATCGGTCATCGTCACCGTCGATCAGGCCGAGGTGCGGCAGAAAGCGGAAGAGGGTTCACCGCTGGTATTCGAGGCGGAAAGGAACGTCGCGCTCGAGTATCTCGAATCGTTACCCGGTGGCTGGATCAGGGTACGTCATCGCGACGGCCAGTCCGGCTTTGTGCGGGCCAATCAAATCTGGGGATTGTGAGCGTGAATCTCACGGTCATTGCGGCGGGTGCCTGGGGAACGGCGCTGGCCATCGCCTTCAGCGCCCGGCACCGTGTTACGTTGTGGACGCGTGAGGAAGACGTTACGCAAACCATGCTCGCGGAGCGTGAGAACCGGCGTTTCTTTCCCGGTCATCGCCTGCCCGAGGCCTTACGTATCGGGACGGTTTTTGATGTTTCGGTGGCCGACGCCGACCTGCTGCTACTGGCTACCCCGCTGATCGGTTTTCGACCGACCCTGCGCCGCTTGCATGAAGCCCATTTGGCGCGGCCGCTGATCTGGGTGTGCAAGGGGATGGAAGCGGAAACGGCAAAGCTCCCGCATCAGATCGTTGCCGAAGAGCTTGGCGAGGACGCCCTCTGTGGTGCGCTGAGCGGCCCCAGTTTTGCCGAGGAAGTAGGCAAGGGGCTGCCGACGGCGATCACACTGGCGGCCAATAATTTTGCTTTTGCCCGGCAGACGGCGATCGAACTGCACAGTCATTGTTTGCGCATTTACGCCAATGACGACCTGCCTGGCGTTGAAGTGGGCGGTGCCGTCAAGAATGTGATGGCCATCGCCACCGGCATCTGCGATGGACTCGGTCTGGGTCTCAACGCGCGTGCCGCGCTGATGACGCGCGGGCTGGCCGAAATCGCCCGCCTTGGCGTTGCGCTGGGTGGTCACCCGAATACCTTCATGGGGCTGGCCGGCATGGGCGACCTCATTCTGACCTGCACCGGTGACTTGTCGCGCAACCGGCAGGTGGGGCTGGCGCTGGCGGCCGGCAAGCGGCTGCCGCAGATTCTCGCCGATCTTGGACACGTCGCTGAAGGCGTCAGCACCGCGCGCGAAGTGGCGCGTCTGGCTGGGCACCTGGCAATCGACATGCCGATCACACAGGCGGTGAATGCGATTCTGTACCACGATGTGCCTGCCGCAGAGGCGGTTGAAGCCTTGCTTAACCGGGATCCGAAGCCTGAAATGCAGTAGAGTTAAAGGCGATTTACCACGGAGAGCACGGAGAACACGGAGAGAAACCGGAACAACCAAAATGCTTTTCTCCGTGTTCTCCGTGGTTTACTTTGTTCTAAACCCCCTGCGCGAACCCCATTTGTCGCCACGCTTCGAACACCGTTACCGCCACCGCGTTTGAAAGATTCAGACTGCGTTGCCCCGGCTGCATTGGCAGGCGCAGGCGCTGCGCTTCCGGGAATTCGGCCATCACCTGTGCCGGCAGTCCGCTTGTTTCACTGCCGAAGACAAACACATCGTCGACGCGGAATGCGGGTGTGTCGTAACGCGGCCCACCGTGCGTCGTGATGGCAAACCGGCGACGCCTGCTCAATGCCGCCTTGCAGGCCGCCCAGTCCGGGTGCCGGAAGACGCGGGCAAACTCGTGATAATCAAGGCCGGCGCGCTTCAGCGAACGGTCTTCCCAACGAAAGCCGAGCGGTTCTACCAGGTGCAGTTCGGTGCCGGTATTCGCGCATAGACGGATGACATTGCCGGTGTTCGGCGGGATCTCCGGTTGGAACAAAACAACAGCAGTCAAAGCGTGCTCCAAAAAATGCTTTTGTTATTTTTAAAATCAGCTAAAATCAGTGGATTAGCGTAATTACCTCTACAGTTACTGGAGCTTGCAATGGCTCGGCCGGAAAAGATTCGCCTCGGTGATCTGCTCATTCAACAAGGTCTGCTCACCGATGAGCAGCTCAAGTTCGCACTCGACGAGCAAAAGCGTAGCGGTCGCAAGCTGGGTCGTATTGTCGTCGATAGTTCCTTTGTTACGGAAGAGGCGATTTCGCAGGCGCTGGCCAGGCAATTGCAGGTTCCCTACGTCGATCTCAAACACTTCAAGCCAAGGCCGGAGCTGATCAACCTGCTGCCCGAGGCGCAGGCGAGACGTTTTCGTGCGGTGGTACTCGACGAAGTGGATGGCAAACTGCGGATCGGATTCGTCGATCCTACGGACTTGCAGGCCTATGACGATATTTTCCGTCTGCTGCATCGTGAAATCGAGCTGGCGGTTGTTTCCGAGAGCCAGCTCCTGGCGCTGATTGATCGCGTCTATCGGCGCACCGAAGAAATCTCCGGCCTGGCCAGGGAACTGACTGCCGATCTGGGCGATGTGCCGGTCGAGTTTGGCGATTTGCTCGGTACTGCCACCGGCGCCGAGGAAGCACCGGTCGTCAAGCTGCTGCAGACGGTGTTCGAAGAAGCCATGCGTTCGCGCGCATCGGATATCCACATCGAGCCTCAGGATCACTCGTTGCGCGTCCGCTTTCGCATCGACGGAGTTTTGCACGTGCAGATGGAAGCCGATGCCAAGATCGCTTCGGCGCTGGCCTTGCGCCTGAAACTGATGTCCGGGCTGGATATTTCCGAAAAGCGCTTGCCGCAGGACGGTCGTTTCGCGATCAAGGTACGCAACAACATG
>NZ_JAEUOI010000229.1 GCF_016790145.1 Propionivibrio sp. | reverse complement strand
TTCTATGCGTCGCTGCAAGTTGCCTTGCCCGCGGCCGACAGCGAAGCAGCCAAAACCTTTTACCTCAACATGGCCAAACAGTTAACAACGTTCAATCCGCGCAGCGGACTGGGAGTGTAATCATGGAGAACGATAAAACCGAGTTTCAGAGCGAGCCAGCACCGGATTCATCGACGTCAGGCGCAACGCCCGAAACCAGGATGCTGCCGCAACTGAGCGGCATCATCCTCGAAGAACTGAGAGAGCTGACGCTGGCCGAGCTCTGCCGCGCCTGCGCAGTTCGTTCTGAAAGCATTGTCGAACTGGTCGAAGAAGGGGTTCTCGCGCCAAATGGTCGTGAGCCTCATCGTTGGCGCTTCAGCGGCATTCACATGCACCGCGCAACGGTAGCCCTGCGCCTGCAGCGCGACCTTGGCGTCAACCTTGCCGGAGCCGCACTGGCGCTGCAATTGCTTGATGAAGTCGAAGCCCTGCGCGCACGACTCAAAGTAATGGGCGGTTATTGAGACGGCAAGGCGTCCAAACCTGATTATTAACTTGGCTTGCACAGGAAAGCGGCGTCCGTCAGTCGGAGGCTTGCAGCCCATCACCTCAAAAAAATGCGTGCCGCGGACTCTCACCCGCAGCACGCTTTGCTGAAACGTCTTTCGCTTCAGTCGGTAAAAACTGCTTCAAGCCACAGCCTGATCACTTGTAGTAGCCCACCGCGCAGACCTGGTCACCGATTTTGGTGAAGTAACTGACTTTCTGCACCAGCGGCTCGGTCGTGCCCGGACGCGGCCACTTGTAGGAAACCTCGGCGATCTTTCCTTCCTGTGCGTTTTTGTACATTTCCTCACCGATCGGCTTGCCCTCCTTGTCCTTCAGATCCTTGAGGCTCTTGCCGGTTAACGTCGGGTGAGCCGTGAAGTTCCCGTCGGTTCCTCCGCAAAACGGGTACAGGTCGCGATCCTTGAAACCGCCTTCGCCCTTGGCGAACTGCATTAGAGCACCGGACTTGTTCGCCTTTACGGCTGCGGCGGCTTTTTCGAGCATGGCTTTCGCTTCCGCTGCTGTGCCGTAATCGGCTGCGAACGCAGTGCCCGTAATCAGTGCACCGGCAATCGTGCCCAGAATCATCTTTTTCATCATGTAATGTTCCTTTTGTAGTTGGTGATGCAAAAAATGCCGCCCTTGTACTCGCTATCGGGTGAATCTTACTTGCGACGTGTCATTCCAACGATAAGCGAAACGAGAAACAGCAGGATAAAAATGTAGAAAAGGATTTTGGCGATCCCGACGGCGCTGGCCGCGATACCGGTAAAGCCCAGCACTGCTGCTACCAGCGCGATGACTAGAAACACGACAGCATATTGCAGCATTATCTTTCCTATCGTAAAAAAGCGGTTAAACGTCCATTCCTGGTCAACGTTTTCCATAATCCGACCAGGCTGGTAAATTTGATTGGCCTCATGCTCTTGTCGCTACGCACATCCCTGACCGCTCCATGCTGCGAGCGATCGGGGAACACGCTATAACCTGCCCATCAACATCAGGACAACCAGGATCAGCAGCAACAGCCCGATACCACCGCTGGGGGCGTAACCCCATCCCTGGCTGTGCGGCCAGCTTGGAATCGCACCGATAAGCATCAAAATCAAGACAATCAGCAGAATAAATCCTAATGACATTTCATTTCTCCTTATATCCAGTCCTGTCGGAGCAGTGCCTGATAAAGACCCTGCAGCCCGCCAATGCTGCATTTCCAGACACATCCGAAGCAGTTTTCAAGTGTTTCATCGCTTGCTTCCTGAGGCGGTAGTTCTATCCCGGACCTTGCGGCGCCCACCGGTTTTACCGATGGTCATCGCCATGTCCTTGAGTACAAGATGGATCAAATGGGGGAAAGCGTCTGTGCGACAGCGCACATTTCCTGGTTATTTCGCCGATGATTTTCTGGAGTTGATGAGCGCTGGCAAGTGACTTCTGTGCGTTGTCGCACAGACTTGGAGACTGGCGAGGAACAACATTAGAAGTAGAGGAAAGCCGATGCCCGATTAGGTGCTCCAAATTGCTTCCTCGCCATTGGCGTTGTTGCTCGGTTCACACCGTGTGCTCGCCCTGTTTCTAATTTATATCAGGAGGCATGATGACTACCGAACTTACCGTAAGCCAAGGGAGCGTCCAGAGCAGCAAGGAAAAGCTTGTGAATGATCTTAAACGTGTCGTCGGCGATGCTGATGTCTTGCTCAAGGAAGTGGTCAGTTCCAGCGCCGATCAACTCACTGCAGCGCGTTCGAGGATCGAAACCAGGCTGGGCGAAGCTAAAACCAGACTAAACGATGCAAGAATTGCGGCCGCCAGCAAGGCCTGCAGTGCCGCCGAAGCCACCCAGGATTACGTTCGTGATAATCCCATGAAAATAATCGGGGTTGCCGCGCTTGCTGGTCTGCTCGCCGCCTTCCTGCTCAGTCGCCGTTCATTCAGAGAAGACGGCGCTGGTTGAAGGCACCGTTGAAGACGATGTCGTGTTTACGACTGCACACCGATAGTAATCGATCAGGCGGCAGCAGTTTCTACTCGCGACCACGCGGTGCGCGGAGTATTGCAGCGCACCGCGTCAAGGTTGCCGATGCAGGTGAATAATGGAGACAAGTCAAATCATGACGATCAATAGACGCTTCATCCATCCATTACTACCCAATGAGGGCGTTGGCTGTTCAACTTTTTCTCGAACATGCCCGCTCTGCAACTCGCCAGTGTTCCGCATATCCCGTCGATTCGTCGATTTGCTGATCAGTACCTTCGTGCCGGTTCGCCGCTACCGATGCAATTCGATGACGTGCAATTGGGAAGGAAATCTGCGCAATAAGCGAAGAGTCCAGCCGGACCGCAGTTTTGGTGTGCCAAGCGAAGCAGGAAGCGGCACCTCAGGGGAGTCACTGAAGAGTGGTGACATGGTCTCCGAAAAGCAACCGCGATGAGTAGTCGACTCATCCTGCATCGAGTCGCGATTTCAGCGAGCAAAGACAAGGGTGAGCCATGCAGGAACGATCCGCGTGTCTGCAACAAAGTCAGTAATTCCCAGCCTGCAATTCTGCAATCATCAGGAGAATGAAATGTCCAGTATCGGTTATCACGAACCCATTGAAGAACTGTCGTCCGCAACGCGCGACATGCACAGAGCCATCGTTTCCCTGATGGAAGAACTGGAAGCGATTGACTGGTATAACCAGCGTGTCGATGCATGCAAGGACAGAGAACTCAAGGCCATCATCGAGCACAATCGTGACGAGGAAAAAGAGCATGCCTCCATGCTGCTGGAGTGGATTCGGCGCAAGGATGTCAAGTTTTCCGATGAACTCACGGACTACTTGTTCACCGAAAAACCGATTACGGATCAGTGAGCAGAACTGGTAGTTCAGTCGATCCTGTACAGCAAGGCCCTCACCGTGTTCTCGCGCCCTTCCTGGTTGCAAGCTCGAGCATTGAGACTGGTGGCCAGGCTGACAAATGGCTCCTGTGTTATGGCGATAGCTGACGCGAGAGCCAGGTTTCAATGACTCTATGATCTCGTTCGCAATTCCTACGGAAGCTCATGGCATGAACGATACACCGACTACCGTTCTGCTCGTTGAAGACGATGACGCCGATTCCAGCCTGATCCAGGAGGCTCTGGCGGGCGCGGGCGGCAATTCGTTTCGTGTCGAGCGGGTTACTCAACTCTGCGCTGCGCTCGAACGAATCGGCAGTGAAGATATCGATGTGATCCTGCTCGACCTGACGCTGCCCGACAGCCAAGGCCTGGCGACCTTCGATCAGGTGTTCACGGCGGCCCCGAATGCCATGATCATGGTACTTTCCGAAGCCGGTGACGAAGCAAGCGCCAACCTGGCTGTACAGCGTGGAGCGCAGGACTATCTCGTCAAAAACCATGTTGACGCTCACTGGTTGCCACGCGCTCTGCATTACCTCATCGAGCGCAAAGCGAGCCGGGAAGCGCTGCAAATCAGTGAGGCACGCTTCCGCGAGATGAGTGATGCTTCCCCGCTGGGCATCTTCGTTGCCGATGCGGAGGGGGCCTGCATCTACACCAACGTCGCCTATCACAGGATTTCAGGGCTGTCCTTAGAACAGACGCTCGGTACCCACTGGACCACGGCGATCCACCCGGAAGATCGCCAGCAGGTGCTTGCCGAGTGGCGAACCGCTGCGATGGGCCGCGATCCATTCCAGACGGAATACCGGTTCTTGCGCGAAGACGGGAGTGTCGTGTGGACGCGCGTCAGCAGCGCCCCGATGCTCGACGGGTTGCAGGGTCTCGGTCGAGTGAAAACGGTTGAGGACATCACCGAGCGCAAGGCGGGCGAATTGAAGTTGCGCATGGCGGAAGAAGCCCTGTACGAGGAAAAGGAACGTGCCCAGGTCACGCTCAACTCCATCGGTGACGCGGTGCTGTGCACCGACCTGACGGGCAATGTGACTTATCTGAATCTGGTGGCCGAGGCGATGACCGGCTGGTCTCGTGAGGACGCAATCGGCCGGCCGCTGGCCGAGGTGTTCAGGATTATCAACGGTACGACGCGCGATGCCGCTGAGAATCCTGCGCAGCGCGCCATTGCCGAGGACCGTACCGTCGGGCTGGCTGCGGATAGTGTGCTGATCCGCCGCGACGGCTTCGAGACCGCGATCGAGGATTCCTCCGCTCCGATCCACAACCGGGACGGCCGGGTTACCGGCGCCGTCATCGTCTTCCATGATGTCAGCGAAACGCGCTTCATGGCCCTCAAGATGACACATCTGGCGCAGCACGACTTTCTCACCGGATTGCCCAATCGCCTGCTGCTGACTGAACGCCTGACCCAGGCCATCGGGCTGGCCCGGCGCCACAAAAAGCAAGTTGCGCTGCTGTTCCTGGATCTGGATCATTTCAAGAATATCAACGACTCGCTCGGGCATGCGATCGGCGACCTGCTGTTGCAGTCGGTTGCCGAGCGCCTGCTGACGAAAGTGCGCGCGACGGATACGGTATGCCGGCAGGGCGGTGACGAGTTTGTGATACTGCTGGCCGAAATCGAGCAGACGCAGGATGCGGCCCACGTTGCCGAAACCTTGATTGACGCGTTCGCCAGGCCTCACCTTATCGGCGGACACGAGCTTCATGTCACCTTGAGCATCGGCATCAGCGTCTTTCCGGATGACGGCGTCAGTGCCAATAGCACAATCCAGAACACGGACACCGTGATGCAGAACGCGGATACCGCGATGTATCACGCCAAGACCATCGGACGAAACAACTTCCAGTTCTTCAGGGCCGAAATGAACACCCGTGCGGTACACCGGATGTTTATCGAAAACAGCCTGCGCCGCGCCCTCAAGCAGGATGAGTTTCTGTTGCACTATCAGCCGCAGATCGATCTTGTTTCAGGAACGATAATAGGTACCGAGGCTCTTGTTCGCTGGCAGGATCCGGAGCATGGGCTCATTCTGCCTGGGCAGTTCGTGCCGATCGCGGAAGAGTGCGGCCTCATCGTACCCATCGGTCGCTGGGTATTGCGCGAAGCCTGCCGGCAGGTCCAGGCCTGGCGGGCTGCAGGCCTGTCCGCCGTGCCCGTGGCGGTCAATGTTTCCGCCCTGGAATTCAGGCACAGCAACTTCGCAGAAGGCGTTGCCCTGATTCTCAAGGAGACCGGGCTGCCAGCCTCGTATCTCGAACTGGAATTGACCGAAAGCATCATCATGCACGACACCCAGTCGTCGGCATCGGTGCTTGAAGCACTCAAGGCAATGGGGGTGAAGCTGGCCATCGATGACTTCGGTACGGGCTATTCGAGCCTGAGTTATCTGAAGCGCTTCCCGATCGACACGCTGAAGATCGACCAATCCTTCGTGCACGACATCGCCATCAATGCCGACGGCGCGACCATCGTCGGCGCGGTGATCGGGATGGGTAAAAATCTTCAGCAACGGGTCATTGCCGAGGGGGTGGAAACGCAGGAGCAACTGGCTTTCCTGCAGACGCGGCAATGCGCCGAGGGACAAGGATTTCTGCTCAGCAAACCCTTGCTCGCCGCAGACTTCTCGCGCTTGCTGGTCAGCGGAACCATCGAACTGCCAGGGTGAGCGAAGCTCCCGTTCCTGATTGCCGCGTGGCGCTATGTGCGCCAGCGTACCGACGGCAAATGCCCTGGTGGCTATCCTGACTCCAGGTTTCTACACCTTGCGTGCGAAAGAAGCCTTATCTCAACCCACTCTGGAGAATCAATCATGAAACAGCTTGGCAAATATCTGTCTGCACTTTTTATGGCCGTTATGCTGATAACCGCCGTCGGTTGCGCGTCTACCTCGAAGCAGGAGGGTACCGGCGAGTACGTCGACGACAGCGTCATTACCACCAAGGTGAAGGCCGCCGTACTGAATGAGCCGACCCTGAAATCCGCCGAAATCAATGTCGAGACCTTCAAGGGCGTCGTTCAACTGAGTGGCTTCGTCAGCTCGCAGGCCGCGGCGAACAAGGCGGTCGAAGTGGCACGCAGCGTCAGTGGCGTGAAATCCGTCAGGAACGACATGCGCATGAAGTAAGTGAAGCAAGTGAAGTAATAACGCGAGCCACTGCCAGGCTGCATGTGCGGCAAAGGCTCGCGGGGTCTTTCGTTCTTCGGTGAACCCATTGCATCTGGAAAGGTGACCTTCAATTGAATGCTGGCGCGAAGCTCACTGAATATCTGCGTCAGTTCAAAACGATGATTGGCAGCAGCGTTTTGCCCCACATTCACCCGGCTGAAGAACCTCCATTGCCACCATTGCGTTCGGAGTTGTTCACTGCCGATCAAATGGAGCAGCATGGCAAGTCGCTTGCCGCTTCGCACCGGCTGGCTTCGGGGCGCGGGCCGGATCAGTTGCTCGGCAGGCTGGCAGCGAACGAAAGCACCTTGGTCGGCGTCTGCAACCTGTTGGCGGCGGCGATCAGCGAAAATCACCGGATTTCACCGGCCGCGGAGTGGCTGCTCGACAACTTCTATCTCATCGAAGAGCAGATCCGCACCGCCAAGCGACACTTGCCCAAAGGCTACAGCCGGGATCTGCCGCGCCTCGAAAATTTACCCTCCGGAGAATCAGGGCCGTCCGCCGGGTGCCCTCGCGTCTATGACATTGCTCTTGAAATAATTTCGCACGGCGATGGCCGTGTTGACACCGAAGTCCTGAGCCGCTTTGTCGCGGCTTACCAGACGGTCACCGCGCTCAAACTGGGCGAGTTGTGGGCGACGCCGATCATGCTGCGGCTGGCGGTCATCGAGAATCTCCGTCGCGTTGCCGTACGCATCGCTGTCGGCCGGGTCGAACGAAACCTGGCCAACGCCTGGGCGGACACGATGACGGAGACCGCCGAGAAAGACCCCAAAAGCCTGATTCTGGTGATCGCCGACATGGCACGATCGAACCCGCCCATGGCCAGCGCCTTCGTCGCTGAACTCGCGCGCCGCTTGCAGGGTCGAGGACCCGCCCTGGCCTTGCCCTTGACCTGGATCGAACAGCGTCTCTCCGAATCGGGTCTGACCATCGAGCAAATGGTACAACTGGAAAACCAGCAGCAGGCCGCCGATCAGGTCTCGATCAGCAACAGCATCGGCAGCCTCCGGGTTCTCGGTGCGGTGGACTGGCGCGAGTTCGTCGAAACCCTGAGTGTCGTCGAACAGGCACTGCGTGAGGATCCCGGCGGCGTTTATGGCCGGATGGATTTTGCCACCCGTGATCGCTACCGTCACGCCATAGAAAAGGTGGCCAAAAAAGGCCGTCTCACTGAGGATGAAGTGGCGCGCAAGGCCGTCGATCTGGCGCGCACAGGCGCAGCGATCAATGCCGGTAACGGAATCGGCGAACGTGCGCGGCATATCGGGTTCTACCTGATCGACCAGGGCCTGCCGGAACTCGAGCGGGCAGCAGACGTTCGCCTTTCCGGCTTTGAGTTTTTGCGCAGAACGGCAGCCCGCTTTCCATTGCTCCTGTATCTGGGCCCTATCATTCTGATCACGGCGCTCCTCACCAAGGAGCTGCTGGCCCAGGCTGAACCCGGGTTGCACTTCGCCGGGCTGTCCGCCGCGGTGAATGTCGGCCTGTCCGGTTTATTGCTGCTCTTGTTCGGCGTCTTCTCGCTGCTGGCCGCCAGTCAGTTGGCCGTAGCGCTGGTGAACTGGCTGGCCACCCTGCTGGTGAAACCGCATGCGCTTCCCAGAATGGACTTCTCGAAAGGCATTCCGCTGCAATCGCGAACGCTGGTCGTGGTGCCGACCATGCTGACCAGTGCGCAGAACATCGAGCATCTGATTGAAGCGCTCGAAGTCAGGTTTCTGGCGAATCGCGATGATTGTCTGCACTTTGGTCTATTGACCGATTTTTGCGACGCCGATCAGGAATCGCTCCCTGCAGACGAGCCGCTCGTGCATCTGGCTCAGGCGAGAATCGACGAGTTGAACGCGAAGTATGTCAGCGATGCCAACCACACCGACGACGATATCTTCTTCCTCTTCCACCGCCCGCGACGCTGGAATCCGCAGGAACGAATCTGGATGGGATATGAGCGCAAGCGCGGCAAACTGGCCGATTTGAATGCGCTTCTGCGATCTTCCGGGAGCGAAAGTCAGCGGTGTGGCGTCGGCACGCTCGGCGCCGATGTCCGCAGCGAATCCCGAATTGATCACTTTTCGCACCTCGCCGGCAACATTGCCGTCCTCTTCGGCGTAAAGTACGTCATAACGCTCGACACGGATACGCAGTTGCCGCG
>NZ_JAEUOI010000227.1 GCF_016790145.1 Propionivibrio sp. | reverse complement strand
ATGTCGAGCTTCCGCGCCGAAACCATAGGACTGTGGATTTGTGGACAATTCGCCTACGGCGAACCGGGACGCTTGCCGTGGAAAACGCTGCGCGTTTCCCACCGCGCGCCCCTTTGCCCACAAGCTCCACAGACCGCAATCATTTTCATATAAATTCAAAAACAGAACATACAAGGGTATTGCCTCAGGGTTGTTTCGCCGGCCTTCCCTTCATCGCCCGCACCTCGAAGCGGACGGCCTCGAGTTCGCGTCCCTGCGCATCGGCCAGCGTCAGTCGATGCCGTCCAGGGGATGGCCGCCACAACACCTCAGTTGCAGCACGGCCAAGCGGCTGACCGTCGATGCGCCAATGCCAGCCGGGGTCGGGCTGGCCGGAGAGTTGCAGGGCGATACGCTGGCGAGCGGGCGGAATATCCGGGTCCAGCGCGATGATCGTTCCCTGCCCCGGATAGGCGATGTGCGCCAGGGCCGTACTTTCGGCGAGACGCACAACGCTCATGCCGGTGCCGGCAACAAACCATTCCTGGCGTGCCGGCTCCTTGATTCTACCGGGCGGCTCGAAGCGGATCGACTGCTGCTTGACGCCGGGCGGCGGAACATTTGCCACGCCCGGCCGGTTGCTGCCGCCACGATGCAGCCAGTCCATCACCTCGCGCCAGACCGGTGCGGCGCCGGAAACGCCCGACACATCATGCATCGCCTCGCCGGCGGCGTTGCCGACCCACACCGCCACCGTATAACGCGGCGAGAAGCCGACGCACCAGTTGTCGCGCATGTCCTTGCTGGTTCCGGTTTTCGCCGCGCTCCAGTAGGGCGTTGCGAGCCACGATTCGAGGCCGAAGGTGCCGACCCGCGCCGTGCGGTCGGCCAGGATGTCCGCGACGATGAACACCGGCGCCGCCGCCGCGACCCGCCGCGCGCTGCCCTCGAATACGCCGCTGCAGCCGCCTTCGACACATGGCCGGCGCGCCTTGTCGGCACTGGCGTCATGACTCACGCGCAGCGGCGACCAGCGGCCGCCGTTGGCCAGCGTGCGATAGGCGTTGGCCAGCATGAGCAGGGAAATGTCGGCCGAGCCGAGCGCCAGGCTGAAGCCGTAGTAATCGCCGTTTTCGCTGAGGCTTTTGAAGCCGAAGTCGTGCAGACGGTCACGCAAGGCGTCCGGCCCGATGCGCACCAGCGTGCGTACCGCCGGCACGTTCAGCGATCCGCCGAGGGCCATGCGCGCGCTGACCCAGCCGCGATACTCCGCTGAATAGTTTTGCGGCACATAGAGACCGTTACTGGTGCTCACCGCCAGCGGCGAATCGTCGAGCAGCGAAGCCGCCGTCAGGTCACGGCGCTCGAAGGCCAGCGCATAGAGGAAAGGCTTGAGCGTCGAGCCGGCCTGACGCAGCGCCGTGACGCCATCGACCTCGGGCGCTGCGGACAAGGCGCCGCTCGAACCGACCCAGGCCAGCACCTCACCCGAGGCGTTGTCGATCGCCAGCAGCGCGCCGTCCTCGGCGTTCTGCCGCGCGATGTCGTGCAATTGGCGTTGCAGGGAAGCACTGGCGAATCGCTGAAGATCGGCGTCGAGCGTGCTGCGCAGCCGCTCTCCCGGCCGGCTGAGCAGTTTCTGCGCCAGATGCGGCGCCAGCCCCGGCGACTGTTCGGCGCCGAGCCAGCCGGAACCTGTGGCCTGATCGCGCAGGCCACCGGCAAGCGCCAGCCGGGCGAGGCCGTCCAGCCCCTCGCACTGGGCGGGCGCTCCGTGCTGCGCCATCGTCTGCAACACGCCGCAGGCGCGCGTCGCCACGCTTTGTGCTGAGGCCCCCGGTGCGCGCAGCAGTGCCGCCGCCAGCGCCGACTCGCGCTCGTCGAGACCGTCCGGCCACTTGCCGAACAGCCCGCGGCTCATCGCCGCAACGCCGACCATCTCGCCACGGAAACCGGCGAGATTGAGGTAGGCCTCAAGGATTTCGTCTTTCTTCCAGCGCTGTTCCAGCCACAGCGCGCCCGCCGCCTGCGAGAGTTTTTCCGGTACGCTGCGCCGGCCATGACGCGGCGCATTGTCTTTGTCATAATCGTCGAGCAGCCCGACGAGTTGCATCGAGAGCGTGCTGGCGCCGCGCGTCCGGGTAGTCCATAAATTGCGCCAGGCACCGGCGGCGGCGGCGTTCCAGTCGACGCCGGAATGTTCGTAGAATTTTTTGTCCTCGGAGGCCAGCAGCGCACGCAGCAGGCTCGGGGAAACGTCTTCGATGCGCGTCCACGGCAAACGCCGCTGCCTCATGTCGATACGTTTGCTGTGCAGAGGTCGCCCGTCGCGGGCCAGCAGAATGGCGTCGGATTCGGCATAGGACGCACGAACTTCGGCGAACGAGGGCAGCGCCGACGCCGGCAGGCAGCACAACGCCCAGCAGGCGAGCGATAAAAGTCCGTTTCGGGCAATGTGCAGAATCATGGGTCGATTATGCACCCGTCAGGCTGCCGCTTATAAGCTCGGGTAAAACTGCTTTAGCGCGGTGACTTGCCGGCGGGCACTGATACTCAACGCACGAGGTTCTTGAAGACCTTGCCGTCCTTCATGATGACCAGGAAGTTCTTGCCGGGGTTTTCGATGAGCTTGATGTCAGTCAGCGGATTGCCATCGACCAGCAGCAGGTCGGCGAGTGCGCCCTCCTGCACAACGCCGAGCCGGCCGGGATAGGGGTTGCGCCGACCCGACAGCTGCAGCAGTTCGCCATTGCTTGCGGTGGCCATGGACAACGCTTCTGCAGCACTGTACCACTGCGCCATCCTGGCCAGTTGCACGCCCTGGCGCGTGGCATTGGCCGCCGAGAAAAGGATGTCGGTGCCCCACGCCATCTTGATTTTGTACTTCCTGGCCAACGCGACCGTGCGCTCGGTTCCGGCAAAGATCTGGCGCATCCGTGCCACGCTGGAAGCCGGCATCGGCGCCATGAAGCCGTCGTCGGAGAAGGGCTGGAAACTCAGCCAGATGCCCTTCTCGGCGATCAGCCTGGCGCTGGCTTCGTCCATCAGATGGCCGTGCTCGATGACCTTGACGCCGGCGGCGATCGAGCGCTGTATGGCCTCCGGGGTGTAGGCATGCACACCGACGTAGGTGCCCCAGTTGGCAGCGGCCTGCACGGCGGCCCTCAACTCTTCTTCAGTGAAGGTGGATACGTCGAGCGGGCTGTGCGGAGAGGCGACGCCGCCGCCGGCGGTGAGCTTGATCTGCGAGGCGCCGAGCAGCAACTGCTCGCGCGTGCGCATGCGCACCTCGTCGGGCGAATCGGCGAGCTGGCTGGCATTGATCAGTTCCGGCATGGTCAGTGGCGCGCCCAGGCTGCGCGGCAGGTCGGAGCGGCTGCGAAAGTCGCCATGACCGCCGGTGATGGTGATCATCGCGCCCGAGGGATAGATGCGCGGGCCGACGATGCGGCCTTCGTCGATGGCACGCTTGAGCGCGAACGAGGGCCCGCCCAGGTCGCGCACGGTGGTGAAGCCGCGCATCAAGGTGGCTTCGGCCTCGACGCCCGCCAGCAGTGTGAGATAGCCGAGATCGCCATCCAGCAACTGCGGCATCGACGGGGCCACGAACATGGTGTGCCAGTGGCTGTCGATCAGCCCCGGCATCAGCGTGCGCCCGTCGCCACGTAGGCGTTGCACCGTCACGTCGGGCGGGTCGGCAATCGGCGCACTGGAAATTGTCTTGATGACGCCGCCCACGATGAGCACGTTCGACGGGCCCGATAGCCGGTCGCCGGTCCCGTCGAAGATGCGGACGTTCTCGAAGATGACTGCACTGGACGACCGGTCTTGCGCATGCGCAGGAACTACCGCAAGGAAAACTATTACAAGCAATGCATTTAACATCTCATGGAGGGTGTGACGCATTTGGTGGCTACCTGGTGGTTTACAATTGGTCGGTGGCTCGATGGCTGAAGGATGCAGGGCAGGAAATCCTGCGCGCCTTGAGGAAGTATCGCTGACCCTGTTTCTCACAGTCAATCGCTTTGCCGATTTCGCGCCAGCATGCGACACGATTTACGGAACAATAAACCCGAATCAGACCCCTGGTTTTGTATCGGTTTTCCAGCCCTCTTTCGTTTCCCTCGATGAGCCCTTGGAGTATATTGACAACCGGAGGGGAACCCGGTTCTGCTTCCTGGAACAGGAGCATCACAATGAGCACTGGCCGTCTGGACGACGATACTGCAATTGCCGCACGCGCCTTCATTGCCAAGGTGTCGGGGAGTTATGACCTGGCCGGGGCGATTCTCTTTGGCAGTCGCGCCCGGCGCAACCACCGGCCTGACAGCGATGCCGACATCGCCGTACTGCTGCATGGGAGCCGGGGCCACTTCCTCGATACCAAGCTCGCCATGGCAGACATGGCCTACGAGGTACTGCTGGAAACCGGGGTACTCATCCAGCCGCTCCCAGTGTGGGAAGACGAATGGCTGCATCCGGAAACCTACAAAAACCCCGCTCTGCTCCGCAACATCAGCCGCGACGGAGTGCGTCTGTGAATCCGGCTGACCTGATGCAAGGCATCGAAGGCGTCAGCCTCAGCAAAGTTGCTGCTCGATTCAGGGGACGTGGACGGAGCCTGCAATCGTGCCTACTACGCCATGTTTGATGCTGCCAGGGCGGCTTTGATCTGGTCAGCCGCACCCGTCGAACCGACTGTGGCGAAGACCCACAGCAGTCTGATTTCCGCTTTCAGCCTGCATCTGGTGAAAACGGGAAGATTGCCGGTGGAACTGGGCAAGGCCCTGAACCGGGCCGCTGAAATTCGATTGGTCGCCGACTACTCTGACGACGAAGTGACGGCGGACAAGGCTCAGTGGGTTATTGAGTGTGCCGCTGGTTTTATTGAAACAGTCCGGCAGGAACTGGGGCAGCCCGTGCCTGAACCGAAGGAAACCGGGAGCCCTGATTTCCCCGGTTAGATTTTCCCTGTTTTCCGACCCTTATTTTCTCGTCAACCAGGGTGGCGGCCGAGACGAGCATACCGGATCGCTTGCGCCGCCCCTGGCGCAAGCGATCAACCGCAGGCTTCGATCAGGCGACCGGATGGCGCAGGGCCGGATTTCCGATCGGCGGTTTGACCGAGTAATCGTAGAAACCCTTGCCGGTCTTGCGGCCCAGATAGCCGAGCTGAACCAGACGAGTCAGGGTGTGCGGCGAGGCGACATGCGGCTGGCGCACGTCCTCATAGATATTCAGCGCCATCGCCTCGACCACGTCGAGGCCGATATAGTCGGCCAGTTCAAACGGCCCCATCGGATGCGCAGCGCCCGATTTCATCGCGTGATCGATGTCGGCGATGGTGCCCGTACCCATTTCCAGCAGGTGTATGGCGCTCAGCATATAGGGCGTCAGCAGGCGGTTGACGATGAAGCCGGTGGTGTCCTGCACGATGACCGGATCCTTGCCGACCTTCTTGCAGAACTCGTCGAGGGTGCTGATGACCTCGTCCGAGGTCTCGAAACCGTGGATGATCTCGACCAGCTTCATCACCGGCGCCGGGTTGAAGAAGTGCAGGCCGGCAACCCGGTCGCGCTGCTTGCAGCCCGCCATCAGTGCCGTCACCGACAAGGTTGAGGTATTGGTGGCCAGTATCGCCTGCGGCGTAACGATTCCTTCCAGCCGCTTGAACATCGCCTTCTTGATGTCGATGTCCTCGATGATGGACTCGATGATCAGATCGCAATCAGCGACCGCCGACTCGTCGGTGGTGAACTGCAGCAGACCGAGCGTTGAATCGCGGAGTTCGGCGCTCATTTTCTGGCGCTCGACCATCTTGGCCAGCGATTTCTCCAATCCCGAACGAATCTTGTCCGTCGAACCCGGCGTCGCCTTGACGGCAACCGTCGGAATGCCGGCCTGCGCACATACCTGCGCGACGCCCACACCCATCGCTCCACAACCCATGACGCCTACTTTCCTGATTTCCATTTCCTGTTCCTTTCCCGTTGGTTATGATAAAAAAATTTTGCGCTTTCTGCGGCAAGCCGGCGTTGACCGACTTTACACCCGAATCATCCCTGACAAACGCAATGATGGACGGCAGCCCTCCGGGCGATACATCCGACATGGCGCGCTGCAGAGCGGGTTGCCCGGATGCGCCTCAGTGATGCTTGAAATCCGGCGCGCGCTTGCTGGAGAAGGCCTCCATACCCTCTTTCTGGTCGGCAGTGGCAAACACGGCATGGAAAGTCCGCCGCTCGAACAGCAAACCCTCGGCCAGCGTAGACTCATAGGCACGGTTAATACATTCTTTCGTCATCATCACCGCCGGCTGCGAATAGCCCGCGATGGTCTCGGCGGTCTTGAGCGCTTCTTCGATCAGACTGGCGACCGGAACGACGCGGCTGACCAATCCGGCTCGCTCGGCTTCGACGACATCCATCAGGCGACCGGTCAGGCAGAGATCCATGGCCTTCGACTTGCCGACCAGCCGGGTCAGGCGCTGCGTGCCGCCGGCTCCCGGCAGGATGCCGAGCTTGATTTCCGGCTGGCCGAATTTTGCGTTATCGGCGGCAAGGATGAAATCGCACATCATCGCCAGCTCGCAACCGCCGCCCAGGGCGTAGCCGGCCACCGCCGCGATCACCGGCTTGCGACAGCGGCTGGTGCGCTCCCAGTTGCGGGTGATGAAATTGGTCTTGTAGGCATCCATGTAGGAGTAATCCTTCATGCCCTTGATGTCGGCCCCGGCGGCGAACACCTTTTCGCCACCGGTGAGGACGATGGCGCAGATCGACGCGTCCGCCTCGACTTCGTCGAGCGCCAGGCTCAATTCGTCCATCATGTCATCGGACAATGCGTTGAAGGCCTTGGGCCGGTTGAGGGTGATCAGGGCCACCGGGCCATGCGTTTCGAGCCGGATGTTCTCGTATGTCATTGTGATGCTCCTTCCTGGGTTTGCCTGGTTGGTTGAATTCCTGAAGCCCCACGACGACCTGCTTGCATGAAAAAGCCATGCATGGCCCGACCTGGCTGGACGATGCATGCAGGAAAGGATGGACAGGAAATCAATGGGGAAGCGTAGAAGTATCGCCGACACTCGCTGTCGCAGTCAATCGCCTGTCGGTCGACTGTTGTACGTTCAGGACGCGGCGCGGCGCTCACGAAGCGCCAATTCGATCGCGCAATTGATCTGGTTGCGCACCACCGAGCGCTTGTTGAACGAATCGACATAGGCGCTGACCTCGAAGTCGAGTGAATTGTCGCTAAACCCGAGGAAATCGACGGTCGGGGGATGTTCCGAAACCACGCCGGGAGAGTTGCGCACGGCATCGAGTATTACCTGCTGCAAAAGCGAAACATCCTTGCCACGCGGTGCGCTGATCTTGAGCAGCAGCCGTGTCGTCTGGTTGGAGAGGGTCCAATTGGTGATTCGGTCGGTGATGAACGCCTTGTTCGGAATGAGGATTTCCTTGTTGTCGAAGTCGACGACCGTCGTTGCCCGTGCGCGGATGCGTGCGACCGTTCCCGTCACATCGCCGACCGTTACGATATCGCCGATGCGTACCGGGCGCTCGGCAAGCATGATCAGACCGGCAACGAGGTTGCTGAAGATTTCCTGCAACCCGAAGCCGAGACCGACACTGAGTGCGGCGACCAGCCATTGCACGTCGCTCCAGCCGATGCCCAGCCGTCTCGAAGCGAGCGCGACGCCAATGACAACCAGCACGTAGCGCACCATGACCTTCGTCGCGTACGTCGCGTCGGCCTGCATGTCGAAGCGCTTGAGCAGGGCAATATCGAGAACGCCGCCAACATTGCGCACGAGGACAGCAGTAATTACGCCAATCAGCATCGCCATGAAGAAGCCGGTCACCGTCAGCGAATGGACTACTTCCTTGTCGCCGACCGTCGATGTGTAGGTCCACAATTCATGATTTCCAATAACCGAAAGCGATGGGATCGCACTCCACCACACCGACACGAGACCACCCAGCAGCAGCAACGTAATCACGAAATTGAGCAGCGAGCGCATCTCCTCGCCAATCGTTGCGATGTCGGCATGCCGTGAAAAGTCCACGGCCGGATCGCCGCCCTCGATCTCTGCGTGCGCCGCCACCTCGTGCTTCATTCGCTCGAGGTGCGCGCGCTTAACGGTCACCCACATGGCCATCAGGCCGTAGATCATCACCGCCCCCAGAACCACAAACATGGACCGCACCATACGCCCGAAAAGGTAGACCGCTGCAATGTAATATCCGGCCACGGCAAGGACCGAAGCCCCCAGGGGAACGGCGACCAGCAGCGAGAACCAGAGTGCATGAAACTGGACCACCCAACTGCGTGGCGTGCGTGCGATGTAGTACTGCATCAGTGGATTCCTGCGCCGGAAGATCTGCACAAGAAAGGCGGCAAGAGCGATCATCACCAGAAACAACAAAAGTCGTCCAATACTCTCGCGGATGGCGAATGGCGCGTTTTCAAGTCCGTTTAAACAGGCTACCAGCATCAGCGGTATGAAAAATGCCGTGAACCGGCGCAGCGCACGCGCCAGGAAGGCAAGCGACGCCTCGTCCCAGCCGAAATAACGCACGGCCATGCCCCGCCGGTCAAACAGCCACGCAAAGAGATTCAGTGCCAGGAAGAGCTGCGCGACCTTCACCAGCGCCTCGGTGAGCGCCAGCGGGAAGGGCTGGGAATCGGGCGCCGATCCGAGCAGCGTCCCGGCAACCCATAGCAGGATCGGCCCTGGCAACGCGAGCGCCAAGGTGATGGCCAGCGCCATGGCCACCTGGCGGGCACGATGACGTTGCAGCACGATAGCGACCGGCATGTGCGATGAGAGAACTCGCAACAGACGGCGGCGCAAGACCAGAAGGGCGAGTGCCAGAAATAGCATCAACGCTGACCAGACGGGCTGCTGCGCCCACGCCTCCCGCAATGCCTCGCCTGCTGCACGCCAGTTGTCGCGGCCCATCCACGCGAGTGCGGGAGCGAAGCTGGTGAAGTTCTCGAAGCCTGGCGCAACGGGCATCCAGAGGAGCATCTGGGAAAGCTTCGTATGCGCCGCATGCACTCGTTCCTCAAGTTCCCGCTCGGCCAGTTCCTCTGCGCGCAAAGTCAAGAGAAGCGTATGCTGTAGATCACCAAGCCGCGTCAGTTGATCGCGCTGCTTGCCCAGCGCGGTGTCGATCGCTGCCGCGTCGCCCCCTGGCAATTGTATCGGTGCAGCGAGCGAGCTGCCAGCGTGCCCCAGTTCCCCCAACTCACGCAGGTTACGAACACTGTCATCGCTCGCCCGGAGCAGCACGCGCTCCCGCGCCTCGCGCGTTGCCGCGAAGCGCTCGGGACCAGGCAGCGCCCGCCGCGCATCGGTCAGCGAACGGGCAAACTCATTGCCGAGAACATGGATTTGCGCACTTTCCTCAATTTGCTTCATTCGCTCGTCGAGATCGCGCGTCTCCCGGCGCAGTTTCTCAATCTTTGCCCTGGCGTCGTCGAGCAGCTTTTTGCTGTCGGCGATCTGCTCCGACAAGCGGGTGTTCTCGGCCAGAACACCTCCTGTTACGCCCGGCTGTTCAGCGAGGCTGCTGCCCGCAAGGACGGCTACAAGTACAAGGCTCGACGCGAGAAAAGACAAGAATCGAGGCATCGGATTCGGTGTTGATTGGCAAGTCCGTGTGATGTACAAATCATGCTCCTTTGCCGACCTGAGTTATTTTGTAACGCCGCCGCCGAGGGATTGTACGATCTTTTCGTAGTCTTCGGACTCGCGCATCAACTGGCCCGCCATGTCACGCAAGCGGTCCACTTCCTCCGGCGGCAGTACGAAACTGGTTGGCAAATCCATGAAGTAGGCGCGCTCCTTGGGATCGCGAATGGCGTCAAAACTCACATTCAGTACGTTCAAGCTGACCTTGGGCAGGCGCGCTTCGGCTTCCGCCTCGCTGGCGCCGGCAAGCCTTGCCTTGGCCACCTGCAGTTCGCGTCGCCAGGTCATGATCTGGACCTGATCCTTCATCGTCTCGATGGTCTCGAATGAAAAGCGATCGATGGGAACGCCTGCGGATTGCATCAGTTGAACCGCGAACCCCGGTGGTTCCTCCTTCATGTCCCAATCGGTTTTAGGCGAGGAATGCGAGTCAACGACCAGCAGAATGATCCGCTTGATGCCACCAAAACCAACCTCTCCCTTGAACGCCGCGCTCGCTGCCATTTCCTCAAGAAATTCCAGTACGCCGCGTACCCCGATGTTGTCTGAAACGCCGCCATCGACGAGATGGATGTACGGGCGATTCGTGCTGTCCTGAAAACTCTCCATCTCCTGATAGCGCTTGAACGCGCGACCCGCAGGCCGGACGCGCGTGTTGGGGTCGGCGACCGCGCTCACCCAGGCGGGATACTTGTAGCCGCAGGTGCCGCCGTAGTTGTTTAGCGTGACCGGCGACAGCACGACCGGGACGGCCGAAGACGTGGCCGCCGCGCGGGCCAGATGCACGCTATTCAGATCGGAGCAAAGCAGATCGAAATCGTTCTGGAAGTAGGCCAGCCGCGATCCGGTCGACAGGTCGGTACCGGTGGCAATCGCCACGGGACCTTGCTTGTCGAGCAGATCGCCAAACGTCGCGCCATTGAACAGAATCTCGTCGTAGTACTCCGCTGCAAGTTCCGAGCGCCCGGCCGTGCCGCCGATGTATTTACCCCAGTTCCAGGGCTTTAATGCACGCGACACCAGTTCGCCCTGGACATTGCGCTTGAGGAAGCGCTCTTCGTATTCGGAGAACAAGCGGTCTCCGTAGAGCGCATAGGCGAGTGCCGTGAAGCTTCCGCCCGATACGCCGGTGATTACGTCAACCTCGTCAAGCAAGCGGCGATGCTGGCCGTTGACCACGATTTCGGTGCGGTTCAGTTCTTCGAGAACGCCGTAGGAGAAGGCCGCCGCCCGCGTGCCGCCGCCGGAGAAGGAAAGAACGAACAGAGTGCTCAGATCGTTATTTTGCCGTTTTGGTAGCAGCAGATAGGGACGGTAGCCGCTCCTTGGATCTACCTGGGTAATCGGTGCGTTGAGCGGTCGACTGGCACAGCCTGCCAGGACCAGCAGGGCCAGGATCGATAGTATGAAGCGAACTGTGAGCACGGTGATTCCCCTTGAGAGCTCGCCATGCTGAGTGAGTTAGCCGCGAAGCCTTGCATTCATTCCTGTTCAGCCTGCCGCTGACTACCCGGCAGACGTCAGGACACACACCTGCCGGGGGCCTCCAGGCACTTTAAAGTCCATTGAGGATTTTTGTCTTCGCCGCCCGGTAATCGTTTGCACTGATAAGTTTCTGAGCGTACACCGATTTCATTTCCCTGAGTTTCTGCTACGGTTATCCAGTAAAACAATCAGATAAACGACCTGGACACCGGCTTCTTCCCCGAAGTTGAAAGGGCCTATGGCTCAAACACTCCCGACGTGGCCTTGGGCCATGGGGTGCGCCGGGGTGATGAGCTTGGTAATCAGGCAGTAATGATTTTTTCACAGACTCTCAGGGCGCGGGAACGACGCGATAATAGACGCCGTTCGCACCGTAGGCCGGCTGGAACCAGGTATTGCCGTTCACGTAGTACGTCGTTCCGTACTTGTTGACCGGCATCGAGTTCACCGGCAACGCGGCATAGTTGACGCCGATGGGATAAGCCGGTGCAGCGTAGGTGCTGCCGGCCGCGACTCCCGCCGCATAGGCGTTCGACGCCGCAGCCTGCGTATTGGCCGACGCCACCGCCGCTCCGGCCGCGACGCCGACGACGGCCCCGGCAGCGGCCGCACAGCCGTAGCAACCCGACGAATAGTAGGGAACGGCAACCGGCGGGTGGTAGGCCGGATAGCCGTAGGTCGGCGGATGATACGCCGCTGCGCCACCGGGGTACTCATGCACGGCGCCGGCACCGTAGGCGCCGTACGTGCTGCCGCCGTAGGCATTGGTATGCTCGGTGCCGCCGTAGACGCTGTGCGCGCTGCTGCCACCATAGACATTGCTGTGCTCGGTGCCTTCGCCGGCCTCATGGGTAGTACTGCCGCCATAACGGTTTTCATGCGAGGTCTCACCGAAACTGTGGCTCGTGCTGCCGCCAAAACGATTGGCGCTGGCCCAGGCCGCAGCAGGATTGGCCCACACGCTTGCGCCAATGGCTGCCAGCGTAGCGACGACGTTAAAGATTCTGTTCATGGTCTGTCTCCTTATTGCGATTTAGTTGCGGGCTGAGCGGCCCCGGCCTTGGCTGGCTTGGCTCCAACTATCGGTTTCACTCCCGGCGGCGGGGTCGCGCCCGGATGCCGGAATGCGATACGCTTGGCGGCCTGCGCCTTCGGTGAGGCAAACGCGTCGGCAGCGATCACCCCGTCGATCTGCCAGTTCGTCAGATCCATCTCGTGCCGCAGCCGTAGCGGATCGGCCTTGTACACCGCACGAATCCGGCGCGGCAGCTTGTCGTCGGCGCCGATCCAGATCTGCAGGAATACGTCATTGTTGGCCCACGCCAGCATGTCGGTCTTGACACCGCCGACGACTCCCGAGGGACCGATGTAGAAGGCGAGTATCGTCCCCTCGGTCAATGCGGCATAAGGGTCGGCGACCAGCAGGTCGGTAAAGGGAAAGAACAGTGCAGCCATGTCATAGGCGGACTTCAGCGCGGCGTCGATGGTCGGTGGCGCATCGGCCATGGCGACCAGATCCTCTGCCGGTGCATAGGCCATCATCGATTTGCCGTCGTAATAGAACTCGGACGCAGGCCCGTCGCCCGGCATCAGGATCCTGAGCTTGTCCGGACGCTGCATGGTCACCTCGTAGCGCGTCGTGTAAACGAGAGGCGGCCCGAATTTGCTGGGAAACTCATAACCGACATTCGCCGTGAATGACATCGTCCTGGCCGCCGCCAGCCTGGCGCTGACGGCCTTGAGAAGATCCATCGCTTTCGGCTCGACGATGAGTTTCGGCGCTGGCGTTGCCGATTTTGCGCTCGGTTTCTTTACCGCTTTGGCGGCAGCAGGTGCGGACGCTACGGGCGGCGTCTGTGCGGTGACCGCCGCCGTCACCGTGAGAGCGACGGCAAAGACCAGGGCTTTAGCCAGCGAGTTGCGTTGAAATGTGACAATTTTCATGTTTATCCTTTCGCGTCCTGACCCGGTTACGGGATCATTCCGCATTCGAACATCTTGTTGACGATAGGTGCCGCGACCTGATTGAAGAAGGCCTGGCGCATCTGCGGGTCCTGCTGCAGCATCTGGATCGCGCGCTGTTCCATCTCCGGTTTCGGCTGCCCCTGACCTTGCGCCTTCTCTTGCCATAACTGCTGGCAAGACGCGTTCTGGTATTTCTCGATCACCTTGCCGGCGACGCGATCCATGATCGGGTATTGCGCGTAGGCGACACCCGCCGCCATCGACGTCGCGACGGCGATGGCCAAACACATTGATGAATGCTTGCTCATGACGATTTCCCTTTAAAAAGTGTTGGCGCTGGAATTGATGCCTGGAGAGCACCGGGGAGCGCCAGCCCCGGTGCCTCGTGAGATACGCTTGCCCGCAGCTCGCGTGATAGGTGCATAAGCGCAGTCCTCACGATTCATTTGACCCGTGTGAAATAAACATCGAACTTCTGCTGTGCCACGGCCTGGTAATAGACGCCCTTGAGCACATCGGCTACCGGGTCGTAGTTCAGTGTGTAGGTCGAACCGTTGTAGCCGCCGGAGCGCAGCTCGAAGAAGAGCTTGATGGTCTTGCCGTCCTGCGTCGCCTCGGCTCGGGAAAACGGCAGCGGATTCGGATTGGCGTACGCCGCGTCAAGCTTGCCGCCGGCATCGACGCTCTTGATGCTGATGACGTAGCCGCCGTCGGGCCGCACCCAGCGCCCCGGCAGCGCCCCGAAAGCGGATTCGGACCGGATTTCCGCCTTGGCGGCAACCTGGGCAAATGCCGTCGCCGGGACGATTCCGATGGCCAGGGCCAAAAGTGAGAGATAAAGCGCACTCGCTGTTTTCATCGCTGTTTTCATCGCTGTTTCCAAGCTTCCCCGCCAGATCGAAATGGACGAGGTTGGCGCCTCCATCGGGACGCCAGCCGCTTCGCTTACTTGCTTGCCGGCGGCTTGCCGTCCTGCGCCTC
>NZ_JAEUOI010000225.1 GCF_016790145.1 Propionivibrio sp. | reverse complement strand
TTAGATAAAGTTACTGCACCTGGGAACAGGGTTATAGTTGGCGTATGCGGATTTCTCTTTTTATCGGCTTCGAAAAAATCGCGTTGCATAGACGCTTACTAGTGCTTGGCTTTCTTCTCGCACTGGGCGTGGAACCAGTCTACCCTTGGGGTGCCGGGGACGTTTTCTGGTTTGACCAAGGATGTCCGAAGGTCGAAGCAAGGCAGGCCGTGGAAATACTGCTTTCGGCCTCCATCGATGGTTTGGATCCGGAAGATTACGACGCTACAGAACTTGCGTATGCCGTTGCCAGAGCAGAAAGCGAACCGAGGTTGCCAACTGATGCGTTGGCCAGTCTGAATGTGCAACTGACTAAAGCAATGAGCCGCTACATATCGGATCTCCACTACGGTCGGATAGATCCGCGTGAGATAAATGCAAAATTCACTGAGTTACCCCGATGGGAGCTAGATCCGCAGACCTATCTAAAGGCTGCCGTCAGCGACTGCCGCGTGACCGAGGCGGTTCGCCAGATGGAGCCGAAAATCCCGCTTTATGCTGCTTTGCGTCAGGCCCTCGCACACTATCGTTTGCTGGCCCATGAACCCACAGTAGCGGTGGCATGGGAGGAGGGCCTGCCGGCGTTGACTCGAACTAAGTTGGAGCCCGGCCAGGACTACAGCGGTACAACTGGCCTGGCCCGACGATTGGTGCTACTGGGCGACTTGCCGGTGGGCACCGTGCCCGGCAAGCGCTACGAGGGAGAACTGGTTGAGGGCGTCAAGTCGTTCCAACTACGGCATGGTATGGAACCCGATGGGGTAATCGGGAAGGGAACCCTGGCGCAGTTGCAAATCTCGCCGGTTCAGCGGGTACGCCAGATCGAATTGGCCATGGAGCGCTTGCGCTGGACACCACTGCTTCTGGCGCCCCGCATGATCGTTATCAATATTCCGGAATTTATTCTCCGTGCGTACGAGAATCTGAATGGAAAAGTGGAAGTTAAATCTGTCATGAAGGTTGTCGTCGGCAAGGCGATGAACAGGCGGACCCCCTTGTTTAACGAGGACATGCGCTTCATTGAGTTCAGCCCCTACTGGAATATTCCGCCGTCCATCGCCAAAGAGGAAATCATCCCCCGGCTACGGCGCGATCCAGCCTATTTCACGCAGCAGGGTTTTGAATTCGTTAATGGCAACAACCCAGTGATTGCCGTTCCTTCAGAAGCAAATCTCCAGGCGGTACAGCGGGGAATGATGCGTATTCGCCAGCGCCCTGGGCCAAAGAATCCGTTGGGTGACATCAAATTTGTCTTTCCCAACGACGAAAGCATCTACCTGCACCATACTTCGGCAACGTCGCTCTTTCTCCGCGACCGGAGAGATTTCAGCCACGGTTGCATCCGCGTTCAGGATCCGGTAGCGCTGGCCAGATACGTGCTGCAGAATGAACCCGAATGGAACGAAGAACGCATCCGCAAAGCCATGGCCAGGGGGGAGTCCAACACCCTGCGCCTTGCCGAGCCTTTGCCGGTGGTCATTGCCTATCTCACCGCCATTGCAAAAAAAGACGGACGGGTATACTTTTTTCCGGACATCTATGATCATGATCGTTTGCTTGACGAAGCCCTGCGCCAGCGTTTCCATATGCCGAATATTTTTCGCCAGATGGAAGCCGGCACAGATTAGAATCCTGACATTTCGCACACATCGATGACGAATTTCAATCGACACCCTCGCCGCGCCTTTTTGCGCCATACCGCTCAATTGGTCATGGCCGGCACGCTCTTACCTTTTGCCCGGAGTGCCGTGGCCGGATTGCCCGATGCACGTGCACTATCCTTCTCTCATACCCATACTGGCGAAAACCTGACGTTGACGTATGCTGTCGGCGAGAACTACCTGCCAGAGGCCCTGAGTGCCCTCAATCATTTTCTCAGGGATCACTATTCTGGCGTTGTCGGCTCGATAGATCCGCATTTGTTCGATCTGCTGTTTCGCTTGCAATGTGAACTTGGTGGTAGCGAACCGTTTCAGGTGATTTCGGGTTATCGCAGTCCGCTGACCAACATGACCCTGCGCCAGACCCGAGGCGGCGGTGTGGCCAAACATAGCCTGCACATGGAAGGAAAGGCGATAGACCTGCGCCTCCCCGGCGTTCCACTCTCAGATTTGCGAGATGTCGCACTGTCTCTCCGCGTAGGAGGTGTCGGCTATTACCAGACAGAACAGTTCGTACATGTCGATACTGGTCGCCTCCGCAATTGGTAAACACCCAGAGAAACTGGAAAGAGGTCTTTTTTCTCAGGTGTTGCCTTGCATTTTTTCAGGTTGTGTTAACCCTGATGGCGCAAGGCTTTTCGGGGAACTGCCGAGCGAGTTCGTAATTCGTATGTTTTGGTTTCGTGAGGGATGCCAACCCGGTTTGTCTAAACGATACGGTTTGCCTTGACTCATGGAAAATAAATATATTTTCCACAAATTTGGTCAATTTTCAGGGTCGCAGTCGGCCAAGACGAACCCCTTGGGCAAAAAGACAAAAAACCTGTCGGGTAAGTCGTCTCCACCCGCCCACGTCGTGCCATTGGGGCATCGGCTCGATTTCCAGTAAAAATTAATCCGATGCTGGCCCGATGTTCCAATGGCACTTGGTGCGAGTTGGAAAGCCTTGCTTACACAAGCGCTGGCATGTGCGCCGACGCTGTGACGCTCAAGCCGGCGCTTAACTCCGCTTCTTTCAGTCACTGGGCGTCCGATTTCTTGCCGCTCCACCGTCACCTTTGGTTCGATCAACAAACCGTAAGATCTTTATGAGTCGCCACTTGATGCTGTAACGCTCAATGGCGGCTGCATATCAATAACGAATGCAACACGCTCAGCGTACGCGCCTGACACGGGCGCCCAACTTGCTCAGTTTCTCCTCGATCCGTTCATAGCCGCGATCAAGGTGGTAAATCCGTTCGATCAGCGTTTCGCCCTGTGCAACCAGGCCGGCGATGACCAGGCTGGCCGAGGCACGCAGGTCGGTGGCCATCACCGTCGCCCCGTTGAGATGTGGGACGCCGGTGACCAGCGCATTGCTGGCATCGATCCTGATGTCGGCGCCAAGGCGGATCAACTCGACGGCGTGCATGAAGCGGTTCTCGAAAATCGTCTCGCGGATCACCGCCGATCCGTCAGCGACGCAGTTGATGGCCATGAATTGCGCCTGCATGTCGGTCGGGAACGCCGGATACGGTTCAGTGCGAACGCTGACTGACTTGAGTCGCGGCGGCGCGTTGATTGAAATCGAGTCGTCCTCGGCGCTCACCTCACAACCGCTTTCTCGCAGTTTCTGCACCACCGAATCAAGGTAGGCCGCCGAGGTGTTGGTCAGCCGTATGCGGCCGCCGGTAATTGCCGCCGCACAGAGATAGGTGCCGGTTTCGATGCGGTCGGGCATGATCGAATGCGACGCACCGTGCAGATGCTCAACACCTTCGATGCAGATGCTGTCGGTTCCGGCGCCTGAAATGTGGGCGCCCATGGCGATCAGGCAATGGGCCAGGTCGACTACCTCGGGCTCGCGCGCAGCGTTTTCAATGATCGTTTCGCCGTCAGCCAGTACGGCAGCCATCATCAGGTTCTCGGTTCCGGTTACCGTCACCATGTCGGTCACGATGCGCGCGCCTTTCAGGCGGCTGGCGCTGGCCAGGATGTAACCGTTCTCGACACGAATTTCGGCGCCCATCGCCTGCAGGCCCTTGATGTGCTGGTCGACCGGCCGGGCGCCGATGGCGCAACCGCCGGGCAGTGACACCTTGGCCTCGCCGCAACGCGCCAGCAGCGGGCCGAGAACGAGAATCGAGGCGCGCATGGTTTTGACCATGTCATACGGTGCTGTCGGATTGTTCAGGCCGTGACTGTTGAGAACCAGGCCATCGTTCCCTTCCATCGTCACCTCGACGCCCATCTGACCGATCAGGCGCAACATGGTCGAGACGTCGTTGAGGTGCGGCACGTTGATGAAATGCATGGGCTCGGCGGTGAGCAGGCTGGCGCATAGAATCGGCAGCGCGGCATTCTTGGCGCCGGAAATGGCAGCCTCGCCGGAGAGCGGCGTTCCGCCCTGGATCAGTAGCTTATCCACAAAGAGCACTCCGCTCTTCGGGAGTCAGCGTTTTCATCGACAGGGCGTGCAGTTCGCCGCTGTCGAAATACGAACGCAACAGGGCATTCACCAGTTGCTGGCGCTGGACACGGCTTTTGCCGATGAATTCGGAGCTGACGAGGATCGCTTCGAAGTGCTGGCCGTCGCCCTCGACGTGCAGTCCTTCGCACGGCAAGCCGGCGGCAATGATTTTCTTGATTTGTTCGGATTCCATCATGGTTCAGTACCTCAATTTGTAGCCGCTGCGCAGCAAGGCCAGCGTAGTCAGCGCAACGATAATAAAACTCACGGCAACGACGGCCAGACTCGTTCCGGGCGCCACGTCCGAAACACCGAAGAAACCGAAACGAAAGCCGTCGATCATATAGAAGACGGGATTGAAATGCGATACCTGCTGCCAGAACAGCGGCAGCGAGTGGATCGAGTAGAAGACGCCGGAGAGCATGGTCAAGGGCATGATCAGGAAGTTCTGGAAGCCGGCGAGCTGGTCGAACTTGTCGGCCCAGATACCGGCAATCATTCCCAGCGAGCCCATGATGCCGCCGCCCATGATGGCGAAGGCGAGAATCCAGAACGGCGCTACAAACGTCAGCGGGGCCAGCCATGCGGTCGCCACCAGAACGCCGAGGCCGACCATCAGGCCGCGCAACAGCGCGGCCACGACATAGGCCAGGAAGAACTCGACATAGGAAATCGGCGGCAGCAGGACAAACACGATGCTGCCCGTGACCTTGGACTGGATCAGACTAGACGAGCTGTTGGCAAAGGCATTCTGCAATACCGACATCATCACCAGCCCGGGGATCAGGAAGGCGGCATAACGCACGCCATTGACCAGCACCTGTGCATCGAGCACGTGCGAGAAGATCAGCAGGTAAAGCAGCGCGGTCAGCACCGGTGCGGCAACCGTCTGGAAGCTGACTTTCCAGAAGCGCAGCACTTCCTTGTACAGCAGTGTACGGAATCCGGTCATCGTACGGCCATGCCTTCCCTGACATCCGCCGCTTGCATGACGCCGACAAAAACATCTTCAAGGTCGGTCTGCGTCAGCCGCAGGTCGTCGATCGTGCAACCGGCCTGGCGAATGGCCGCCAGCAGGGGTTCGATCTCGTCGAATCCGGCCAGACGGAAAACCCAGGTACCCTCATTGCTCGTGGCCCGTACACGCAAGGCTTCGGGCAGGCCGGACTCATTGCTCAGGCGCAAGTTGAGCGTGTGCCGCGTGAAGCGCGCCAGCAGGTTGCTGGTCGTATCGAGCGCGACGATACGACCCTGCTTGAGCATCGCAATGCGTCCGCAGAGCGCTTCCGCTTCCTCAAGATAATGCGTGGTCAGGATGACCGTATGGCCCTCGCGGTTGAGGCGCTGGACGAAGTGCCACAAGCCCTGACGCAATTCGACGTCGACACCGGCCGTCGGTTCGTCGAGAACGATCACCGGCGGCTTGTGCACCAGCGCCTGCGCCACCAGTACGCGCCGCTTCATGCCGCCCGACAGCCGGCGCATATTGACATTGGCCTTGGCCGTCAGATCGAGGTTTTCCAGTATCTCGTCGATCCAGGCCTCGTTGTTGCGGATGCCGAAGTAGCCGGACTGGATGCGCAAGGTCTCGCGCACCGAAAAGAAAGGGTCGAAAACCAGCTCTTGCGGCACCACGCCGAGCCGGCGGCGCGCCTCGCGGTAATCGGCAAGCACATCGCAGCCGAGCACGCTCAACTGGCCTTGATCCGGGCGAACCAGCCCGGCCAGGCAGGAAATCAGTGTCGTCTTGCCAGCGCCGTTAGGCCCCAGCAGGCCAAAGAACTCGCCCTCGGCAATGTCCAGTGAAACGCCATCAAGCGCCCGCAGGCTGCCGAAAGACTTTACGAGTTGCTGAATGGAAACGGCGACGCCCATGGCCGATCAATATGAAAGCCGCGCTAGCGACTCTCGAATCGCCCCTCGCCCTCTGGGAGAGGAGCCGGGGGGCGAGATTGGGAAATCGCGGAGTTTGCTCCGTGCCAATCGAGCGATTCCGGCTGCCAAGCCGCAATGCGCCCTGCAAGGGAGGGTAAAGTGCATGCAGGCCACGTGGGGTATGGGGTACAGGACCAGGTCGATGACCGCTTACGACTGACGCGCGCGCCGATCAGGCGAGCGGGAGAGAATCGGAAACGCCGTAAAGCGCGGCCTGGCTGATCATGCTGGCCGGCGGATGAGCAATACGCATCGTCACCCCGCAATCGCGGGCCGTACGCAACAAGCCGAAAATGACGCTCAACGCCGATGAATCCGTTTCCTCAACCGAGGACAGATCGAAAACGAGCTCGCCGGCAGTGGCCCGGGAACGCAAAAAACCACGCCCTGCTCGAAGCAGGGCGCTGGCGTTGGCGATCAACATCGGGCCTGTAACGCGCAGCCCGTCACCGTTCTGTTCAATCATTTCTTGCCGGGATCCATCTGATTGTTCTTGGTCACCAGCATTTTGACCAGCCCGTCGATCCCGTTGGCGCGGACCTCCTGATTGAAGGTGTCGCGATAGTTGGTCACCAGACTGACGCCGGCGACGATGACGTCAAAAATCTTCCAGCCGTCAGCCTCTTTTTCCAGTGCGTAGTCAAGCGCTATCGGCTTGTTCCCCGGCTTGAGGATCTCGGTCCTGACCAGCACCTCGGTGTCGCCGTATTGCATTTTGCTCGGCTTGTAGCGCACCATCTGGTCGCGGTAGCCGGTAAGCGCATTCGAGTAGGTGCGAACGAGGAGCGTCTTGAACTCCTCGGACAGGCGTTTTTTCTGCTCGGGCGTTGCCTTGTTCCAGTCCTTGCCCATCGCCAGCGCGGTCATGTGCTGGAAATCGAAATGGGGCAGCACCTTGGCCTCAACCAGATCGATGGCTTTCTTGGTATTCCCGTTCTGGATGTCCTTGTCCTGACGGACGATGGTCAGCACATCTTCCGTGACCTTCTTGATCAGTGCGTCCGGGGAGACCTCTTGAGCCCATGCCGACGTACTTAACAGGAACAAGCCCACAACCAGCGAAAAAAACGATTTCATCCATCCCTCTCAATAACAGATCTTGTCCGTCACCGTCAGTAACAACGGCTCATCTTGCAATCGACATTGTCAGCACCATCCCTGATTTCACTGCGCCGGTTTTGCAGATAGGCATCACGGATGTAGATGTAACGATCGATCGCCGCCTGCTCAACGACCTTGTCGGTTTGCAGCAGAGTGGCGCGCAGGTCGATATAGCGCACGCCGACCATCGAATTACGCAAAGCAATGTTATCGACATGCCAGACCGGGTCCATATAGGAATCGACGGCCCAGCCGAAGGTATCCCGCGTCGTACGCGGCCCGATCAGTGGCCACATGAAAAAAGGACCTTCATCGATACCCCAGACCCCCATGGTCTGGCCAAAATCTTCGGTGTGTTTCTCCAGCCCCATCTCGCTGGCCACGTCAAAGACGCCGCCGATGCCGATCGTCGAATTGATCAGCACGCGACCGATATCGGAGAATCCTTGCCCGCCCTTGCCCTGCAACAGGTTGTTGACTGCCGTCAATACATCCCAGAGATTGCCGAAGAAGTTGCCAATACCGGCCTTCACGGGCAGCGGCGCTGCGGCGTCATAGCCTTGGGCGACTGGCTTGACCACCACGTCGATGCCGTCATTCACCGCCAACATGGCACGGTTGAAGCTTTCAAAGGGGTCATTGGGATTGCTCTCCGTTGTCGCGCAGCCGCCCAGTCCACTCAGGATTACTCCGGCGAATGCCGCGGAAACCAGGTGCTTTCTCATTTGAATTTTCACGAACGACCCTTCCTGTTATTTCTTGTCCGTACCTTCGGACGCCTTGTTGAACATGAACTGACTGATCAGCTTTTCCAGCACCACTGCCGATTGCGTTTTGGCGATGACGTCGCCCGCCTTCAGCATTTTCTCGTCACCGCCGGCGTCCAGACCGATGTACTGCTCACCGAGCAAACCCGCCGTCAGGATGCTGGCAAAGGTGTCCTTTGGGAAGCGATAGCGACTGTCAATTGTCAGCATCGTCACCGCTTCGTAGGTTTCGGGATCGAAGCGAATCTCTGTCACCCGCCCGACAACCACACCCGCACTCTTCACCGGTCCACGCACCTTCAGGCCACCGATGTTATCAAACTTGGCCGTCAACGGGTAAGTCTCGGCAAAATTGGCCGACGAAAGGTTGCCGACTCTTAGTGCTAAAAACAACAGTGCGGCAATACCCATGACAACAAAAAAACCTACCCAGAGATCAATCAGTTTGCGACTCATCAAAGCCCCCGGAACATGAAGGAGGTCAACACAAAATCCAGCGCCAGAATGGCCAGCGCGGAATACACTACCGTTCTTTTGATCGAATTCGATACGCCCTCGGCAGTCGGCACTGCGTCGTAGCCTTCGAAAACGGCAATCAGGGATACGGCCACCCCAAAAACGAAACTCTTCACCACACCATTCCAAATGTCATAACGGAAATCTACCGACCCCTGCATCTGTGCCCAGAAAGCGCCTTCATCGACACCGATCAGTACCACCCCGACGAGATAGCCCCCGAAGACGCCGACCGCCGAGAACAGGGCCGCCAGCAACGGCATCGAAATGACCCCGCCCCAGAACCTCGGGGCCACGACACGGGCAATCGGATTGACCGCCATCATGTCCATCGCGGTGAGTTGCTCGGTGGCCTTCATCAGGCCGATTTCCGCCGTAATCGCCGAACCGGCGCGCGAGGCAAAGAGCAGTGCCGCAACCACCGGCCCCAGCTCTCGCGTCAGCGACAGGGCCACCAGTACACCAAGCGCTTCGGACGCGCCGTAGCGCTGCAAGGTCTCATATCCCTGCATGCCGAGCACCATGCCGATGAACAGTCCGGAAACCAGAATGATCAGCAGCGACTGAAAACCGGAGAAATAGATTTCTCGAATCGTCAGATGCAGACGCCGGAATGACTGCCCGGAGTAGACCAGAATCATCAAGAAGAAGCGCGCAGCAAAGCCCAGACGCTGCACAGCGCTGTTCAGGCGATGGCCGACACTTCGGATCAATTCGATCAGCGTAGCGAAGTCTTTATCAGCCATGAGCACCCTTGCGCATCAAGTCGAGCCCGAAGTAAGTCGCCGGATAATGGAAATGCACGGGGCCATCGGCTTCGCCAAAAACAAACTGATGTACGAAAGGATCGGCGGAAGCGCGGATCTCGTCCGGCGTTCCCTGCGCAACGATCCGCCCGTCAGAAACAAAATAAACGTAATCGACAATCTGCATCGCCTCATGAACATCATGGGTCACCAGCAGCGTCGTCGCGCCGAGTGCGTCATTGAGCTTGCGAATGAGTTGACCGATGACGCCCATCGAGATCGGATCGAGCCCGGCAAACGGCTCGTCATACATGACCAGCATCGGATCGAGTGCGATCGCCCGTGCCAGGGCAACCCGCCGTGCCATGCCGCCAGACAGTTCGGAGGGCATCAACTGGTGTGCGCCGCGCAAGCCGACGGCATTGAGCTTCATCATCACCATGTCGCGAATCATCTCTTCCGGCAGATCGGTATGTTCACGCATCAGATAAGCGACATTGTCGAAAACCGAAATATCGGTGAACAACGCGCCAAACTGGAACAGCATCCCCATGCGTCGACGCATCGCATAAAGCTCGGCATGCTTCATGTCCGGAACCGACTGGCCATCGACCAGCAGGGTGCCGCCGGTTGGCTTGAGCTGGCCGCCGATCAGGCGCAGCAGGGTCGTCTTGCCACACCCTGAGTTACCCATGATGGCGATCAGCTTGCCGCGCGGGATCTCCATGGTGATTCCATTGAGGATAGCCCGCTCGTCGTAAGCGAAATAGATATCGGTAATCTTGACCAGGCTGTCGGCGGGCACAATGTTAATCCGCAAGGAAAAATAGGGGTCGATTATACCCGAAGGCCGGATTGCCTTGCGCAACAAAGCGATACCAGTGATACCTGATCTTGTTAGCAAAAGGGCATGCTTGATCACGTCCCGGCGTTGCATGATCAGTTGGTGTCGGTTAGCATCCATTGGGCGGTCCTTATGATACTGGCTTCACTATCCGCAACAGGCCAGAGAAAGACCCGCCACCCGGCAAAAAATGAGCGAAAAACCCAACAATCCACTCCCGTCCGCATGGCAGCCGGCACTGACGCACAGCCGTTACCTGCGCCAGTTGCTCGAAGCACGCCCGGAAATCGTCACCTGGCTGCATGAACATGCCGCTCGTCCACTTGACGGCGAACTGATGCGCGAGTTTCTTCAGACCGCAGCCCCGCTCGACGAAGCTGGACTCAAGCGGGTGTTGCGCCAGCTCCGCCAGCGCATCATGGCCGCCCTTATGGTGCGTGACATCGGCGGCCAGGCAGCGCTTGCCGAAGTGGTTGAAAGCATGACGCAACTCGCTGATGTGTCAACCAACTTTGCACTCGATTTCGTGCATCGCCGGCTCGTCGCCCAGTTTGGCGAACCGCTCGACAGCCAGGGGCAGCCACAGCGCCTGCTGGTGATCGGCATGGGCAAGCTCGGCGGGCGCGAGCTCAACGTCTCTTCCGACGTCGACTACATTTTCATCTACCCCGAGGAAGGCGAAACCGCCGGCTCCCCCGATGGAAGCCACCGGATCGATGCCTACGATTTCTTTGTCCGCCTCGGCAAGCGCCTGATTGCTGTACTCGGCGAAATCACTGGCGACGGGCAGGTGTTCCGCGTCGACATGCGCCTGCGCCCGAATGGCGACTCGGGCCCGCTTGTCTGTTCGCTCGTCTCGCTCGAAAATTACTTCATCACGCAGGGTCGTGAATGGGAGCGTTACGCCTGGATCAAGGCGCGCGTGATGAACGAGGGCGACAATCTGCAAACGCAGTGGCGGAGCGCGCTGGAACAAATCGCGCGCTCTTTCATCTTCCGCAAATATCTCGACTTCGGTGCGATCAACGCCATGCGCGACCTGCATGCGCAGATTCGCCGCGAAGTGGTGCGCAAGGACATGGCCGACCACATCAAGCTGGGCCCCGGCGGCATCCGTGAAATCGAGTTCATGGCGCAGGTTTTTCAGTTGATTCGCGGTGGTCGCGACCCGGCCCTGCAGCTTCGCCCGACGCTCAAGGTGCTGCCGCTGCTCGTCGCACGCCGCCTGCTGCCCGCCGACAGCGAGCGCGAACTGGTCGAAGCCTACGAATTTTTGCGTCGCCTGGAGCACCGCCTGCAATACGTCAATGACGCGCAAACCCATATGCTGCCGACCCGTGACGACGAGCGCCAGGCGATCGCCGTGGCGATGGGCTTCACCGACTGGCCGGCCTTGCTGGCGGCTCTCGACGCGCATCGCCAGCGCGTTTCAAGGCATTTCGAGGCCATCTTTTCCGACCCGGACCAGGGCACGCATCGGCTGGCCGGACTGTGGTATGAACAGAGCGAAGGCGACGATGCGCTGGAGATACTCTCCGAACTGGGGTTCCGCAAGCCGCAGGCCATGCTTGAACAGCTCGGCAGCTTCCGCCGGAGTGCCAAGTACCTGCAGTTGCCGGCACAGAATCGCGAGCGTCTTGACACCCTCGGCCCGCGCCTGATCGAAGCGGCCGCCGCCACCAAAATGCCGGACGCCACCTGGCAGCGCGGCCTCGACTTTCTGGCCACGATCAGCCGGCGCGGAGCCTATCTCGCCCTCCTGCAGCAGAATCCGCAGACCCTGTCCAAGGTCGCCGAAATCATCGGCAGTTCGGGCTGGGCGGCCGACTTCCTGACCCAGCACCCGATCCTGCTTGATGAAGTGCTCGACCCACGCCTCTACGAAATTGCCACCGACTGGGCAAGTTTCTGCGCTGAACTGAACCGACATCTCGCCGAGCACGCCGGCGATACCGAACGCGAAATGGACATCCTGCGCGAAGCCCATCACGCCCAGGTCTTCCGCCTGCTGGCGCAGGACATTGCCGGCCTGCAAAGCGTCGAGCGCCTTGCCGACCATCTCACCGAACTGGCCGACATCGTGGTGATCACGACACTCGACCTGTGCTGGAGCAAACTGAAGAACCGCCACCCGCATCCGGAACGAGCGCCGAAATTCGCCGTCATCGCCTACGGCAAGCTGGGCGGCAAGGAACTCGGCTACGGCTCGGATCTCGATCTCGTTTACCTGCACAACGACCCCGAACCCGATATCGGCGAGTTGTATGCCCGCCTCGGCCAGCGCATGAGCACCTGGATGTCGAGCCGGACTTCGGCCGGCATGCTTTTCGACACCGACTTCCGCTTGCGCCCGAACGGTGAAGCGGGCATGCTGGTGAGCTCCTTCGACGCCTTCCGCGATTACCAGATGAAAGACGCCTGGACCTGGGAGCATCAGGCCCTCACCCGCGCCCGTTTTTGTGCCGGCGAGCGCGAACTGGGCGCCCGGTTTGAAGCACTGCGTATTGAAATCCTGCGCCAGCCGCGCGAGCTTGCCAAACTCAAGGCCGATGTTCTGAGCATGCGCCAGCGCATGCTCGACAACCACGCCTCGCACAGCGAGGAATTCTTTGATCTCAAGCAGGATCCGGGCGGCCTGATCGATGTCGAGTTCATCGTCCAATACCTCGTTCTCGGCCATGCGCATAGCCACGAACGCCTGTGCGGCAACCTCGGCAACATCGCCCTGCTCGGCATTGCCGCCGAACTCGGCCTCATCCCGCAGTCTCTCGCCGACCCGGTACGCAATACCTACCGTGAATTCCGCCGCCTGCAGCACGCCTTCCGCCTCAACGGCATCAGCAGCGCACGCGTCGAACGCGCTGCCCATGCCCGACGCATCGAGGCCGTGAAGGCGCTGTGGGCAACCGTATTTGACTGAACAACCCGTGAGCTATCCATGACTACAGCACAACCCGGAATCCTCCTGCCGCTACCGAATCTGGCACGCTACCTGTCTTTTTCGCTGGCCGACACGTCTCGCCTTGTTGAGTGCCTGCAAGCGCTACGCGAACTCGCTGACGGCGAAAACACGCTCGCCGGATTCGGGAAAAGTCTCGTTTCCGCGCTGGGCGCGAAGATTCCCGGCCTGAAAAGTTTTCCGCCGATCAGCGCACCGGGGCTTTCCATCGAGAACGCGCCGGAAGCCGCCTGGGTCTGGTTGCGCGGCGCTGACCGGGGAGAAATCCTGCACCGTTCGCGACGGATTACCAGGGCCATGACACCCGCCTTCCAGCTCCAGGAAACCTGGGACGCCTTCAAATATGGCGAAGGACGGGACCTGTCCGGCTACGAGGACGGGACCGAGAACCCGACGGGTGACGCGGCCATCAGCGCGGCGATCGTCGGTGCACAGCAACCGGCGCTTGCCGGATCGAGCTTCGTCGCCACGCAGCGCTGGTGCCACAACTTCGAACGCTTCGAGTCGATGCCGGAAGACGCTCAGGACAATGCCATCGGGCGTCGGCAGAGCGACAATGAGGAGCTGGAAGACGCCCCGGAATCGGCGCACGTCAAACGCACCGCGCAGGAAAGCTTCACCCCGGAAGCCTTCGTGCTGCGCCGTTCGATGCCGTGGGCCGAAGGCAACGCCGGCGGCCTGATGTTCGTCGCTTTCGGCGCCTCGTTCGACGCCTTCGAAGCGCAACTCAAGCGCATGATCGGCGCCGAGGACGGCATCGTCGACGCCTTGTTCAACTTTACCCGGCCTGTCTCCGGCGCGTATTTCTGGTGCCCGGCACTCAAGGACGGCCAGCTCGATCTCTCGCCGCTGGGACTCTGAATTGTCAGCCCATGATGGCCGGCATTCCGCGATGCAGCAGTTTCAAAATGAGCATTGACTAACCGAGCAGCGCCTGTCTGTGCATTCGCGTGAAGATGCCAGCGACAGCCCCCGGGGCAGCGAGTCTACAGACTACGGCAACGCGCCGGTCGGCCACAATCAAGTTGACGCCGCCAGGAATATCGAGCGGCTGGATCAGGAAACCGGCGCTCTGGTTTAACAATTCGACGCTCGGCGTACCAACCCGCAGCATCTCGGCCATGGCGCCCATCATCGCCGTACTGCCTGCCAGATGACTGGTAAGCGTCGGCAAGATCAATCCCGTATCCAGATACAGCGGGGCCTTCGGCGGCGCCTGCAGACGCGTCAGAAGATCGATGGTCCCAAACCGCGCAGCGCAGCTACTACAACCACGGACAGAACCTGCATGACCGAAGTTTAACGTGCGCCGTGCCAAGGTGCTGTCTTCCAGCGGGTGCGAATCCCGCCCGGTAATTTTCGTTCCGACCGGTAGCAACCGGAGCAGTTGTGGAGGAAACGAAGCAGCTGAAGCCTCTGGTGAAGAAGGTTCTGAAAGGGACTTGGCGAACATGCAGGCCGTATTGTGAGTGAGCGCTGCGAGCAGGCCTGTATCAATCAATCGGTTACACTCGCGTACTTCGTGGGAATTGAGTGAACCTGCTGCGAATTGCTGAAGTCGGGCTGACCCGAAGCAATTGTGAGTTTCCGAAAGAATTGCTGAACTACCAACAAAACTGCGAAAGTGTGCGACTACTGCTTCTCCAACACTTCCGGCAATGTCGAAAGAACGGGGGCAACAGTTACCGGTTGACCGCTTTCCAGGCGATAGACCCAGGCCAGCAATTCCGAAACGGCGATATAGAGTTGCGGTGGAATGCGCTGATCAAGGTCTATTTGCATGAGCAGCGAGACGAGTTCCGGCGATTCGTGCACATACACGCCGTGTTCGCGCGCGCGCGCGATGATTGTCTGAGCGATCAGTCCGCGTCCTTTGGCCACCACCCGCGGTGCCGCGTCGCTCTGGCTGTAGGCCAGAGCGATAGCGCTTTTCAGCGGATCATTGTCCGGCCTGGTCATCTGGTTTGCTTTCGCTCAGTGCGTCAACTCCCATCGAGGCCAGCGTCAGGCCGGCTTCATCAAGCTGAGAACGCAGAGCCACACTCGAAGCACGCATCAGGGCGCGTGTTTCTTGATTGCCGGCACTCATCACCAGGGTAATCAGCTTACCCTGAAGCCTGATCTGGGCGTTGATTTCGCCCAGATTGGGAAGCGTCAGGTGCAGCCGTGTCGACCACTTTGCCACCACCTCATCGCCCTCCTGCGCGCGGCGAGCATCATCCTCGTCAATTTCCCAGCGCATTTCCTGACCCGGCCAGATCTGCCCCTGCCAGGAAAAGTTTTGTGTCGCCAGAGATTCCAGTTGCTGCTGGACAAGGGCTTGTGTCTGCGGGGCAATCAGTTGGCCTGGTGTCAGTCCTGGTGACTGGGCTGCGCCCGTCTTGCTGCCATCGACACTGCTGCTGCCCGGTGTTTGCGCCACGTCGGTGGCAAGGCGCGGCGTGGTCGCCGGTTCGCCCAGGTTTGCAGACATCGGAGATTTCAGCAATGCCGCACTGGCCTGTTGGTCGGCGCTCGCGGTGCTGAATGCCAAAGGCGAAGACAGCTTTCCCTGAGGTTCCAGCAGCAGCGCCGCCTTTGTAAAACGGCCTTCGACCCATTCTGCCTGATGCGATTCGTAAAACATCCCGCTTTGCGAGATCGCCTGCTTGAGCAATGGCAGCAAGTCCTGTGCGTTTTTGGGCGGGGTACCGGCAAGCGGCTGATTCGCGTTGAGTGGCAAGGCTGTCGCGCCACCTTTGGCTTCGCGGGCGCCGGAAAAGAGCGTGCCGATCAATTGGCCGGTCTGACTCAGCGTTGACGACGTTGTTGCGCTCGCCTTGCCGCCTTCTCCCTCCGCACGGGTGACAACGGCCAGCGCCAGTTTGCCATTCGACTCGGTCACCTGGAGTTCGAGCGCATCGCCGCTTCTGGCCGCAAAAGGCAAGGCCAGCGTGACAGTGCGTTGGTTGATCAGGGCACGGTAGGTGCCGTTGGGGAGCAGTGCCTGGATTTCCGCCATGACTTTCTGGCCGGCCACCAGACCGGAGAGCTTGTCGGCGATTTCCTGCGCCGGGGCCACTGGCCGCAGTGCAGCGTCGGCGGAGATCTGCAGGCGGCTGGCAATGTCGGCGGGGATCATCGCGTTTCAGTCGGGCTTATCTGTATTGTTGACACCGTTGTGCTACTTCTCTGATCAAATGCCGCCAATAGCGTTGCGGTATGTTCGAGCCAGGGGCCAGCGCGCTCGGAAATTTCAGTGTGACATGCCAGGATTTCCTTGATCAGCCGCGCCACCTGCTCGCTATCCTGCGGTGACATCGGGAGAATTGCTACGGGCAGAGACTCAAGGAGCCGATCACGATCCGTGCCTACGGAGATTAACTCGTCCCAGTTTTGCTCTCGAGCGGCGTCAAGCATGCGGCCGGTGAGTGCACTCGCTGTTATATAGAAGTCCAGCACGCTCATGGCGGCCTCAGGCCGCCTTTTCAGTACTCGGCGCAATCTGTGCCCAGGCCGCGTGCAGTTCGCTCAAAAGTCGCATCACTTCATCCAGTGTTGCTGTGTCGTTTTTCAGGTTGGCCCACAACAGGCGTTGTGTCATGTAGTCATAGAGCGCGCCGAGCTTTTGCGACAGATCGCCTCCCTCGTCATAGTTGAGACTGGCTTTGAGTCCATTGGTGATAATGTCGATCGCTTTGGAGATCGAACTGCCTTTCTGCGCAATATTGCCTTGCGTCATGTTCAGTTTTGCTGCCGAAATGGCTATTTTTGCGCCTTCAAACAGCAGCATGATCAACTGATGCGGGTCGGCTGTAGGAACCGAAGTCTCGACGCCAATACTGGCGTAGGCCGCAACCGGGTTGCGTGGTGAGCCGAACATGAACTGTTCTCCTTGCTAATTATTCTTGAACGAAGGCAGGCTGGCTAATTGCTGTGTCAGGCGCGCGCTCAAGGCCTGCAAGTTCGCGACCTGCAAATCGAGCGCGTTGAACTGTCGGCGATAATTGCTTTCAATTTTCTGTAAACTCAACGATATCGCTTCACGGCGCTTGCCGATATCCTTGACCGTACTGTTGATTCCGTCGATTCGGGCGGTTACTGAGCCATCAGCAGAAATCAGCCCCGACACCGTGGTTTTGAAGCGCGAGCCTACATCGGCGACCAGCAACGCCACATTGGCAAAATCGCTGGTGATGGCCGCTGAGAGCTTGGTCGAATCCATTTTGAGCGTTCCGTCGGTTTGAATGCTGACGCCAAGATCGGACAGCCGCTGCAGATTGGCATTGCTTCCACCACTGGCAGCAAATAATACTGAACGTAGTTGCGCTTGTGATGCGCGTAAGGTTGAGTCGCCGGTCAGGGTCGAGGCTTTCTTGTTTGCGGCATCGTAGTTGCCGAGATCTTTAATCACCTTCAAGGTATCGTTGTAAGCCTTGATGAAAGTATTAAGGCTGCTGGTAACCGCGGCGTTGTCCTTG
>NZ_JAEUOI010000212.1 GCF_016790145.1 Propionivibrio sp. | reverse complement strand
CGGACTCGAGCGCTTTCTGAGCCTCGACTATTTCAAGAGCCAGCAGGCGGCGATCGAGACCTGGCGAGCCGCACAACCGATGACCGCGGCGCTGCTCTTTTTCGTCGCCTCCGTCGCCGTCACCGGCTTGTCACTCCCTGGCGCAGCGGTGATGACGCTGGTCGGCGGCGCGGTGTTTGGTCTGCTCTGGGGATTGCTGCTGGTTTCCTTTGCCTCGTCGGTGGGCGCTACCCTGGCTTTTCTGGCCTCGCGTTTTCTGCTGCGCGACTGGGTGCAGCAGCACTTCGGTGAGCGGCTGCGCGCGATCAATGCCGGGGTCAGCAGGGAAGGCGGTTTTTATCTCTTTACGCTGCGCCTGGTTCCCGTCTTCCCCTTCGTTGTCATCAACCTGCTGATGGGGCTGACGCCATTGAAGACGCGGACTTTCTACTGGGTGAGCCAGCTCGGGATGCTGGCCGGCACGCTGGTTTATGTGAATGCCGGAACGCAACTGGCGAAAATTCAGTCCCTGTCGGGAATCCTCTCGCCCGGCCTGCTCGGCTCCTTCGTGCTGCTCGGCATTTTTCCCTTGATGGCCAAGAAGATCGTCGAGGCCCTGGCGGCAAAGAAGGTTTATGCCCGATGGCAGAAGCCGGCGCACTTCCAGCGCAACCTGATTGTCATCGGCGGCGGTTCGGCCGGGCTGGTGACCGCCTATATCGCTGCGGCGGTCAAGGCGAAAGTCACCCTCATCGAAAAACACAAGCTCGGCGGCGACTGCCTGAACACCGGCTGCGTACCGTCCAAGGCGCTCATTCGCTCGTCCAAACTGCTCTCGCACATGAAACGTTCGCAGGAATTCGGAATCCGCGAGGCCACGGCGCGCTTCGACTTCGCCGAGGTCATGGAACGCGTACAGCGGGTGATCAAGAGCGTCGCGCCGCACGATTCAGTTGAACGTTACACCAGCCTCGGCGTCGAGGTAATCGAAGGAAGCGCCAGGCTGGTTTCACCGTGGGAAGTCGATGTCGTTCGTAACAACGGCGAGCGCGAACGGCTGTCGGCGCGCAGCATCGTCATTGCCACCGGCGCGCGCCCCTTCGTCCCCCCGATTCCGGGCATCGAGGACGTCGGCTACCTGACCTCGGATAACGTCTGGGAGTTGCGCGAACTACCGAAACGACTCGTCGTTCTTGGCGGCGGACCGATTGGCTCGGAGCTGACGCAGGCCTTCGCCCGCTTCGGCGCCAGCGTCACCCAGGTGGAAATGCTGCCGCGCCTGCTGATGCGCGAAGACCCGGAGGTTTCCGAACATGTCATGCAGCGCTTCCGCGCCGAAGGCATCGATGTGCGGGTCGAGCACACGGCGAAAAAGTTCCTTGTCGAGGGCGGCGAGAAAATCCTGATCGCCGAACATCAGGGCAAGGAGCTGCACATTCCCTTCGATGCCGTACTCGTTGCCGTCGGCCGCGCCGCCAACCTCAAGGGCTACGGGCTCGAGGAACTGGGCATCAGCGCCAATCGCAGCATCGAAACCAACGAGTTCCTGCAGACGAACTATCCCAACATCTACGCCGCCGGCGATGTCGCCGGTCCTTTCCAGTTCACCCATACGGCAGCCCACCAGGCCTGGTACGCGGCAGTCAATGGACTCTTTGACCCGTTCAGGAAATTCCGCGTCGATTATTCGGTGATCCCGTGGGCCACGTTCATTGAGCCCGAAGTGGCGCGCGTTGGGCTCAATGAACTCGAAGCCAATGAACAAAAAATCGCCTTTGAAGTAACGCGCTACGACATCGAAGATCTCGACCGGGCGATTGCCGACAGCGAGGCGCACGGCTTCGTCAAGGTGCTCACCGAACCCGGAAAGGACAAAATTCTCGGTGTCACCATCGTCGGCGAACACGCTGGCGACCTGATTGCCGAGTATGTGCTGGCAATGCGCTACGGCATTGGCCTGAACAGGATTCTCGGCACCATCCACATCTATCCGACAATGGCCGAAGCCAACAAGTACGCCGCAGGCAACTGGAAAAAGGCGCATGCACCGCAGAAGCTGCTGGCCTGGGTGAGCCGTTTCCACCGCTGGCGATTGTAACGAAGTATCTGAATACGCTTTGGGCAAGCAGCCTGCAGAGCAGGCAGGACGGCTATCTTCAGCATGGCAAAAGACCCACCACCTGCGATCGGCGTACTATACGGAAAAATTGAATCCGACAGGCGTGCGAGAGAAAGCATGAGTGCAAAATGAGCGGGAGCGCTCATCGACGTCTGGATGACCGCCACCGCCTTGCTCAATGAGGCCGGGGAGATGTATGCGATTGCCACGACGGAGCGAGTTGGGGAGTCGACCGACCGATTGCCGGGTGCTCGCTTGTAGCAAATCCTCTAGGGGACGC
>NZ_JAEUOI010000180.1 GCF_016790145.1 Propionivibrio sp. | reverse complement strand
TTCTCATAATCACAGGGTTCGCAAGAAGTTGAGAAGCGAGTCAGGTGGCCGATAGCGCAGAACCTTCGAGTTGGGTTCGTGAAGTCTGGCTAGGGCTCGCTCCTTCATTGCCAAGTCGGCTTCCACGTAGTGATGCGTGGTTACCGGGCTCTCATGTCCGAGCCAGAGCGCGATGACGCTGATGTCGACACCCGCCTGCAACAGGTGCATTGCCGTTGTATGGCGGATGGTATGTGGCGAGATTTTCCGCTTTGCCAATGCAGGCTGAGTTTCCGTCGCGTGCTGAACTGCCAATATCAACCTGAGTGTGACATTGGCTCGGGTCATTGCACGCCCATTCCGATTGGGCAGCAATGGGGCCTCCGCCGTAAGCTCTGGATTTGCCCGTAGCCAAGCACGTAGTGTTTTGACTGTCGCGTGCCACAACGGCACGCTACGCTGCTTGCGACCCTTGCCATGCAGATGGACACAAGCGGCGCTGGCGTCGAGCACCACGTCGCCGACCTTGACCCCGATGATCTCCGATACGCGCGCGCCAGTGTTGTACATCAATAGAAACAAGGCATGATCACGCTGGCTCAGCCATGAGTCACCCGCTTCCCCGATTACCGCCAGTACCTCCTCGCGTGTCAGGTAGCCGAACATCGGACGCTCGAAACGTTTTACCGGAACCCCCAAGGCACGCTCGATCACCTGGAGCGATGCCACATCCCGGTGGCCGGCGAACTTGAGAAACGACCGTAGCGCAGCCAAACGAGCGTTGCGACTGCGCACTGAATTGTGTCGTTGCCGTTCAAGATGATCGAGGAAGGCCATGATCAACTCCGGCGTAACGTCGGCCAGCGCCATTACGGCTGGAGCCTTGCCCAATCGTTCCTCGGCAAATTCAAGGAACAGCACGAATCCGTCGCGATAGGTAGCGATGGTCTGCGGACTGAGTGCGCGCTGCTGAGTCAGGTAATCGCCGAAGTAGGCTTGCACCAAGGCAGGAAACGACGTCGGCGATTTTGCATTCTTATTCATCGCAGCCTCCAATTAGGTCAGCGAAATGCTCGAATTTGCTGCCGGCCAGGGCCATCAGTTCCGGAACGGCGGTGAGATACCAATAGGTGTAGAAGATCTCGGCATGGCCCATGTAGGTCGACAGGGCGAGCATCATCTGATCGATGTCTGTACCATCGGCATACCAGCGCATCAGGCGACTAACCGCGAAGGTGTGGCGTAGGTCATGCAGGCGTATGGCGGCATGACCGCCACGATTCGTCCAGCCCAGATGATCGCGCAACATGTTGAAGACTCGGTGGGCCTGGCGGTCTCCCAGCGGCTTCCCAAGCCGCCGGCCACGACTGCCGATCAGAAACGGCATGTCCGCAGCCGTGGCCACATGCCGTGCGCGTGCCTTGCGATATTTCGCCAATGCGGCGAGCGTCGTCGGGTGGACAGGCAGCAGTCGCGATTTGGCGAACTTGGTCTGCCGAATCGTCAGCATCCCACGTTTAAGATCGACATCATCGTCACGTAAATGCAGCGCCTCGGATACCCGCAGGCCGGTCGAGGCCATCAGGCCGAACAGGGTTTCGTAGGTGGCCGGGCGAATGCTCCCTGGCGGACCAAGCTGCCGAGCCGCTGCCAGCAAATCGGAGACTTCCCGTTCATGAAAGATGTGCGGGGCGACGCGTCCCGGCTCTGGGCCAAAGGTCAACTCCTGCGGCACTTCAGTATCTGGTTCGAACTGTTTCAGGTAGCGGGCAAAGTGGCGGACGAAGGCAAGCCGAGCAGCCCAGGTCGATGGTTTGCCACGTTGCCACTTGTCATGACGGGCCCACTCGATCATGAGGTCGGCGGTCAATGGTCCGCGGTGCTTGCGATCGGCAACGTACCGGACAAACCCGGCTAACAATGTGCCGCGTGATCGCAATACAAAGCCAAGGCGATGACGCTCCGCGAGATAACCTGCAACCCGTTGCTGCAAGCGGACGTGCGCGCTCATGCTGCGCTCCCCGGCCAAGGCAATGCGACCTCCGCCAATTTTGGCGTGTCGAGCTTGGCGTAAATCAGAGTGCTGTTAAGCGAGCGATGACGTAACAGGTCGGCGACTTCCTTGAGCGAACTGCCACGCTCGATGAGACGGCAAGCCACGGTATGGCGCAAGGCATGGGCGCTGGCATCCGGCAAACCGATCTGACGGCAGGAACGCTTGATCACCTTCTGTATGGCGCAAGATGTGATGGGAAGAGTGCTGCCGGCAATCTGTCGAACGAAGACGGTCGGGTGACGGATTGCGGGGCGTTCGTGTTGTAAATAGTCGGCAAGCGCCTTGCCGGTTTCTTCAGGAAGAGGAAGCACATCCTGCCGAAGTGACTTGGTACCGCGCAGCATGAGGGTGCCGGCCTGCCAGTCAATATCATTGAGGTTGAGGTGGGCGATCTCTCCAGAGCGCAGCCCCAAGTCTAGCGCCAGGCGCACAATCGCATAGGCACGCTTGGGCATCTTGCGTGCTGAGGTTGCAGCGATCAGCAGTCGATCGGCGTCACCGACGTTCAGTGCCTTTGGCAGTGTTGCGAGCCGCCAATGGACTGGGTTCGCAATGACTGCTGCAAGTTTGCCGACATGATCGCCGCAGGTGGCTCGGTAACGCAGGTAACTCCGTAGTGCTGCTGCATGTTGTGATGCATTGGCGGCCGACTGATGCTCTGTAAGTCGCCGGGCAAGAAATTGCCGAATATCGTCAGGCCGTAACCGGGCAAATATAATCTCGCGATGCTTGAACTTGCCTTCCAGCAGCCAGCCAATAATGCGCAGGCGCCCTCTGCGCGTACAGGTGACCAGCCCGCGAACGTCGCGGAGATGTTCATCGTAGCGTTGCAATTCTGCTGTGATATGTGCCGAATAGGTCGAGGCTTTCGGGGAATTCGGCAAATCCCCATTCGTCGTTGAATTGGTCATAACGGTCTCCTGGAATGGAGCCGTTACTTCAGACTACCGTCAAGATTATGTCGAGCCTGTACTGGAGCCAGTCTCTGCTAACCTTTGTATTGCCTGGATTTGCTCACTGCCGTCTGCGATTACTTTCCATAATCAACGACTATGCATAATCGGCCTTATGGAAAGCTTTCCATAAGGCCGAGTAGCTGACGGTGACGAGACTTTGCCGACTGGCTGCTTTCACCCCTTACGGAAACGAGGCGCGAACGCCCAAGGTTGCTTTCTTGCAGCCATCGTTATCTGATCTCGCTGGCTTTATGGGCGTATTCGGAGCCTAGGATTTCTAGTACAGGAGTATTGCCGTTCGGGCTACGGTTGAAAGCATGCATCAGAACAGCCTTAACATCAGCGGGTCTTGACATTTTCCTAGACGGTTGTCTTTCCTGCGAATGGTCTTCAACGGTGGCTTTCAATTTCTGGTAGCGGTGAGTAAGCGCCACTGATCAACCCTTTTCCTGGATCCGTACTATCATTACGAAATGTGAAGAAAAAACACCCAGTGCATCCTTTATGAAGCAAGCAGCTACTATTCATTGGCATGTTCTGGTAATTTCAGATAGTCGAGGCCAGTGGGTTTGGCGATTGATTCTCTTGAATTGAAGACCAGGCACACAATGCTCCAAGCTCTCAAAGTTAAACTGATGTCCGGCTCCTATGCAAATGGCGCATGGGAAGGAGTGATTGAGATTCATTCTTCTTCAACGCTGGAGGAGCTTCATCTGGCCATTCAGAAAGCAACCAATTTTGATAATGACCACATGTATCAGTTTTACATCGCAAGAACCGAACGAAGTCGTGAACGGGTCAGTTTTGATGATGAAAGCGGTGAAGTTTTCAATACGACTATAGGGGATCTGTATCCACTTCCCAATAAGCGGAACTTGTATTACTTTTTTGATTTTGGAGATAGCTGGCTTTTCAAAATCACTAAAACAAGAAAAGGTGTCCAACAGCCCTGTCCAGGCATCAAGTACCCAAGGTTGATCCTCGAAATCGGTGAAAAGCCAGAACAATATCCTGCGTGGGAAGAGTGAGTGGTCTATCACAGCGGTTAACACAGACGCGGCACGATTGGGAGAGAATGTAAATTGACAGCGCCCGAGCCTGTGGAGGTTGAAGTGGTGATCGAAATTCCACGGGGTAATTTTCTCAAGCGCGGATCCAATGGCCACGTCGATTTCATTTCCCCTTTGCCGTGTCCGTTCAACTATGGTTCCGTGCCGGAGTTCTTGGGACTCGATGGTGATCTGTTGGATGCCTTGGTGCTTGGCCCCAGATTGCCGCTCGGCACGCGCATACGGGTCAAGGCATGGGGAGCGGTGATGCTGACCGACCGCGGCATGACGGACGACAAGCTGATCTGCTGCGAACGCTCTCCAACCCTGCGTGAGCGCGAAGATGTGCTGCGATTCTTTCGCTTCTATGCTAAGTGCAAGGAACTTCTAAATATTTGGCGTCGTCGACCTGGGCGCAATGCTTGTGATGGTTGGTGCGATGCCACTCAAGCACTTGCTCGCGCCAGACCGCGAAATGATTCGTGGAAGGGATCACCCATTGAGTTCTGATTTTTCAATGGACATGATAGCTTCGACTTTAACCCCTTGATGAAATGCTCGGCCAGGAGCCGCCAGGCCATTCCACCGAGTATGACCACGCCGAGCAGCAATACGCCCCACAGGTTGAAGGTGCGCTGGCGCGCCGGTAAACCGGCCTGGCTGGCGGCGCTGTCTGCGGAGACATTGGCCGGGCCGGTTCGTAATTCACCGGCTTGCGCCCGTTCGAGTTGATTGAGCTCGCCCGGAGTGAATCCGGGTGCCACTTGACTGAGTGCCTGGCTGGCCGGCGTTGCCTCGCTGCGGCCAAAATTCAGGGTGTAGGGCGGCGTGCCACCGGCGAGAAAAACGAGGGTCATGGGTTGCCACGAGAGCCCGAGTTCAGGCCGGGCTGTTGCCGCGGCATTCTGCGGTCGAATCACCCACTCTTGCCGATGACCAAGGCCGACGTTCAGGGCTCCGGACGGCGGGTCTGGCCGTTCTGGGTGATCTGGTAGAAGGTGGCCTGGGTTTTCGGCTGAAAGGCCCATTCGCTGGTTTTCCCGGCCTGGCGACTTGGGCGCCGGCGTAGTAACCGAGCGTCATCGGGTAGACGATATTGGGTTCGCTCAGTTTGAGGGCAATCTCGGCCGGGGTAAACCTGATCACCCGCCTGATTCCCGTCGACCGGCTTGAACCACAGGGTTTCGCGGACGGGCTCGCGGCTTTGCCGGTTCACCGTTTCCGCCTGAAACGCCGGGAAAATTACTGGCTCTCCCCGACGCCAGGCCAAGCGCGCATAGCGGAAGGACTGCGGGCTGAATTCGAGCCGCTCGCTGGCCAGGGTCTGGGCGCTGTCATTGCTCAACCAGTTCAGTTCGGTGGCGCCGATGGTTTGCCAGCGCTTGAGATCGTTGCTGGTTTCCAGCCAGACTTCGGCGCTATAGCTGGTTTCGAATCCGGCGCCATTCATCTCAGCCGGATACAAAGCCTTACATATTCTCTGACATCCGCCAGCCCTTCACGGCGTTATTCCCCTTTAGGCGCTGTACTTTCGCAGTGTCGGAAAAAATTTTTATTTGCCGCGTATTTGCTCGCGCTGGTCGAGAGAAATGGTTCAGAGGAAAAATGAAAAAGCTTGCATTTTTGATGATCGCCGTCGGTGCATTGGTTTCAGGCTGTGTCGCCTACGTTCCGGATTTTGATCATGGCCCGCAACACGGCAACAGCTATCGGTACCATGGCGGCGGCCCATACCGCATCGAGCGCGACCGCGATGGAGACGGCGTACCCGACAGGCAGGACAGACGCCCGGACAATCCGTACCGCTACTGAGTCGGCGCAGCAGCGGCGCGGCGCTCCGCCGCCTTGACCAACGCTGTGGCCTCCTGCGCTGTAAGCGACTTCCAGGGCCAGGGGATCAGTCCGGGCACCCGTTTCATGTAAGTGCGATAGACCTCTCCATGGTAGATCAGCAGCTTCATTTCTTCGAGCCGCGAACCGATGATGAAATAAATCGTCATCATCACACCGGAGATCAGCATTGCGGCACTCATGTCGCGTGTCCAGATCAGGATCAGGCTGAAGAAATACCACGGATGACGCACATGTCGATGGAAAGGCGAAAGATGGAAGCCCTCCTGATCCTCGACACGTCGGGTATGCGATGTCCACTGGCGCCAGCCGATGAATTCCTGCGCATCGTAATGTTTCAGCGACATGATGAAGGCCAGCACCGCCGCCACGGCCAGTCCATTCGCTAACCAGGCCCCCGGCCCCTGCCAGGACCACAGCATCGGACCGGGATGGCGAAGCATCAGCCAGAGAATCGGCAGCAGCATGATCAGCGCCAGCATATTGAAGCCCAGCCGATAGATCGGCATCCGCGCCGGATAGCGCAAGGCCACCCATCGCTTGACGTGGAGCGAAGCGAGCACCGAGTGCATGGCGAAATACATCAGCCAGAACAGCGCCAGCACGGCCAACTCCCGCCAAGTTGTTTCAGTCATTTCCGGCCATTCCCAATTATTCTTCGAGTCTGCCTTTGCCGGGCAAGTATAACGATGGATCCTCTGCGAGGTCCCAGCACAGCAGTTTCGGCACCGAAACATTTTCCGGCACCGGTCAGTGAGGCAGGCCGGACGGGCGGCTCCGCATTTGGCTGTAAGTAATCATGCGGCCCGAACGACCAAGCTACATACCCTCAGTCAGGAGAACCCTGTGTCACCCTTGACCCTGTTTCACCGCGCCACCGTATCGTTCTGCCTCGCCCTGGCGCCACTTGCAGCGCAAGCCGCCGCTTGCAGCGCGCACAGTCCCGCACATGGCGTGGCGCTGATCGAGCTTTATACCTCCGAAGGGTGCAGTAGTTGTCCGCCGGCAGATCGCTGGCTTGGGGAACTGTCACGCCGATTCACTGCCGAACAGGCTGTTGCGCTCTCGCTGCACGTTGATTACTGGGACTACATCGGCTGGAAAGACCCCTTCGCTCAGGCCCGGTTTTCCGAACGCCAGCGCTGGTTGAGCCAACTGGCCGCAAGCAGCACCATTTACACCCCCGAGGTTTTTGCCGGGATGAAGGAACTGCGCGGATGGAACAGGCATGACGTCCTTGAGCAGCGCATTCAAGCCATCAACCGTCAGCCGGCGCGTGCCCGCATCGGCGTTCAGATGAGCGCTTCGGGCAGCGCTGCGGTCGATCTTGAAGCACGTTTCGCCCTGGTTGACGGCGCCCGGTCGGGAGCAGCCGCACAGGGCATCGTCATTGTTTTCGAGAAAAAGCTGTCAACAGAAGTCAGGGCGGGAGAGAACAAGGGCGCACGGCTTGAGCACGACAACGTGGTGCGCTACTGGTCGGCGCCGGTAATGCTTGATGCGCAAACAGGACGCGCAGAGTGGCGGCAGACCGTCAAGCTGCCCGCCGACTGGAAGCGCGAGAACCTGGGCATTGCAGCTCTGGTTCAGGACGCTAAGGCAGGCGAGGTGCTGCAAGCGGTATCGATGCCGGGCTGCGTTTAACCTGTGTTTAACCTTTCGCAAAATTGTCATCAGTATTTATGGAGAAGATCATGAATCGTCGTCAAACCCTCAAGTGGCTCGGTGGCCTATCCACCTTCCTGCTTCCCATTCCGGCCACGCAAATGGCCATTGCCAAGGAAGAAAAAACCATGCAACTTGTCAAATCAAAGTCCGAATGGGCTGCACTGCTTCCGCAACCCGCCTATCGCGTCCTGTTCGAGGAAGATACCGAGCGCGCCGGAACAAGCCCGCTTAACAACGAAAAACGCGATGGAACCTTCGTTTGCGCAGCCTGCTTCCTGCCCCTGTTCGACAGCAGGATGAAATACGAAAGCGGCACCGGTTGGCCCAGTTTCTGGGAACCTCTGCCCGCTGCGGTAGTCACCAAGACCGATTTCAAGATGATCTATCCGCGCACCGAATACCACTGCGCGCGCTGTGGCGGCCATCAGGGACACGTCTTCAACGATGGCCCGAAGCCGACCGGCAAACGCTACTGCAACAACGGCCTTGCGCTGTTGTTCGTACCTCGCGCCGACAAGCTGCCGGAGTTGCGGACATGATCCGGCGGCTTTGCATGGCTGTTATGTGCTCGCTGGGCCTTGTCGCTTTGACCAGTGTCCTGGCCGCCGAAACAGCGGCGGTCAAGACGGGAAACACGGCGAGCGCACTATTTGCCGGCGGTTGTTTCTGGTGCGTCGAGGCCGATTTCGAGAAGCTGCCCGGCGTCATCGGCGCCGAATCCGGTTACACCGCCGGCAAGATACCGAACCCGACTTACGAGCAGGTCAGCGCCGGCGGCACCGGACACACCGAAGCGGTGCGTGTCACTTACGATCCGGCCAGGGTGAGCTATGCGCAACTGGTGGATTTTTTCTGGAAGCATATTGACCCGACGGTCAAGGACAAACAGTTCTGCGACAGCGGCAACCAGTATCGCAGTGGCATCTACTGGCAGAACGAGAGCGAACGCAAGGTTGCCGAAAGCAGCCGCGATGCCTTGCTCTCGAGCGGAAAATTCAAGGAAATCCATACCGAGATCATCGCCGCCACGGCCTTTTATCCGGCCGAGGAATACCATCAGGACTACTACAAGAAAAATCCGATCCGCTACGCCTACTACCGCAATGGCTGCGGCAGGGATGCGCGGGTGCAGCAACTCTGGGGAAGCAAGTAGCCTGTTCGGTCAGACTAGCGAACTATGCGTGCATCAATTACCCGCCCCAGCGGGCCATGCTCGACGTGCAGGATGCGTGCGGACTGCCAGGTGGCGAGCTTTCCGGCGTCGAGCGCCATTCCCGTGGCCAATCGGTCCATCCCGATAAAACGGTGCGCCGCTGGCGGGTTGAAGCGTCGATGGATGCGGCTGACCAGGCCATTGACGGCAAGAACCAGCAGTACCAGCCCGACGGCGAGCGGAAAGACACCAACGAGCAGCCTGAGCGCCTGCAGGCTGAGCTGACCCGGATAAGAAACCCACGGCAGTTCAATGCCGAATTGCGCCGCGACCGATCCGAGAACCGGAAGCCAGAGACCAATCCACAAGCCCCAGGCCAGCAAGGTAAACAATATCGCCAGCACCCGCCGCACAGGGTGCGCCAGGTCAGGCCGCTCGATAATCAGCGCTTGTTGTTGGCGTTGATCGTGTCCGGGCTTACGCCGCGGTCTGGACTGATCCATCTCGCTCTCTTCCCCGATCTGCGTGCCAGCGCCGCAGGCAGCGCCGCCACGGCGGTTGTGGCACCGAGTACCCAGTAGATGACCGGATACCAGATCATCCAGAAATAATTCTTCAGCAGCCCCTGATCATAGGGGCGATCCAGCCACAGGCTCAACATCATCTGTACCAGACAGGTGGTGCCGATAAGCAGCCCGGTCCAGCCCAGCATGAGCACGGGTGCGCTCTGCAGGTCGACCCTGTAGAACACCAGATCGGCAATGCGGTAGACCACCAGCAGGGCCATGCAGAATGCCCACAGAATGCTCATTGAATACTCGACAAAGACCGGCCACATACGCGGCCGTTGCCAGATTTCCGACCAGTAGTCAAAAATAACCTGGGCGCCGCCGGTGGCCCAGCGCAGGCGCTGGTTCCACAGTCCCTTCAGTGTCTCCGGCATCAGGATCCAGCACAAAGCGCGCGGCTCGAAGCGTACTTCCCAGCCGGCCAGTTGCAGCTTCCAGGTGATGTCGACATCCTCGGTCATCTTGTCCGGGCTCCAGAAGCCGGCCTCGAACAGGGCGCTGCGCCGGAACGCGGCGATCACGCCGGAAACAGTGAAGATCAGCCCGATCGAGCGTTGCGCGCGCTTGATCAGGCCGACGATCGACGAGAACTCGCCGACCTGGATGCGCCCGAGCAGCGTCGAACGCGTGCGCACGCGCGGATTGCCGGTCACCGCCCCGACCTCCGGCTCATCGAAGTGGCGTACCAGCCAGTGCAGGCACCACGGGTCGAGCCGGGCATCGCCATCAATGCCGACCAGGATCTCGGCATGCGTCAGCAATGCGGCGGTGTTCAGTCCGACGGCCTTGCCCTGATTCTTGACGTTGTGAATGACGCGCAACAGCGGGTACTCATCGGCCAGGTCATCGAGAATTTCCCCGGTACGATCGCGGCTGCCGTCGTTGATGGCGATCACCTCGAAGTTCGGATAGCGCAATTCCATCAGCGCATCGATCGTCTCGCGCGCATTCGCCTCCTCGTTGAAGCAGGGAACGAGCACTGCGACCAGCGGATAGTCGGCACGCTCCGGCGGCTGGCTGACGATGCGGTGCGGGTACCGCTCATAGCGGAAATAGAAAGCCACACCACCGATCATCCACAGCAAGGACATCAGCACCGGGTAGAGGAAGACATAGGAAAGCATCACTCCCCAGAAGCTGCCCATCAGTGCTGGTAGCGTCATGGCAGAGTTATGGCAAAAGCGGCTGCGAGCGCAGCGAAAGGTTCGACCAGACCGGGTCGAAGCCCGTATCCGGAAAACCGGCGAGGCCGAACTGGCGGAAACCGTCGGCTTCGAGACGGCGCATGGCGCGGGCGATTTCCGCCGGCGGCTGCGTGCCCGGATCGAATTCGAACAAGACGCGTCCCGCTTCACCTGCCGGAATAAGGGCCAGGTTGGCTGCAGTCGCCGGCAGCACGAGCAGATCGCCCGGACGCAGCTTGCGCCAGGCGTCGGCTGCCACCGCTTCTTTCGGCGCGTAGGCCACGCGCAGCGGCCAGCGCCAGCGCTCCATGACATTCAGCGCGCGCAGCGCATGCTCGTCGCCCGGTGCCCGTGGAATGCGGACACCGGCAAAATTGACATGACGGGCGAGGTCGGCGAGCAATCCGTGATCGCCAAGCCAGTCTACCGGCAGGTCGATGAATACCGGGCTCCCGGCACGACGTTCGATCTGCCAGGCAATATGGTTCAGCTCGTCCGCCGCGACCGGGAGCCTGGTCGTTGGAAACAGCACCGCTTTTTGACCATTGCGGGTCACTCGTGGATCAACGAAAGCCACATTCGGGCTCAGCTTCTGCAGTTCATCGAGCGTCCGCGACAAACCCTCCTCGACGAGCGGCCACTGCGCCGGAACGATACGCACGCTGCGTGCCGGATCGGGCGACCAGAGGTGGCGAACGGCCTCGGCAAAACTCTGCAGTGACGGACTTTCCTCGATCAGGTAGCGCTTGAGCTGCGGCAGCGCTGTGTTCGCCGTGTTGACGCCATCTTCCAGCGTCATGCCCACGGGCATACCCAGTTCGACCGCCAGATCCTGTGCGGCCCGGTTGCTGCGTCCATAAGGCCAGACGATGGCGCGCGGCGGCACGCCGGTATGCTGTTTGATCAGCTCGTTGTTCCGGCGCAGGTCAGTCCGCAGCCGGGCCAGGTAGACTTCGTCCGTTTCGTAGACGCTGTCGGCATACACCCGTGTCGTTGCTGCCGGCTGGGTGTTGCCCTGTGGATTGGCAAGGACGCCACGGTGCAAATCGTAGGAATGCGAAGCGATCTCTACCAGGCCGGAGCGTTGCATCTCGCGAACGTCTGCCCAGGAAACAAATTCGCTGCGTGGAATGGGAACGCCGTCGTAATCGACCATGCCGCCGTCGGGAACGTTCAGCCAGTGGCCGGTCAGCGCCACCACGACCGGGAAGCGGAACAGCTTGAGCAGCGGGAAGACGCGCGTAAAGACATCCTTCTTGCCGTCATCGAAGGTGAGCAGTAGCGCCTTGTCCGGCAGCGCCGGGCCGCCCTGGCGCGAATCGAGAATCTGTTGCAGGCTGACGGGGTGATAGCCACTGGCCTGTAGCCAGGCGAACTGGGCGGCCAGATCGCCGGCGCGTACGGCGGTGCGCGTCAGGCTGCCCGATTTCTCGCTCTCGACCTCGTGGTAGCAAAGGACGATGAAATCACCTGCCGCCTGCGCTGCGGCGAGCGGCAGGAGGGCAAACAGGAGGGCGAGCAGAGCACGCCGGAAGTTGTTCAGAATCGCCATAGCAGAGTCAAGGTAGCAAAATTGCGCGCTTCGCGCACGCCGTCATAAGGGCGCAGGCTGCGACCGATGCCATAACGCAGCGACATGGCACGGCCAAGTTCCCAGCGCTGATGGTATTCAATAGCCTCGGTGTCGCCGTCGCCGAATCCCGACTGCCAGTAGTTGCCGACTGTCAGCGCCAGGCGTTGGCGGAACGAATAGTCATAATCGCGCCAGGCCAGGTTCTCGACGGCAGCGGTGAACCACAGCGAGCGATCTTCAGGCGGATTGAAGTAGGGGGCCGCATAGCCCAGCGAATTGCGCGAGGTATCGGCGCCAAGCGTCGTCTCGAAATTCCAGCGCGGTGTGCTGAGCCAGCGCTCGAACCAGGTGGCCATGACGTTCTGGCGCAGGTTGCCGTCACTGAAGTCGGTGCGGCTGGCGACCAGCGCCAGCTTGCGCGACTCGTGCGCCTGCCAGTCGACGCCGGCGCTTAAACGACTGGCGGTGACGCCGGCACGAACGGCCTGCAAGGGAATGTTGTTGGTCAGGCTCTCGGCCGCAGCGTAGAATTTCCAGTAATCGTCCGGCTGCCAGCGCAGCGTGCCAAGCACCCCGACTTTTTCGGCCCCGCCACCGTTGGTCTCGCCGGTAACTCGCCAGTTGCCCGAGCGCCACTCGGCACCGACGCCGGTTCGCACCCAGTTCGTCCAGGCGCCGTTGAAGTCGGCGCTGGCGCTGTAATTATGGACAAAGGCACGCCAGCGTTCGGCCAGCGGGCTGCTGTACAGCCACGTGTCCACCACCCAGTCGGAAGAGCCGTAGGGGTTGCTGTTCTGGCCTACACCATAGCCGGCATCGACATACAATTCGCGACGATCGTGCAGTTCGAATGTCCGGTCAGCCTGACGCACCCGAGGAGTATCGGCATCGAGGCTGCGCGCCCTCGCCAGTTCGGCCCGCGCCGGTTCCCAATCCTGGAGCGACAGCAAGACTTCGGCACGATCGGCATGCAGAGCGGGATTACGCGGATCGCTGCCAAGCGCGCGCCGCAGATCGGCCTCGCCCTGACGCGGCCAGCCACGTGCCAGATGCAGGCTGGCTTCAGCACTCCGGGCTTCGCTGTTGAACGGCGTCACGGCAAGCCGCTGTTCGATGCGCCGCTGCGCTTCGGCGATGCGCTCGGCGTACAGGCGCGCCTGATCGCTGGCCACTTCGGCACTCCAGCGCTCGCCGTTGGGCTGTCCGTCAAGATGACGGCGCACCGGCAAACTTGCCGCAAAGCGGTCGATGTGTGCCTGCGCCAGCGCCAGCTGCTCGGATTCAACCAGCGCGTAAAACAGCCCGAGATTGGCATCGAAACTGTCCGGTGTGGCCACCAGCACCCGCCGGTAAAGCATTTCAGCCTGGCGTGGCTGGCGCAGCGACAGATAGGCTCCGGCCACATCGCTCAGCGCCCAGACCGGCACCTCAACGTCGATGGCAAGCAGCGCCTCGTACAGCGCCACCGCATCCGACGGACGGTTGCGCGCCGCAAGCGCAGAGATGCGGTCGATCAGCCGCCGCCTTTCTTCCGCATCCGGCTGCAGGCCGGATTGAAAAGCCGCTGCCAGCGCCGCGCTGCTGGAAAGTGCGGAATCGAGTTGGTGATATCGCTCGGGGCCATTCAGGGTGCGTGCATTGATGCGACCGTAACGAATGGCGATTGCGATGCGATCGCCTTCCAGTGCCGCCTGCTCGCGCGCATTGATCCCGGCTTCCAGCCCTGCCGCCTGTTCGAAGATCCCGAGGCGCATGGCGGCCCGCCAGGCTCCGAGGCGGGCTTTGGCATCCTGTGGATTTTTTTCGAGCGTTGCGAGGTAGACCCCGAGCAGCGCTGCCCAGTCGCCATCCGCCGCCAGTTGCTCAGGCGTGCCTGCCGAGGCTGGGCAGGCCAGCGTACAACTCAGCAGAAGCAGATCACGAAAGCTCAATCGCATGCGCGCTTCTCAGCCTTTTCTCTTGGCGCGTGGATGGGACGCATCATAAACTTTAGCCAGATGCTGGAAATCGAGGTGCGTATAAACCTGCGTCGATGCAATGCTGGCATGGCCGAGCATTTCCTGCACCGCGCGCAGGTCGCCGGACGATTGCAAAAGGTGCGAGGCAAACGAATGCCGCAGCATGTGCGGATGTACGCGGGTTGGCAAGCCCTGCGCCTGCGCACGCTGCTTGAGCCGTTCTTCGATCACGCGCGGGTTGATGCGTTTTCCGCGCTGCCCGACGAACAGTGCGGAGGCTTCAGGGGAGGCCACTTCGAGACGATGCCTGGCCCACACCGCGACCGCCTCGCGTGCCTTCTTGCCCACCGGAACCAGGCGCAGCTTGTTGCGCTTGCCGAGAACGCGCACCTCGCCGGCCAGAAGATCGTCCACACATGCCACGTCGAGAGCGGCGAGTTCGGCAAGACGCAGGCCGGACGAGTAGAAAAGCTCGAACATCGCCTGATCCCGAATCTCCAGCACAGCGTCGCTTGCAGAATCGAGAAGGCGGTTGGCTTCGTCGGGCGACAGAACCTTGGGCAAGGCCCTGGGACTTTTTGGTGCGCGAACGCCTTCGACAGGATTTACCGTCATCTCACCGCGCAGACCGAGCCATCGATAAAAGCCCCTCCAGGCGGAAAGCCTGCGCGCCAGTGAGCGCCCACCCAGCCCGCGTGCGTGCATCTGGGAGATGAAACGGCGGATGTGAGGCGTCTGAACGGTATCGAGCTTGTATTGACCAGGCAACTCGCCGATCAACTCACAGAGGACGAGCAGATCACGCCGGTAGTTGCTGACCGTATGCGGAGACTGTCGCCGCTGCTGGGCGAGTTCGTCAAGGTAGGCGCTGACTGACTCGCTTGAAACCATGAATGGGAGTCAATACAGAATCAACTGGGATTCAGCGCAACACCCGTGCCAGCGCGGCCGAGGCCATCTCGCCAAGTCGTTCAAGATACAAGGTGCCCATGCCGGCATAGAAACGTTGTGGCTCTTCGCTGCCGAGCGCGATCATGCCGATCGTGCCGCCACCATTGCGCATGGCAATCAGGGCCTGCGAGCGCAGGTGGCTGGAGGCATCGCCGAACCACGATGAGGTTTCAAAGCCGGAAGTCGAACCGCAGTAGGGTTCGCTGAGGGTCTCGGCGAATACCTGCAACTCTTCGCTGACATCGGCAAATTCAGGCAACTCATCCGAATTTTCCGGGTGACCCCAAAGTCGCAAGGCCACATGCGGAATGGCAAAATCATCGCGCAGATGAAAATTCAGGGTATGCAGCACCGACTGGAAGGAAGCCGCAGCGATCATGGCCACGCCAAGGCGATGCATCTTTTCGCTGATCGAGTCGTTTTCTTCACCGAACTGGAGCAACTCGCTCATCTTTCCTTCTAGCAGCTTGTTTTTGTCACGCAAGCCCAGCATCTGGCGCTCGGTGATCGAGATGGTTCGCCCGCCGTGCGGATGCGGAATCACCAGTCGTGATATCAGGTCCGCATGCTCTTCAAAGAACTGTGGATTATCCTGCAGATACTGAGCGATTTCATCTGATTTCATAATTCAATTTCTCCGGTAAAGACGGTGCAGGCAGGGCCGCTCATCAGCACTGTTGTGCCGAAGCCGCCCCAGGCAATAGTCAGTTCGCCGCCGCGCGTTGACACGCGCACCGGCGAATCGAGCAGACCGCGTGCAATCCCTGCAACCACAGCGGCACAGGCGCCGGTTCCGCAGGAAAGGGTTTCGCCGGCACCGCGTTCAAAAACGCGCAGGCGAATCGCCTGCCGTCCGGCAATCTGCATGAAGCCGGCATTGACCCGCTGCGGAAAGCGGGGATGCGACTCGATCAGCGGCCCCTGCTCGGCAATTGGCGCCGCATCAATATCGGCGACCACCTGCACGGCGTGCGGATTACCCATCGAGACGGCAGTGATCGCAACGTCCTCATCGCCAACCCGCAGCGTCTGCACAAGATCGCTCGTCGGGCTGATAAAAGGAATTCTTTCAGGAACGAAGACCGGCAAGCCCATATCCACCGTGACGTTCCCGTCAGCTTCCAGACGGGGGCAAATCACACCGCTCATCGTTTTAACGCGAATCTCTTTTTTCTCGGTCAATCCTTGATCGTGAACAAAGTGCACGAAGCAGCGCGCACCATTGCCGCACTGTTCGACCTCGCCACCATCGGCATTGAAGATGCGGTATTGGAAATCGACTTCCGGGGTGCTTGCCTTTTCAACCAGAAGAATCTGATCGCAACCCACGCCAAAATGCCGGTCAGCGAGATGGCGGAACTGCGCCGGTATCAGCGTAACCGGCTGGCGAACGCCATCGAGCACGACAAAGTCGTTACCCAGCCCGTGCATTTTAGTGAACTTGAGCTTCATCGTAACCCGCCTGCCTGATCAGGCTCATCGCAGTAATCTTGCCATTATAAAGTCGTCCATGACGAAATCGTTGCCGATATCGACACATACGGCTTGGCGCACGACAAATCCGTGTTTCCTGTACGCCGCGATGGCGCGTTCATTGCGTTTGTTGACCGCCAGAATAATTGTGTTGCAACCCTGCGCCAGCGCCCGCTGCACAACGTGACCAATCAATCGGCCGCCGAGCCCGAGTCGCTGTTGGGCTGGATCGACATATATCTTGTCGAGCTTCATTTCGCCCGGCGTTGCGGTCAGCAGGCTTGAGGCAAAGGCGGCCAGATCGCCATCGAGCGTCGCCTTGTCCCACCAGACTTCCGGCATAGCCAGTTCGCCAAGAAGAAGCCGGGGGTCGTAGCGTTGCTTGAGCATGAAGTCGATCTGCGCCTGCGTGATAATGCCCGGATAGGTATCCTGCCAGACAATGCGTGCCAGCGCGGCAATGGCTTCGACATCGGCGTCGGTGACCGGTGAAATCTGAAGGGTCATTGGTCAGCTTTAAATTTTTCCGGCGAGTTTAATCTTGAACCAGGTCATGTTGCATTTATCGTGGGGTTTGCTGCGCCAACGGTGCGCGCCATCCTTCAGCATTTTCTCGTGCGGCGCAATGAACAAAACCTTTTATCAATCAACCGGCATCAGCGTCCGCAGATCGATCAACGCTTGCTGCGCGCCCGGATCACCAACCAGCAGGGGCCGCTCCTTGAAATCCTTGCCGGCCAGACTCTTGCTCGGATCGAAGCCATCGAAACTTATTCCGGCGAGATCGGCCCAGGTGTGAATGAAGTGTGACGTTCCGTAGCGACGCTCGAGTTGACCGGCAAAATTGCGTGGGTGGAGTGCCCGCCATTTTTCGGAAGACCACACGATGAATGGCACGGTGTACATCGGCGGCGTCGGCTTGCTCTCATTGCGCCCGAGTATGGCGTGCCCGGGTGAATCGAAGACATCCTCGCCGTGGTCCGAAAAGTAAACCAGAAAACCATTGGCCTGAGATGAAGCCATTGCCCCGATCAGGCTGGAGACGACAAAATCGTTGAACAATACGGCATTATCGTAGCTATTGATGACCGGCACCTGATCGTCCCTTACCCAATCGGGTAGCCCCGTGCGATTCTTGAAGATCTCGTACTCCGTCGGATAGCGGTAATCGTATTTCATGTGCGTTCCGAGCAGGTGTACGATGATGAATTTGCGTTCAGCCGGGTCGTTCAGGAGGATTCTATTGAATGGCACGAGGACGTTGCTGTCATATTCCCGCGAGTTCTGGGCACGACTGTTATTCAGATAGATCTGTTCGTCCATCTGCTGCGAAAAGTTGGTGAGCATCGTGTTGCGCTTGGTCATCGTCTGCTGGTTGGTAACCCAGAAGGTCTTGTACCCTGCCTGCTTCATCATGTTCATCAGTGAGGGCTTGGTCAGGTATAAATCAGGGTTTTCCTGGTCGGCAAACGTCAGTACCTGCTGCAGCGTCTCGATGGTATAGGGACGTGGCGCAACGACTTGGGTGAACACCGCGAGTTCCTTGCGCAAGGCATCGAGTCTGGGCGTTGTTGCTCGCGCATAACCGTACAGGCTCATGTGCTGCTTGTTGGTCGATTCGCCGATGACCAGCACCAGCGTCGCCGGAAAACCGGCATTGGCGTCCTTGAACTTGTTCAGTGGCGGGATACTGTTGTTCTGATCGAGCAACTGCTGCATTCCGGCCAACTGCTTGCGGTATTGCGTGTAGCCAAAAATGATCTGCCAGGGAACAGCCGGCTCCATGCGCTTCTCGATAGTTTCAGCCGCTAGCGCAGTTGAAAATTCGCTGTGCCGCAGTAGCCTGTAGTTCGGATAGGCAAAAAGAAACAGCATGATCAGGGTGACGAGTATCCACGCCGTCCTGCGCGACAGGCACAGCGGGCGAATCCTGCGCCACAGAAAGTAAGCGCCAGCACTGTAAATCAATGCGGCTGGAATCATCCACCATACGAAATACTGCGCAATATACTCGCTGGCTTCTGCCGCATTCGATTCAAAGATGATGAAAATTACGCTTTGTGAGAACTCCTGCCGGTAGATGCAGAAGTAGCCCAGACTGACCAGTGAAAACAAGTACAGGATGATGCCGATGGTCGCCGAAATTTGCCGGGTTCGATTCGGGAACAGCAACAAGGGAATCAGCCACAGAGTGCTGGCGATGGTGGCCTGCCGTATGCCGGCAAAGATGGTGGCTCCCGCAAGTTGCAACAGCACATGATGAATGCCTGAGAAGTACCAGAAAAACAGATAGGCCCAGCCGAGAGCAGGCCAATCGATTTTGGCTGGCGGGCTATTTTGTTGCAGGACAGAGGACATTTTGCATTTTCAAAATGAGCAATGCGGCCAGGGCATCCGCAGAAAGTGCCGATAACTGAAGAAGTTTCGCTTGATTGAACAGCGACCGAGGTTAGACAAGTCAGGCCGACGCCCGGACTTCATGAAATCCTGACTCACGCGTACCAGCCTGCCAGGTTTAACATCCGCCGTAGCGATTCAATTTTTACTTTGTAGCTTGTTGAGTACGACCTGATAATTTTTCACTTTTCTGTGATTTTTCTTATAACCATTGGTTGCTGACACGGTGCCTTTTTCAATGTGATCGAGATATTTGAACATTTCTCGTGGAGGAATGGCGACGAATTTATAACCCAGTTCAGGTAACCGATCCTGCATTTCATAACCGGGGATTCTGTCAGCCATCGAAAAAGTCATTCCATGTTGCTTGATGATCTTTACATTCCATAAAGCACAAAAACTCTTCAAATAGATTTCATAGTGTAATTTTGGTGCTCTGGTATTTATTCCGAGCGAAATTTTGGTTCTTCTGAAGTAATACTTGGCGCCTCGAATTACAAATCGCCAGACAGCTTGTGGCAAACTGCGGCAGACAGGCTCCAGGCAACCTACAGCTACAACCTTGTCATCGACGATGCATTTTTCCAGCATGATATTTACTATGGACGGATCGTGAATGAATGTGTCGGTGTGCAGCAATAAAAGATATTTCGTTGTCACCTTATCCAGAACAATATCCAGAGCGGCACCATGCGCCATGAATCCGGATTCCTGGCTGGGCGGCTTTCTTTCAATCAGGTGAATCCAGTTCAGCGATTTCAAATACTCCAGGCTGGCGTCGTTGGAATCATTATCAACAACCCAAACCGGCACCTCGGCCACATTGATGCCTTGCTGAATTAATTCCATACAAATCGACGTCATTTCCAGCGACTTGTAATTGACAAGAACAATACTAAAACTGGGGTTGCAATCAACTTTCTCGCTCATTGCGGTCTGGCTCCAAAGGTATGAAATACTTTCGCTAAGGGATACTCGCGGTTACCGTGGCTTGAACAAACTCTTAGCAAGTGTCCCGTAGCATCCTCCGGATGGTTGATGGATCAACGCACGATTGGATTGCAGGCTCACTGTTTAAGTAAAATTCTCGCCACTTCGGCGGCGGCTACGCGCATTCCGTTGCAGTTCCAGTGCGTATCGTCTCGCCAATAGACATAATGCCCTTTCGTTAATAGACGAGCGGCCTCAGCACTTAATACGGGCGTAAGATCGTGAACCGGTATGCCCGCCTGCCTGGCGGCCTCGGCAAGATAGTTCCATTGTTCATTCGGTAGCGATTGCGCTGGCAACCATTGGGCATACACCCGGTATTTGACCGGCACAAAAAATATCTCGACCAAATTAGGCTTGAGGATCTGCAAGGCCGATACGAAGTTCAGATCGGTTTCCTTAAGTTTGCTGCGGTTGTTGATCAGCGCCTGCTCTTTGGAGTAAAAGGCGACAGGCTTGCCGCCAATCTCCTGAACCAGTGCCGGTGGCGCGTGCTCGCCGCTTCTCTTTTTCTGTCCGCGCAGATAAAGCGAGCGGGTGTAGCGCCACAGACTGCTGCTCTTGAACAGGCCGTAGTAGCTGTCAAACCGGCTGTGCCTGGTAACGGGCTTGTTAGTAAATGGGATGAAATCGTTGCCTTCGTACACAAAAAGTGCCATACGGAAATCATTCCCCTTGAGCCGTCGGAATGCCCGGACGCGATTGACGTAGTCGTTCATGTCACCGGGGAAACCAAGGTTGTAGGAATCAAGATTGTGGCTCTGCCTTAGCCATTCGGAAATTAAACAGGATTGGGTGTCGTTGGCCCCGGCGACGAAAGAATCGCCGACTAGTACTAAATTCTGTCCATGATAGTCGGATGGATTGCGAAATCCCAGGCTATCGGTAAGGTAGGCAATCTCGTGCGGCTCCTTGACGCCAGCTTTCTCGATGGCCTCTATATCGCCGAACAAGGCATTCATGCTGAATTGCGTGTCTGGTTTATAAATCTCTCCGAAGTCCGGATTGCTCGATTTCATCAACTCGTGAGGTCGATAGTAGATGCTACTTTCCAGGCCGCTGAAATGGATTACTGCATTCAACAGCAACGTAAAAACCGCCAGGGACATTGCGCTGAGCATAGCCTGTGCCCCTCCGGCGAACAGGAAAGTTATTGCCATCAATAACCAGACGGCAAACAAAACCGGCCTTGGAAAACCGTAAAACAGCAAAGCATGGAAACTCAACAACAGGGCAAGCACGTAGAGGAATGCAGGTTTTATGTGGGAGATGTTCATGGTTGCGGTTTTGTTACGGTCGAATCAATTCATACAGGCGCTGGGCAACCTTGTTGTGCCCTGCACTGGTCAGATGGTCGTCAATTCGGTAGTAATCATCGCGCTCAAGGTTCAGATCAACAAATTCGACATTGGGCAGTTGCCGGGCTTTCCCCGCCGGAAAGGCGCGGAACTTCCCACCCTTCGCGTTGCTGTAAAAGATGATGATACGTTTGGCCTTTAACGCCTCATGCTGACTGAAGGCGTCGACAACAGGCTGGTAATGCGGCAAAAAGTCTTTGGGTGGTTCGGGAAGCAATCGTATTTTAAGGAGTGAAAGGGGGATCCTGAACGTTAACCAGTAGCCTTTGTTAAGTAACTTGAGCTCGCTGGACAAGGAGGCCCCGCGCGCCTGGGTGATGGTTGCGAATTCTTTTTTTGCGTCTTGTGGAGAAGGGGGGACGAATCCCACATTTTCTTCAAGGTCGTTGTCGCAATACTGGATTATGATGGCGTCCACCGTGTCCAGCAAGCCGGACTTTTCCATCCACATCAACTCCCTGACCGTGCCGTAGCTTGAAACCGCCAGGTTGTATACCGGACGGCCACTCAGCCTTTGCAGTTCCGCCGAAAAAGTCTCCTCATCGCCTACCCCCCAACCCATGGCATGAGAATCGCCAAGCACGGCAATGCCTTTTCCTGCAGGTTTATCCCCTGTATATCGACCT
>NZ_JAEUOI010000173.1 GCF_016790145.1 Propionivibrio sp. | reverse complement strand
GCGTCGATCGCCTGATGATTATCCAGTCGTCGCGTGTGCGCCAGGATTCTCTCCAGCTCGGCCAGATGCTGGTCGAGCAGCAGTTTTTGCGGGTCGTGAATCACCAGCCCGTTTTCCAGATCGAGCCGCCAGGCGCGCGGGTTGAGATTGTTGCCGGTCAACAAGGCGTAGTTATCATCGACCAGCAGACCCTTGAGATGAAAGGTGTTGTCTTCGTCGCGCCACAGATGCACGTTGAGCAGACCGGCGTCGATGGCCCTCTGGTGCGCCTTGCAGTAGCGGCGCAGGTTGGATTCGTAAAGGTAGGGCAGTGCGCCGATGGTCTTGAAGGGCTCATCGGGCGGGATGTAAAAATCGTTGGCCGTCTTGTCGCCGAGCACGATGGTCACACGGCATCCGGAGCGGATCTTGCTGTCGAGGGCTCTGCGGACCGGTCCGGGGAGGTTGAAGTAGGGGGTGAACAGCACCAGGCGCTGTTGTGCTTGCAGGATCAACTGCAGGATCGTCAGATTGAGTTCGTTGTCGCGAACGCCGAGGCCGAGCAGCGGCGTGATGCCGACCTCGCCCTGTTTGAGCTTTCCGTGCGCGAAGTGATAGCGGGTTTTGGCCAGCAGACGGCGTAATTTGACGATGGCACCCAGCAGGGCAACGGTTTTTGGGGCCTTGCCGGAGTCGAGAGGATGCACCGCCGGGTTGCCGCGCAAGACCCCGGTCAGCAGATCGGCCATGCTGTCAGCGAGTGTACGGTTATGGATCAGATGGTAGCGATCCAGGCGATAGCGCTGTTGCCGATGCAGATAAACGTCGTTGAGGCTGGCGCCGCTGTAGAGAACGTACTCGTCAATGATAAAACCCTTGAGATGCATGACTCCCATGAATTCCCGCCGCTGCACCGGGACGCCATAGATCGCGATGCCCGGCCCGAGCCGGCGCGCCATGTCCTTGTACAATGCCGCGTTGCCGGCGGATCGGGTCTTGCCGATGAGGCCGCGCTGTGCCCGGTGCCAGTCGACAAAGACGGCAATCTCCAGTTGCGGCTGCGCTTTCTTCGCCGCGTAGAGGGCGGACAGCACTTCCCTGCCCGCCTCGTCATCCTGCAGGTACAGCGTGGCCATCAGAATGCGCTGTCTGGCCAGAGCGATCTGCGCCAGCAGGGTTTCACGAAACGCTTCCGGGCTGCTTAGCGCCTGTACCTGTTTTGCGGCTACCGGGATACAAGGCAGGCCGTCCAGCGAAGGTCCGCCGTTGGCGCGTTCACGCCAGCGTTGCCACGCCGAAGCGAAGCCGGACGTCCTGGGAAGGTTGGCCTGGGATTGTTTCACAGCTCGGCATTATACCGGCAGACGCAAAATGACAATCCAAAGTCATTCCGGCGAACGCCGGAATCCAGATACGTCCATCTGATCAAGATGTTAAAAGAACGGTTTGATAAACGAACTGGATTCCAGGTCAAGCCCGGAATGACGAGTTAGCGCCAGAACAAATTTACCGTGCGCTTTTGCCCGGTTAGTATTGTCGTACCCCGGTTTTTGACCTATCCTCTCTGACCCGTCCAATTACAGGAGTTTTTCCGAATGCCTCGCCAACTGTTCACATTAGTTCGTCCGGCGCGGGTGGATAAAGGCTATCCACCGCTCGTTTTTGTGCACGGCGGCTATACACATTCCGGGTGCTGGGATGTCAACTTTCTGCCCTTCTTTCAGAAGCGCGGTTACAACTGTCACGCAGTCGATCTGTCGGGGCACGGCAAGAGCGAGGGAATTGAAGACCTGAACAGTTTCGGGATCGACGATTACGCTGACGATGTCGGGCAGGTCGTTGCCGGCCTGAGTAGTGCGCCGGTGTTGATCGGGCATTCGATGGGGGGAATCGTGGTGCAGCGCTATCTCGAAAAATCGCTGGCAAAGGGGGTGGTGATGCTGGCGCCGGTGCCGCCGACCGGTCTCGCGGCATCAGGCGTGCAACTGGCGGTTCGCATCCCTGATTTTATTGATGAAGCCGAACGCGCCGTGCGCGGCGAATATACCGACAACACGATCCGGGTGATGCGCGAGGCGTATTTCTCGCCGGACGTTAGCCCCGAGGAATTTGCCCATATATTTTCCGTTTTTCATCCCATGGTGCAGGAAGAGTCGATGCGCGCGCTAACCGAAATGATGGCGCTGGCCTTGCGCATGCCCGTCAAGCGACCACGAATTCCCGCGCTGGTCATCGGCGGCGAGCACGATGCGATGTTTGCGGCCAACCGGCTGTACATGACGGCCAGCGGCTGGAATGCCGAAACCTGCGTTATCCCGCGTTCAGGACACATGCTGATGCTCGACCCGCAGTGGGAAAGTGTTGCGCAGAAGATCGACGGGTGGATCGGTTCCAAGGTCATGACCGGCGTTGCAGCCTGAGCCCGTGCGTGGCAATCAAGCGATCAGGCCTGCTGACGCGGGCTGATCTTCAGTACCACCAGGCCGAACAGCAAACCCCAGAAAGCGCTGCCGATACCGACCAGGGTCAGACCCGAGGCAGTGACCAGGAAGGTGATCAGCGCCGCATCGCGTTCCCCTTCTTCGCGCCGTGCGCCGTGCAGACTGTTGCCGATCGTTCCAAGCAGCGCGATTCCGGCAATGGCCGCCACCAGTTCCTTCGGTAACGCGCTGAATACGCTGGCCACGGTCGCGCCGAGCACTCCGGTCATCAGGTAGAAAATTCCGGCCCAGACCGCCGCAAGATATCGGCGTTGCGGATCCCTGTCGGCCTCCGGGCTCATGCAGATCGCCGCCGTGATGGCCGCCAGATTGAATGAAAATCCACCAAAGGGCGCCAGCAACAAACCGGTAAACCCGGTCCAGCCGATCAGCGGCGAGGCTGGCGTCTGGTATCCGTTGGCGCGCAGGACAGCGATTCCCGGAACATTCTGCGACGCCATGGTGACGATGAACAGGGGAATCCCGATGCCAAAGGCCGTCGACAGGGTGATTGTCGGTGCGGTAAAAATCGGCTGCGCCAGCGTCAGCGACACGGCCTCGAAGCGGATCAGACCAGCCTGCGCCGCCCACGCCAGCCCGCCCATAAAAGTCAGCGGAATCGTATAGCGGGAATTGAAGCGTCGGCCGGCGAAGTAAATCGCGAGCATCAAAGCGACCAGCCCGAGCTGGGAACGCAGGGCGACGAATACCTCAATGCCGAAGCGCAGCAATACCCCCGCCAGCATGGCTGCGGCCAGCGCCTTGGGAACATGTTTCATGATCGATTCGACCCAGCCGCTGACGCCGCAGAGCGTGAGCAAAGCCGAAGCGAAGAGAAAGACGCCAATGGCCTCGCTCATCGGAATTCCCGGCAGTGCCGTAGCCAGCAGCGCCGCACCCGGCGTTGACCAGGCGGTTAAAACCGGGCTGCGATAAAACAGCGAGAGGCCAATGCAGGTCACGCCCATGCCCAGACCCAGGGCCAACAACCAGGAACTGATGTGCGCGGCACTGGCGCCGGCCGCGGTGGCGGCCTGAAAAACAATCGCCGCAGAACTCGTGTAGCCGACCAGAACCGCGATGAAACCGGCGGAAAGCGGTGCAAGACTGAAAAACCGACCCATGTCTGACTCGTGTGTTGTAATTTGATGAGGAGCGCTCAAGCGCACGCATCGTAACACCCGCCAACGCATCGAGTTAAGCGTGACGCACACAAAGCCTGTGGTCCGCGACCCGTGCTATTCATCGTCAATTTTTGATCAGGATCAGAAATGGATCGTCGCTGCCTTGCTACAATGAACCGTTCTACCCAGGGTTTATCAAACTCGCGCCGGCTGAACGGGACTTCAACGTGATCAATGACAACAGAGCAGAGCCGTTCATCGCCGATACCCTGCAGCGGCCTCTGCGCGACCTGCGCATATCGGTCACCGACCGCTGCAATCTGCGTTGTAGCTACTGCATGCCGCGCGAAATTTTCGGCAAGGATTTTGTTTTTCTGCCGCGCGCCGAGTTGCTCAGCTTTGAAGAGATCGTGCGACTCGCCGGCGTTTTTGTGCAACTCGGTGTGCATAAGATTCGTCTGACCGGCGGCGAGCCGCTGCTGCGACACGGCGTCGAACACCTGGTCGGGGCGCTGGCCGGGCTGCGCAGCAGGGAAAACCAGCCCATCGAAATTGCCCTGACCACCAATGGACTGCTCCTGTCCCGGAAGGCACAGGCCTTGAAGGAGGCGGGTCTGACGCGTCTGACCGTCAGTCTCGATGGCCTGAGCGAGGAAACCTTTCAGCGCATGAGCGATTCGCAGGCCTCGGTAGCCACCGTACTCGAAGGTATCGCGGCAGCGCAGCGCGTCGGGCTGACCCCGATCAAGGTCAATATGGTGGTCAAACGCGGGGTGAATGAGCACGAAATCATCCCGCTGGTCAGCCACTTTCGCAACACGGGCATTATTTTGCGCTTCATCGAATTCATGGATGTCGGTTCGAGCAATGGCTGGCGCATGGACGATGTGGTGACGGCGAACGAAATACTGGAAACGATCAAGCCCCTCTATCCTCTGCAAGCAATTGACCCCAATTACCGCGGCGAAGTGGCAAAGCGCTGGTCATTCGCCGATGGAGGCGGCGAGATCGGTGTGATCGCCTCGGTGACGCAGGCCTTCTGTCATGAATGCAGCCGGATCAGACTATCCACCGACGGCAAGCTTTATACCTGCCTGTTTGCCTCGGAGGGCGTCGATCTGCGCGACCCGCTGCGGCACAACGCTAACGATGAAGCCCTGAGCCGCCTGATCGCCTATACATGGGAACAGCGTGCCGACCGCTACTCGCAATTGCGCCATGCGGCAACAGAAGATCCACGGCGTAAGATTGAGATGTCGTACATTGGGGGGTG
>NZ_JAEUOI010000165.1 GCF_016790145.1 Propionivibrio sp. | reverse complement strand
CAGCGCCGGTTCGTGAAGGCCAAGCGCCGAGAGAACCACGGCCACGTTAAAAAAACTTTCAACATTCTCGGTATCCATTTGCAAAGCGACGTTACAGGCCAACAACGCCGCTTGCGGACGATTGAGGGCAAGACGCAGCGCTGAGACGGCATGCCATACATCTATTCTGCCCGGCATTTCAGAAGCCGCACATTCGAATGCAGCCAACGCCGCTTCCAGATCCCCAGCCTGATGCAGCCTGATGCCCATTTCCACGAGTTCATTACCCTTAAGAGGGCTGGCATTGGCAATATGCCGTGACAGCTTGGCCCGCTCGAAAACGAGTGAGGGTTTGCTTGTTAGAATGTGGGTTAAATCCATGGGAGCGAATCATGAGTCAGCCTATTCACATTGTCACGCGATTTGATGGGTCCGGTGGCACTGAGAATCACGCGTCTGCACTGTTTCAGCTCCTGGCCGGAAAGCGCGCGGTAACTCTTTGGGCCGACCGGCCGGGCGGGGCCGCAAGCAGATACGCCGCAACGCCCATTATCAGCTACTCTGGGCAGCGGCCAGAAGGTGGGACGCTGATCATTCTCGGTACCCATCTCGAATCAGGAATATGGCTCGAATACGCTCGCGTGCGCAGGCTCGTGGTGATCTGCAACATGTTTTCTCTGGAGAGGATTTTTTCCCTGCTCGCGCTTCTCGACCGACCTTCACTACCGGTTGCCGAATTGGTATTTGTCTCGCAGGCTTTAAAAAATGCAGTCGGTCTGCCTGGAATCGTCTGTCCGCCACTGATCGATCTTGATCGTTTTCATCCCTCGCGACGAATGCCGGCCTCGGCATTTCGGATTGGTCGCCATTCGCGAGACGATCCGGCGAAGCATCACCCGGAAGACGTTTCGCTTTATCGCATGCTGGCGTGGCGTGGCCATCATGTACGAATCATGGGGGGAGAATGTTTGCGTCCTTTTATCGCCGACACACCCGTGATCGACCTGCTGAAACTCGACCAAGAGGATGCCGCCGATTTTGTCGCCAATCTGGACTGTTTTTTTTATCGTACAGCCCCTGGAAAACCCGAAGCCTTGGGAAGAGCGGTTATGGAAGCACTCGCCTCGGGAACCCCGGTCGTTGCATCGCCAGCAGGTGGTTATGCGGAATGGATCGAATCAGGGATCAATGGTTTTATCGTGCACAATCAGGAAGAAGCATTCGAGCGCATCGTCGAGATTGCCGGAAACCCGGAAAAGGCCAGGCGCCTTTCCGAAAACGCACGTGCCAGTGCGCAAGGAATCTGTGGTGCGGCCAGCTTGGCGAACTACCTTGACTGGCTTTACGCTTAATCCATGGCAAGCCTGTCAGCGCTTGAATGCACCCACTCCGAACACAGACCCACCCAATGACGCGCCGCTGTCGATCTTGTACGCGATTCCCGCATGAGAAGCATTGGCACCCGTAAAGAAGCCGTTGACCGCAGCAGACGCCGAAGCACTCCCCCCCGTATTGAAGGAAAACGTCTGCGGCATTGATGCGCTCGCCCAGGATGTCCCGCCAACGATCGAGAAGGTCTGCCCACCGATCGGTACCGTCAGGTTCAAGCTGACAGTCGAATTAGACACCCCCCCCCCGAAATTGGCAGTTAGCGTACCGCTCGGCGCTTGACCAACCGTACCATCCTGTGCCGTGGGGAAGGTGAACCCGATCAGGTTATACGTTGCAGTGATGCCGCCAAGCGCCGCGAGATCGGCCGTTGGCGTCGGAATGCCAGTTACATAATGAAAGTCGATCAGCGAACCTGAAGTGGTAGTGCCGCTGGCCCAGCGCCCCCAGCCGATCACGCCATCGGAAGAGAAAGCGCCGGCAATCACGCTCGCAGAATATGTATTAGATCCATCGGTAAATGAAGTCAGGGCGTTCGCCGCGTTAAATGTGGCATTCACCGGCGATACAACATCCGTATCCGGCCCCCCGGAGACTTTACCGGCAAAAGCCACGGCGTAGTTAGGACCCGAAATAAGAGGCGGAGGTAGAGTCGGAGGTGGGGTCGGAGGCAGAGTCGGGGGCGGTGGAGGTGGCGGAGAGGGTTCAGGACGCTGATCCGAGCTTGAAAATACGGGCTGAAGGTCTTGCGGAATTGACGCGGGCGGCAAGCGTGGGCGCGAGCTGTAACGGCGTGGCTGGCCACTGCCTTGAACCAGGCCTGACTCGCCACTGGCCAGCAAAATACAGCCAGCATCGTTGCACACCTCGACCAGTCCCTCCCCGGTAGCCACATTCAACTCGTCTCCTGAGGTGTTCAAACCTGCGGAATATTCCGTGCCGCGAATGCCGATCGTTGCCACACTGGTTGTCACCTTGTAGTTATCGCGACTGGATCGCCCGACCAGGCCGGTGATGGTACGCAGCCCGCCCTTGAGCAAACTGAAGAAGCCCTTGTCAGACTCGTCCGCTTTCCCTGAAAACTGATAGTTGTCGATGCGAAATTCGGTCTGCGGCTGCAATGAGACCAACGCGCCATCGGAGAAGCGTACTTGCGCGCGACCGCCATCGCCGGTGCGGATGGTATCGCCGTTACCGATCTCGGCCCCTTTGCTCAGTGGCCGCTGCACGCCAACGGCATTGACCGCCATTACGCTGCCTGCGGCAAAATCGACATTGGCCGCCCCCGCCGCGTAGGAAATGACCGGAAATGCGGCGGCCAGAGCCATCAGCAGTGCCGGGTTGCGCAAACGAAAAATCTGTTGTGCTGACATGGCAATCTCCTTTGTGCTCAGAAGTCGCGGCGAACGGTTACTGCCGCTGCTGCACGGTTATATTGGTAAATATCAATGTTTGAATCGTTGAAAGTCCAGATCAGCTTCGGTGATACGGTCCAGAACCGGGCCGGCGTATACCTGGCGCCAATCAATAAGGAATACTCGGTATCCTTGCGCGTGGTCAGGAATACGGGATCGACCGAATCATAAGGGCGATACTCGATCGCACCGCCGGCAAAAAGCACGGTTCGGGCGTTAAAGTTCATCTGTCCGCCGGCACGCACGCCAAATCCATTGAACCCGAGCCACGACGCACCGCCATCGTGCGCATTCTGGTTCACCCAATAGGCCGAGGCAAAAGCCAGCTCACCGCTGCGGAAGGCATGGGCCATTGCGCCGCCGGCCACCCAGCGATTGGCATTTTGTTCGGACTGCGTCGGGTAACGCAAGTCGGAATACTGAACATAAGCGCTGAGCTGATTGCTGGCATCCGAGTTGAATTGCCACTGTCCCGACACGCCTGACGCCGTGCGATAGCGGTCACTGGCCAGGTCGTACTGGTTGAACTGCGCGTTAAACGAGAAAACGTTCCTGTCCTGCGTCACCACCACACCGGCGTAGGCATCGCCGATCAGGCTGTCAAACTCGCTCGCCCCGAAATTGTTGCGCAGCACACCCGACACACCGCCGACCAGGGCGACCTCGCTGTTGATCGGTGATCGCACGCTAACTCCGCCGCCCACGGTAGCAAACCAGGCCTCGGTCGCCACGCTGCTATCGGCCAGAGTGAACGGCAAACCACCAAACACCGGGATGGCAACCGAACCCTTGCTGGTGGCCGCGTTGACGTTGGTGTCGTAACCCAGCGAGCCTTCCAGATAGCCGCGTAGCGTGGTGCGGGTCACCGCATCGAGCCGGTCAACCGCATCCATGAAACGATCAATGTTTGCCGACACTTCGGGCGGCACACCCTGCTTCTGTACCGTTTCAAATTCCTGCCTGGCGTTTGCCGTTTCACCGAGGGCCAGATAGGCGCGAGCGATTTCGGCACGGGCCCGGGCGTTGTTGGGCTCTACCGCCAATACACGCTCCAGCGCGAACACGGCGCGCGTGTTCTGCCCGGACTCAAGCGCAGCGATGCCCAACAGCAGATCGAAGCTGGCGTCACCGGCGCGAGCACCCTCAACGGGGTCAAGCAATTGAAACGCATCGCCGGCCTTGCCCTGATTGAGCAGCGTTTGCGCCCGGTCGGTCAGTTCGTCGGCCGAAGCCATCCGGCACAGTAGCGACAGTAGCAGCAGTGCCATGATTTTCCGGATTGTATTTTTTGCCATGTTTGTTCCTCCCAGCATTTGAATTCTCAAGGGACTCCACGAGAGGGCCCGGTTTGTGGCGTATAAGCGGGTCCCTGCAGCGGTGATCCAGTTGTCGGTACCTGAGGCGGTACCTGAGGCGGTACCTGAGGCGGCCCCTGTACGGGTGGTGTCACCGCCGGTAATGATTCACCAGGTTTCGGCGGCGGCAAATCGGGCATGACCGACATGCCTTCGCTGGCTGGCCCCTTGCGCTGCGGCTTGCTGTCGCGGTCGGCAACAACAAAGGTTTCACCCGGCCTGACCAGAGCACACCCGGCAGTGCTGCACACCTCGACCAGCCCCCCGAAGGTGCTCAATGACAAGCCCGACTCAGTCAGGTGTGCCGAGTAATCGGTGCCGCGAATGCCGATGGTTGCCACCGCCGCGTCAACCTTGTATTGCTCCCGTTGCTGTTTACCAATAAGACCGGTGAGCGTACGGAAGCCCCCCTTGAGCAGCGAGAAAAAGCCTCGATCACCGGTACTCGCCTTGCCGTTCTGTTCGACAAAACGATACTCATCCACCCTGAAGCGTGTTGCGGGTTGCAAGGACATGCTGGCGCCATCAAGAAAACGCAACTGCACCCGGCCATCGACTGTTTCAACCGTTTCACCGGCAAAAAGCTCACCACCGCGTACAGCCGCTCGCGCCTGCCCGTCTGTGCCGACAATCTGTGCGTTCCCGCTGACAAATACCGCAGAAGCGGCACCCTGGGCAAGACAGGCACCAGCGATCAGGGACAGCGTAACGAATAACGCAACTTTCATGGCCTTGGATACTAACCCAATCAGGTCTGAAAATCTAACTCTTAGCCCATCTCGTTATACACAAATATCACAATGACTCGTCCCGTAATGCCTGCAGTGTGGTTGCGGCATCCCTGACACGCTGCAAACCGAGCAAGATAGTTTTGACACCGGGCTCGCCATCGCCCTTACGCGCGAGAAAGCCGCCGAGGGTAGCGATCAAACGGAGGACTTCGTTGATACGAGGAGGACGTTTTGGCTGTTTCTTTTTCATCAGCAAGAACGCGCCCCGGATTTCATCGGGATCGAAGAACAGTGCAGCGTCCAGATTGGGGCAAGTTCGACCCGTTCGCATCAAATGGGCGATGCGCCAAGCCACCACCATGAACAGCGCCAGAGCCC
>NZ_JAEUOI010000215.1 GCF_016790145.1 Propionivibrio sp. | reverse complement strand
CCATCCCAGAACTTCTTGTTCACGATCACGGCATAGCCGAGGTAACCGTGCTCGGTTATCGTCAAATGCTTCTGGACTTCGTGCATCTTCTGCGTGTACAGATTGGACATCGGGTTCTCGGTACCATCGACGACGCCGGTCTGCAGCGCCTGATAGACCTCGGAGAAGGCCATAACCTGCGGCAGCGAACCCAGTGCGCGCATCTGCTCCTCAAGCACCTTGGACGACTGGATGCGCATCTTCTTGCCCTTGAGATCGGCGGGCACCTTGATCGGCGAGTTCAGCGAGAAGGACTTGAAGCCGTTGTCCCAGTAGGCCAGCCCCTTGATCCCCTTGGGTTCCAGCTTGGCCAAGAGTTGCTGGCCGACCGGGCCGGTGGTGACCTTGTGCAGGTCGTCGGAGTTGTCAAAGATATAGGGCAGGTCAAACACCTCAAACTCCTTGACCCCAAGCGGACCGAACTTGGCCAGCGAGGGCGCCAGCATCTGCACGGCGCCCAGTTGCAGCGCTTCCATTTCTTCCTTGTCCTTGTACAGCGTCGAGTTTCCATAGACCTCGACCTTGACCTTGCCCTTGGTCAACTCGTCCGCCTTCTTGGCGAAGAATTCGGCCGCCTTGCCCTTGGGGGTATCGTTGGCAACGACGTGGCTGAACTTGATGACGATCGGCTGCTGGGCCGAAGCGAGCAGCGGCACCGAAGACAGGACAACGGTCAGTAAGCCGAAAAACAATTTTGAAATTTTCATTTTTTAGGTCTCCTCCATCGAATACGTTAACAAAACCGGGAAACGCCCGATACGCGGATAGTACTATTACAAAAAAATTTCGTGAGAACTATTGTGGAAAACACGTAACAGGTTGCGAATAGGGGAATTGACGCATCGCAGGCCAGGGCGCGCATTCGGTCTTCCCCTGCCGGTTACCGAATGCCGGGAACAGGCAGGTAGGCGGTCCAAAAAAACCTTGCTGATACCCCGAGCTGACTGAAGTTGGGTAAGATGAGGCGCCATGACTGTCGCACTCGCACCCGCAAAGCCGCGCAAATTCCCAACGCTGAAATGGTCTAACTGGTATCTGACCGCCCTCAAGCTGGCCGTCGGGCTGCTAATCGTTCTACTCATCCTCCTGCTCTGGCTGTTGCGCCAGAACGAAGCGGAAGAGCAACGTTCGACGCTGATTGCCGACGTGCTCTGGCTCGAACAAATCCTCAGCTTTCGCCTTGATGGAAACGCTGAACAACTCCAGCAATTGGCCCTCGATCTGTCTAATGAAAAAAACGGAAATGCGCTTTTCAGGTTACGCTCGCAGCACCTGATAAAAAACAGCCCCGAACTTCAACAAATCCTCTGGCTTGATTCGTCAGCACATCTGCTGGACTCGATGCCCACTCAGAATCTTCCCCGTCTTGGAAGTGGTGGCCTGGGAGATGACAAAAAAGCGGATACAAAAGCGCTCACAAAACCGGAACCGAGTGCGGACTCACCGGCGGACATGCAGGTGCGCGCGATTGAACTGACGAGCAAAATGGGCAAACCGGTTTATACCGACGTTTATCAAAGCTCGGGCTCACCCCAGTTTGAGGTATTTTTCCCTCTCTTTGAAAACGGTAAGTTCCGTGGGTCGCTGGTTGGCATTTATTCGCTCAACGCACTGTTGAAGCAACTGGTTCCCTGGTGGTTTACCGAGAAGTATCAGGTACGTATCCTTGATGCCAATGGCACTGTACTGGCCAGCAAATCCAGAGTCAGCGAAGCTACCACAACGTTCAGCTATGCCGTACCTTTCGATCCGCCCGGCTTTGGCATGGCCATCCAGGTAACGGCCTACCGCAGCAGCGGCAACATCGCGCAGACTCTGATTACCGGGCTGATCATCGCGCTGGCCGCAGCGGTGCTGGTCAGCCTGTGGATCATGCGCGGACACATTCAGCGCCGACTTGCTGCGGAACAAGCCTTGCGCTCGGAGTACGCCTTCCGCAAGGCCATGGAGGACTCGCTGACCGTCGGCATGCGCGCACGCGATCTCGAAAGCCGTGTGACTTACACCAATCCGGCTTTCTGCCAGATGGTCGGTTTCAGCGCCGAAGAACTGATCGGCGCGCGGCCACCCATGCCCTATTGGGCGCCCGAGGAACTGGAAAACACCCGGGCGATTCATCAGGCCGTCATTGACGGTAAAGCCCCCCTTGAAGGATTCGAAATCCGGTTGATGCGCAAGGACGGCAGCCGCTTCGACGCGCTGATCTACGAAGCTCCCCTGATTGACGCCGATGGCCGGCACACCGGCTGGATGGCCTCGATCGTCGATGTCACCGCCCGCAAGCACGTCGAAGAGATGGCTCGTCAGCAACAGGAGAAGCTGCAACTCACTTCACGCCTGATCACCATGGGAGAGATGGCGTCGGCCCTGGCGCATGAACTCAACCAGCCGCTCGCCGCCATCACCAGCTACAACGCCGGCTGCCTGAACAAACTGGAATCAGGCCACTTTACCCCAGGCGAACTCAAGGACGCCCTGGGCAAACTCGGGGTTCAGGCGCAACGAGCGGGGAGTATCATCCGCCGCGTGCACGACTTTGTGCGCAAGAGTGAACCCAAACTCGCCCCCTGTGATCTGGCTGAAGTGATTGATGACAGCATCGGCTTTATTGATGCCGCCGCCAGGAGCCTCAACGTACGTATCGTGCGCGTGATCCAGGGAATGCGCCCCGAACTGATGGCCGACGGGGTGATGATCGAGCAAGTGCTGCTCAATCTGATGCGCAATGGAATCGAAGCCATGAGCGACACCGTGCCGGAGAATCGTTGCCTGACGATCAAGCTGAGCCAGATCGACAAGCACATGGAAATCCGCGTTGTCGATCGCGGTCCGGGAATTCTGCCTGAAGTCCAGGAAAAGCTATTTACGCCGTTTTTCACGACCAAGGCCGAAGGGATGGGGATTGGGCTGAACATCTGCCGATCAATCATCGAGTTTCATCACGGCCGCCTATGGGTTGAAGACAACCCTGAAGGCGGGACCGTTTTCGTCTTCACCCTTCCGATCACACGGCCATGAAACAACAGGCGCACATCGTCGACGACGACGAGGCCATCCGTGACTCACTGAGCTGGCTGTTGCAGTCCCGTGGCGTTGCCAACCTCACCTACCCTTCGGCCGAGGACTTCCTTGAAGCCTGGACGCCCGCACTCTCCGGCTGCCTTCTGCTCGACATCCGCATGCAGGGAATGAGCGGCACCGAGTTATTTGAGCAACTGCTCGAACGAGGAAACCGCATGCCGGTGATATTTCTGACCGGGCATGGTGACGTACCGATGGCTGTTTCGACGCTGAAAAGGGGCGCTTTCGATTTTGTCGAAAAACCCTGTAATGACAATGACCTGGTCGATCGCGTGCTCGAAGCCTTGAAACTGGACAAGGCGCGCTGTGCCGCCGCCGCGACAAGCGACTCGGTCAACGCGCAGATCAGCCAGCTCACCGCGCGCGAGCGGCAGGTCATGGCCCTGGTGCTTGCCGGCAAGCTCAACAAGGTCATTGCCGACGAGTTGCAGATCAGCATGCGTACCGTCGAAGTTCATCGTGCCAGTCTCCTTGAGAAAATGGAGGTCAGAACGGCCGTTGAACTGGCACAGAAACTGGCCGCAAGTTCAGGCAAACCTGCGGTCTGAAGCCTTCGGCTCGCGATCAGGTGCTATTGAAAAGGAAGCCGCAGCGTCAAAACACCAACACATGACAGGAGTTCCCATGGAGCAATCACCGCCGCCGAGAAAACATGTCCTTACCCTCCTGATCCCCATCCGCTGGGGCGATATGGATGCCTATGGTCATGTCAACAACACGCTCTACTTCCGTTACATGGAGCAGGTTCGCATCGAATATCTGGAGAGCATCGGCTATTCAGTCCCGAGCGAAAGGGCGGCACCGGTGATCATCAACGCCAGTTGCACCTTCCTGATTCCGCTCACCTATCCGGGAAGTGTCGAGATCAAGATGTTCTTTGGCGCCCCCGGTCGCAGCAGCATTCCATCGAGCTACGAAATGCGCTTGCAGGGCGACGATACGCTCTACGCGACCGGCGATGCAAAAATCGTCTGGATGGAAGCGGCGAGTGGGAAATCTGTACCGATTCCGGAGGATTTCCGGGCGCTGCTGTCCGCTATCAGCGCTTGATCTGTCGGATTCGGTCAATCAGCGATTCAGCGATGAACCGGGAAACCGCAGTCAGACGTGACCGCCGCAACACCTGGTTGGCGTGTGTTTGGCCCTCACACAACCGCGCAAAGCGAGGAGGTTAGCGCCCTTCTCCCTGCGGGAGATGAGCCGGGGATGAGGGCTTACGATATTGGCATCATGCTAGACTGCGCTTTGCAAGGTCGAATCGCGTTCATGAAAGGAGACTTCAAATGAGTATGCTCGGCAATATTCTGTGGTTCATTATGGGGGGTGTGCTGATGGGCCTCGGCTGGTGGCTGATCGGTCTGCTGGCCTTCATCACCCTCATCGGTATCCCCTGGGGCAAGGCCTGTTTCGTGATCGGGCAGTTCGCCTTTCTGCCTTTCGGCAAGGAAGCAGTGAACCGAAAGGATCTGTCAAGGCAGGATGATATCGGCACCGGCTTTCTCGGCCTGCTCGGCAACATCATCTGGTTCCTCGTCGCCGGGGTGTGGCTGGCCATCGGGCATGTACTCTCGGCTGCGGCGTGTTTCGTGACCATCATCGGCATCCCTTTCGGCATCCAGCACCTCAAGCTGGCCCTCATCGCACTGGCGCCGATCGGCAAGACCATTGTCGACAAGGAAGTCGCCGCAGCGGTACGCGGGGAAGGCGCCCAGGCGGCGCTTTCCAGACATCGGGAAGGGAGCTGAGCGCCCCCTGAACGCCGTTTTTGAAAACTTTGCGCTGATCGCCATGAACCTTGCCATTGATATTGTTTCCGATCCGGTTTGCCCCTGGTGTTTCATCGGCAAGCACCGCTTGACGAGTGCCCTTGCACTGGTGCGGGAAAAACATCCTGAAGTCCGCTTTCAGTTCAACTGGCTGCCGTATTTCCTTAATCCCGACACGCCACTACGGGGCGAGCCTTACCGGGCCTTTCTCGAAGCCAAGTTCGGCGGCGCGCAACAGGTCAACACCTTGCAACATGAAGTGGCCGAAGCCGGACGCGATGCCGGTGTAGCCGGTGTGCATTTCAACTTTGAACGCATTGCCATTCGTCCCAACACGATGCGTGCGCACCGCCTGATCTATCGCGCGCAGTCGATCGGTCATCGGCCGGAAGACGTTGATGCGCTGGTCGAGCGTCTCTTCATAGCGCACTTTCAGCACGGCGAGGATATCGGAGCTATCGCGACGCTGGCCGAAATCGCCGCTGAATGCGGAGATCGCAAGGACCACGTGATCGACTATCTGGAAAGTTACGAGGGCACAACGCAAGTCAGGTCGCTGGTGGGCAAGGTCGGCGACCTCGGTGTGAGCGGCGTACCCTTTTTCCTCATCCAGCGCCGTCTAGCGGTAGCCGGGGCACAATCCAGCGTCGTGCTGGCGGCAGCCATCTTGCAGGCCATGAATACACACTGATCCACGGATTGCCTTCGGGCTGATCAGCAATGAAGTAGTCTATCCGGTGACGGTCAATGTCTATCCCGGCCATATGAGCGATCAGGCGACGCTCACAGGAAGCTTGGGGGTTGCTTT
>NZ_JAEUOI010000124.1 GCF_016790145.1 Propionivibrio sp. | reverse complement strand
GCCTGCAGGGTGCCGGTGTTCTCGACCTCGTATCTGGCGCGCAGGCTGATCTTGCCGTTTTGCCCGACAACGGCGGTGGTGGCCTGGATGGTGCCGCTGTTCCTGACGATGCCGCCGTAGAGGCTGATTTCCTTGCCGATCAGCGTGCCGATGTTGACCGCCTGCTGTTCGCTGTTGGTGATCTCGACCTGGATGGCCGGTTTGTCGGGGTCGGCGATGGTGACGCTCTTGCCGGCCAGCAGCATGATCTGGCCCTCGGGAGTGTGAATGAGGCCGGAGTTCTCGATCTGCGGGGCAATCAGGATCACCTGGCCGCCACTGGCGGTCTTGATGGTGCCTTCATTTTTGATGCTGCCGGCACCAGGGGTGTCGTTGAATTTTAGCTTGCCGGCCAGGAAGTCGGCATCCTTGAGCTGCAGGGTGGAGACGAGCAGGCCGGCGACATCGACCTGTGCGCCTTTGCCGAAGGCGACACCGTTGGGGTTGATCAGGATGACGCGGCCATTCGATTGCAGGCTGCCGAGGATCTTGCTGGGGTCGCCGCCGGTGACGCGGTTGAGTACCTGGCTGGTGGCACTTTGCTGGATGAAGCGGGTGAGTTCGCCGCGGTCGATGTTGAAGCTCTGCCAGTTGATGATGGCGCTTGGGGTGTTGGTGACCGTCAGCGTTTTGCCGTTTTGCTGAAAAACGGCCTGGCCGGAGGCGACAACAGGGTTGACCGGGTTGGCCAATGAACCACCGGCGAAGGCGGCGGCCAGCGCAGCAGTCATTACCTTGATTTTGAAGACGCCAGTACGGGACATTTTCTACCTCATGTTGCTTTGACACAGAACCAGGTAACACTTCATCACAGGAAACATCGGCTAATGAATAGGACTGCTAGAGTAGCGCAAAAATTCCCTAAAAAAAGTGCGTAAGTCACAAATTAATCATGAGCTTATTACTTTTTTTGTGTCGCATCCGGCCTGGCGCGATGCCGTATTGCTCGCGAGCGTCGCAGATTGGGAGAAGCCTTGAATCTCAGAACATCTGGCGCCAGCCAAAACCGTTCTCCTGATCTGCCACGCCAATCCAGTCTTCGGCGCAGTTCAACGCTGACGCCAAGGCCTTCACCACCAGTTGCGGGCGGTTATTTTGCTCGCTGAGATGCGCTGCGACAATATGCTGCAGTTGCTGCGTCTCGATCTGGCGCAACAGGGAAGCGGCCTGTCGGTTATCGAGATGGCCGAAATTCCCCGCGATACGGCGCTTCAACTGGATCGGATAGCCGGATGCTTTAAGCATATTCTGATCATGGTTGCATTCGAGCACCAGGGCATCGCAGACACGCAGCACATCGACGATATGCTGCGTAATCGATCCGCTATCGGTAAGCACCCCGAGGCGGTGCCTGCCGTTGGAAAAGGCATACTGCACCGGCTCACGGGCGTCGTGTGGAACCGGAAAGGGATGAATCTCCAGGCTACCGATGGCAAATCGGGCATGGCTGTCAATCAGCCGACATTCGGGTAGCGAGGTCTTGCCACGCGGGGCGGCGATGTAGGTGCCATGCGTAAGATGAACAGGAATCCCGAAACGGCAGGCGAATTTGAAAACCCCGGCGATATGGTCACTGTGCTCATGCGTGACCAGCACGCCGTCAATTTCTTCGGGAGAGATACCGAGACGGGCCAGTTTTTCAATCGTTGCGCGTGTGGAGAAGCCACAGTCGAGAAGAAGCCTGGTGTCACCGGCATCGACAATCAGGGAATTACCCTTGCTGCCGCTGCCGAGCGAGGCAAATCTCATCACTAAGTGTCACTTCAACTGTTCGTAGAGCAGGCTCAGTATTTTCTTTGACGTTTCGGACTGGTCAATACCGCCCTCGAAGGACAGTACCTGTACCGTCGTCAAAGCACCGTTATCCTTTACGAAGATACGGTAGCGCGTTTGGGAAACGGGTGCAGAACCCTTCCAGAACGCCAGTTTGGAAAGGAAGCCATCGTCTTTCTTCTGTCCGTCGGTTTCCGGATCGACATAGCGAACGAAGTACAGCCCCTTGGAACGATCACGGTCTTCAACCGTGAAACCGACACGATCCAGCGCCAGTCCGACACGGCGCCAAGCGCGATCAAAAGTCTCCTGCACCTCAAGCGTACCGGCACCGTCATTGCCGCGCGTCAGTTTGGCGCGGTCAACCTGTTTTACCCTGGCGGCGGCAATTTCAGTATCGGCACGTTTCTGATCGCTGCCCAGGCGCACCATCAGGCGACGCAGCATTTCGGCCTCGAGTTCAGGATCCGGCTCGCGCGGCTGCCATTTCGTCTGATCCTTTCCTTCGGTAACGAAGATTTCATACATGCCGCGATGGCTGATGAAAATATCGGTCGTACCGGGTTGCAAACCGGGCTCCAGGCGAGTGCGGAATTTGTCGCGCTCGGCGGTTGAGTAGAGCGAGTCGAGTACCTTGCCAAGAAGGTTACGCAAGACGTCATCCTTGATCTTGGCGCGGTTTTCTGCCCAGTCGGTTTCCATCACACCGGCCTCCGGCAGATCAAGTTTGATCAGGAATCCGGTCTCCTGCCAGAAATCCTTGACCTGACCCCAGAGTTTGTCGGGGGTACCGTTCACCACCAGCCAGCGCTGATTTCCCGAGCGCTCGATATGCGCAATATCGACCTGCGGCAACACATCACTCTTTTGTTGTGCGAGAGCCTGCGGGGAACGTTCCCCGGCATAAGCCGAGAAGGTTGCCGTTCCCTTGCCGGCGGTATCGGGCACGGCGAAACGGTCATCACGCCCAGGCGAGGTCAGGTCAGGCGGGATTTCAAGCGTCGGCACCTTGACGGCAGAAGACGACTTGTAGTCAATTTTCTTCGGCTCGAGACCGATCGTACTGCAGCCCGCCAGCACCAGCAGCATCGAACAAAGGGTCAGACGCAAAACAGCAAATTTCATCGGGTAGCCCTGGAATACTTCAGATCAAGCCAACAAACCCGCCTGGCGCATGGCCAGGCGAACCCGTTCATGGCACTCCGGCGACAAGGGAGTCAATGGCAGACGAATGCCTTTCTCGATCAACCCGAGTTCCTGACACGCCCACTTGACGGGGATCGGGTTGGCTTCGCAGAACAACTGGCGATGCAGCCCGAGCAGACGGAAATGTAATTCACGCGACTTGGCCAGATCGCCTTTGAGCGCAGCAGCGCACATTTCGTGCATCAGGCGCGGCGCCACATTGGCGACGACCGAAATATTGCCCTGGCCACCGAGCAAAATCAAGGCACAGGCGCTGGGATCATCGCCGCTGTAGACAGCAAAGCCGTCCGGCGCACGGGCAATCAGCTCGCAGCCGCGATCAATGCTGCCGGTCGCATCCTTGACGCCGACAACATTCGGGATCTGGGCCAGGCGCAAGGTCGTGTCATTACTCATGTCGGCCACGGTACGGCCGGGAACATTGTAGAGAATGAGCGGAATATCGACCGCCTCGGCAATGGCCCGGAAGTGCCGGTAGAGACCTTCCTGTGTCGGTTTGTTGTAGTAAGGCACCACGGACAACGCGGCGCTGGCACCGGCCTGCCGGGCAAACAGCGTCATCTCGATGGCTTCCGCCGTTGAATTGGCTCCGGTACCGGCGATGACCGGCACCCTGCCGGCAGCATGCTCGACAACCAGCCGGATCAACTCGTGATGTTCCTCTACATTGACCGTCGGCGATTCGCCAGTGGTACCGACCACCACGATGGCGTCCGTCCCTTCCTGCACATGGAAGTCGACCAGACGGCGCATGCCGGGCAGATCGAGGCTTCCGTCCTCGTGCATCGGGGTAACAATCGCAACAATGGATCCAGTAATCGTGTTCATGAGTAACGCGCCAGAAAATCAAGCCTGTGATTTTAACCGAAGGCGCGCTGTCCGGCCATGAAAAACACTTTTACTCGAATGCGTCAGGCACGAAGTACCAGGGAAAGCCATTCAGATACTCGCCAGAACCTTGATGTGCGCAGCAACGCTACGCGCCAACGCCGAAAGAACATAGCCGCCTTCCAGAATCGAGACAATACGACCCTGGGCTGTCTCGTCAGCAATCTGCTTGATCTGCTCGGTCACCCAGGCGAAATCCTTTTCAAGCAGCTTCAGCCCACCCAGATCGTCTTCGTAGTGCGAATCAAAACCTGCCGAGATGAATATCATCTCGGGCTTGAATTCGCGCAGGCGGGGCAACCAGATATCAGTGACCACCTGGCAGAACTCGTCACCGCCCGTCCCGCCGGGTAGCGGAATATTGACCATGTTGGGCGCCGGATGCTCGGTGCCGCTGTAGGGATAGAACGGGTGCTGGAAGGTGCTGACCATCAGCACCTGCTTGTCGTTCCTGAAGCAATCCTCGGTACCATTGCCGTGATGCACGTCAAAATCGACAATCGCCACGCGCGCCAGCCCATGCACCTTGAGGGCGTGCTTTGCCGCAACGGCGATGTTGTTAAAGAAACAGAAGCCCATCGCATTCGAGCGTTCGGCATGGTGACCGGGCGGGCGTACGGAACAGAAGGCATTCTGAACTTCGCCGGCCATCACCAGATCGACCGCCATCACTCCCGCGCCCGCCGCCCTTAATGCGGCGTGCCAGGTATGCGGATTCATTGCCGTATCCGGGTCAATGTGTACCAGCCCCAGATCGGGGGAACTGCGCTTCAGATGCTCCAGATGCGCGGCCGAATGCACGCGCATCAGTTGCTCAAAGGTCGCCAGCGGAGCCTCGTAATGAACAAAATAGTGGTCGATCCCCTGGGCAATGAGATGATCGCTGATCGCGCTCAATCGTTCCGGACTCTCCGGATGATAGGACCCTACGTCATGCAGATGACAATCGCGGTGGGTGATGAATGCGGTGCTGGTCAATGTTTCCTCCCTGCCGTCTGGCGAAACGGGATCAAGCCGCAGATCGGGCTTGACCCCGTCGGCGGCTAAAATCGGTTATAAATCCACTTTTCTGTTTGATGCCACATTATCTGCCAAATCGCGTCATTACTACAAAATTACTACGAACAATGCAAGCCGCCATGCCACTCTACGAAAAGCAATCAACTCTGGCCGAAGTCATCGCCGCCGCCAACCTGATCATTCTCGGCAAGGAGGTGCAGATCCGGCTGGCGCTGGCCTGCCTGCTGGCACGTGGCCACCTGCTGATCGAAGACCTGCCCGGTGTCGGCAAGACCACATTGGCGCATACCCTGGCTCGCCTGCTTGGCCTGCAGTTCTCGCGCATCCAGTTTACCAGCGACATGCTGCCGGCCGACGTCATCGGCATCTCGATTTTCGACCGCGAACGCAGTGAATTCAGGTTTCTCCCCGGTGCCTTGTTCTCGCAGGTGCTGCTCGCCGACGAAATCAACCGCGCCACCCCGAAAACGCAAAGCGCCCTGCTCGAAGCCATGGAGGAAAGGCAAGTCACCCTCGATGGCGAAACGCGCCCGCTGCCTGAACCCTTCTTTGTCATCGCTACGCAGAACCCCTCCAGCCAGATCGGCACCTTCCCCTTGCCCGAATCGCAACTTGATCGATTCCTGCTGCGCATCGAGCTCGGTTACCCGGATCGCAAAGCGGAACGCGAATTACTCGAAGCGGGCGGGCGTCGGGAACAGCTGCCGGCACTGGCCGCCTGCTTTACCCCCGATCAACTCGCCCCGCTGCAAAGACAGGCCGCTGCCGTCCATGTCTCGCCTGCCCTGCTTGACTACCTGCAAACGCTGATCGAAGCCACGCGCAACAGCCCGCTGTTCATCCACGGCCTGAGTCCGCGCGCGGCGCTTGCCCTGCTTGCCGTCGCCCGCGCTTGGGCTTTCATCGACGGGCGGAGCATGGTGCTGCCAGACGATGTGCAGGCCGTCCTGCCCGGCGTGGCCTGTCACCGGCTGCGCCTGGTGAACAGCGCCAGCCATGCCCGTCCCGAGGATATCGCCCGGCTGATCCACGCCACGCCTGTAGCCTGATGACTATCTTCACCCGGCTTCGGCAATGGCTGTTCCGCTTTGGTCATGACGAACAGTTACCCATTGTCCTGACGCAGCGCAGGATATTCATCGTACCGTCGCGCACCGGCCTGCTGTTCGGCGCCGTACTTTGCGTGATGCTGATTGGCGCCATCAATTACAACCTGAGTCTTGGCCACGCGCTGGTTTTCCTGCTCGCCAGTCTGGGCCTGGTGACCATGGTGCACACCTTCCGCAATCTGGTGGCCCTGCGTCTTGCCCCGGGCCGGGTCGAGTCAGTCTTTGCCGGAGACATCGCGCGCTTCCCGATGCTTTTGGAAAACGGCCAGCGGCAGGCTCGCCGTTCGCTCGATCTGGCCTTCGGTCGGAATGAAAGCGTCAGCCTCGACCTTGCGCCTGGCGAGCAGGGGATGATTGCCATTCCTTGCCCGGCCCCGACGCGCGGCCGCCTTGACCCCGGCCGCATCACGCTGTCGACACGCTATCCGCTCGGCCTCTTTCACGCCTGGAGCTACCCGCACCCACGCTTATCCTGCCTGGTCTATCCGAGGCCGATCGAGACGCCACTACCACCCCCTGCGGCCATCGCGCAAAGCGGACAGCGGCACGGCGACACGGGTCAGGAAGACTTTACCGGCCTGCGCCTGCGCCAGCCGAACGACTCGCCGCGCCACATCGCCTGGAAAGCCGTGGCTCGCGATATCGATAACCGACCACTGCTGATCAAGCAGTTCGCCGGTGGCGCAGCGGAAGAACTGTGGCTCGACTGGTCATTGACACCCACCGAGAACGGGCTGGAAACACGTCTTTCCCTGCTTGCCGGCTGGGTGATCGCCGCCGAGCGAACGCAATCCCGCTACGGTCTTCGCCTGCCTGGCCGTGAGCTGGCCCCGGATCAGGGTAGCGCCCACCGTGACGCCTGCCTGGAAGCCCTGGCCCTGTATGGCGAAACAGTCGCTTGAAGAAAAATAGTTCGGGGCGTAAAAAATGCTTGAACGTCCACCGCTGAGGCGCAAAGGGGCAAAGGTGACGCAAAGAATTCTTTTGCAAATCCTGGGTTGTCTCTGCGTTTTCTTTGCCCCTTTGCGTCTGTGCGGTGGATTGTCGATTTATTCACAGCCTATGACTGCCGGCTGATTATTTCCCCCAGGCGTAAGCCGAATACCACGAGCTGCGTTATTCCGACGATAATTAGCCCCTCATTCAAATCACCGGCGCGCGCCCCTGTGGGCCGACACTGACACCATGACAACAAAAGACATCAAGTTTCTTGAAATCCGCTACCTGCGCGGGCCGAATATCTGGACTTACCGCCCGGTGATTGAGGCCATTGTTGACATCGGGGAACTGGAGGATTTTCCGTCGAACACCCTGCCCGGTTTTGTCGATCGCCTGAAAGGCTTTCTGCCCTCTCTGATCGAGCACCGCTGCAGCTATGGTGAGCGTGGCGGCTTTCTGCGCCGGCTCGAAGAAGGCACCTGGCCGGGGCATATTCTTGAGCACGTCTCGCTTGAACTGCAGAACCTCGCCGGCATGCCGGGCGGTTTCGGCAAGGCCCGCCAGACTTCGCTGCGCGGCGTCTATAAGGTGGTCATCCGCGCCTGGCATGAGGAGGTGACCCGCGCCTGTCTGGAAGCCGGTCGGGAACTGGTCATGGCCGCCATCGAGGACACCCCGTTCGCCGTAGCGGCCACCGTCGAGCGCCTGCGCGACATGGCCGAACGCAAGCTGCTCGGACCGAGCACCGGCTGCATCGTCGAAGCGGCTACTGCAAAGGCACGCCGCATTCCGGCGATTCGCATGCTGGCCGACGGCAACCTCGTGCAACTGGGTTACGGCGCCCGCAGCCGGCGCATCTGGACGGCTGAAACCGACCGCACCAGCGCCATCGCCGAATCCATCTCGCGCGACAAGGACCTGACCAAGACACTGCTGCAGGCCTGTGGCGTTCCCGTTCCCGAAGGCCGCCTGGTCGATGGCCCGGCCGACGCCTGGGAGGCCGCCAATGACATTGGCTTTCCGGTTGTCGTCAAACCATACGATGGCAATCACGGGCGCGGCGTATTTACCAACCTGATGACGCGCGACGAAGTCGAAGCCGCCTATGCAGCGGCCATTGAAGAGGGCAGCGGCGTCATTGTCGAACGCTTCGTGCTTGGTTCTGAACACCGCCTGCTGGTCGTCGGCGGCAAGCTCGTCGCAGCGGCGCGCGGCGAAACCGCATCGGTAGTCGGCGATGGTCACTCGACGATCAATGAACTGATCGACAGCCAGCTCAACTCAGACCCACGGCGCGGTGCCGCAGAGGAGTTTCCTCTTGACATCATTCAGCTTGACAAGAATCTGGCTCCCCGGCTTGAAGTTTTGCGTCAGGGCTTTACACCGGAATCAGTACCCCCTGACGGCCGCGAGGTGCTGGTGATACGCACCGGTAACCACACCTGCGACATCACCGATGTGGTGCATCCAGATACCGCAGATACGGTATCGCTCGCCGCGCGCATTGTCGGTCTCGACATTGCCGGGGTTGATCTGGTCTGTGAAGACATTTCGCGCCCGCTCGGCGAACAGCGCGGTGCCATCGTTGAGGTCAATGCCGGCCCGGGTCTGCTGATGCACCTGAAGCCGGCCAACGGCGAAGCGCGCCCGGTCGGTCGCGCCATTGTCGAGCATCTGTTCCCGGAAGGCGACGATGGCCGCGTCCCGGTGGTTGGCGTTACCGGCAGTTTCGGCAAAACACGGGTTTGTCATCTCATCGCCCGATTACTGTCCCTTTCCGGAAAATATACCGGAATGTCGTGTAGCGACGGCCTCTACCTGGACCGCCGGCAAGCCGAGAAGGGTGATTGCGCCACCTGGGAAGCCGCCAGCCGCATTCTGCTCAACCGCGCCATTGAGGCGGCCGTTTTCGAGAACGGCAGCGATGCCATCCTCGGCGAAGGGCTGGCCTATGACCGCTGTCAGGTCGGCGTCGTCACCAATGTGGTCATCGAACGGCACACCGGACGCTTTTACATTGAAACGCCGGAGCAGGTTTTCAATGTTCTGCGCACGCAGATCGACCTGGTGCTGCCCAAGGGGGCGGCGGTGCTCAATGCCAGAGAACCGATGCTGGTCGAGATGGCTGCGCTGTGCGATGGCGAAGTCATTTACTTTGCGCTTGACCCGGAGTTGCCGGCCATAGCCGAACATCGGCAGCAGGGCAAGCGTGCCGTGATTGTTCGCCATGAGCAGATCATGCTGGCCAGCGGCAACGATGAAGTGCCGCTGGCCCGCCTGAAAGACATCCCGCTGAGCGAGGGCGGTCGGGCAAAACAGCAAGTCGAGAATGTTCTCGCGGCGATCGGCGCCGCCTGGGCGCTCGACATTTCTCCCGATGTCATGCGCACCGGTATTGAAACCTTTTTCGTCGAATAATGCTGAGCGACAATGGGTAAAGCTTCAGCACCAAATTGCTCCGAAGGAAATCCCCCTGGGGGTCACCGGAACAACAGTAAGCACCTGGCTATCCTGTTTCTCCTGGTGCAACCTGGTGCTCTTGGTGACTTGGTGGTTTGCAGCTTCTTATTAGACTAATACGACACGCACAGGAAACCGTTTATGGACGTATCACGCATCAGGGCATTGCGCGGACCCAATCTGTGGAGCCGGCATACCGCGATTGAGGCCATCATCTCTTGTTCTGAAACCGAGCGCGTCATTAACAGCCTGCCCGGTTTCGAGGCCCGTTTGCGCGAACGCTTTCCGGAGATTGCGCTGCTCCAGCCGACCGTCAGCGATGACATCGTCTCCATGGCCCACGCCCTTGAATTTGCCACGCTCGGACTGCAAGCGCAGGCGGGTTGTCCGGTGACATTCAGTCGCACGGCACAAACGCTGGAGCCCGGTGTCTATCAGGTGGTCGTCGAATACAGCGAGGAGGCGGTTGGCCGGCTCGCCTTTGAACTGGCGCAGACCCTCTGTCAGTCGGCCATCGCAGACCAGCCCTTCGATCTCGCCGACGCCCTGCGTCGTCTGCGCGAACTCGACGAAGAAGTACGCCTTGGTCCAAGCACCGGTTCAATCGTCTACGCAGCGACCGCACGCAAGATTCCCTACCGCCGACTGACCGAGGGCAGCATGGTGCAGTTTGGCTGGGGCAGCAAACAGCGCCGTATTCAGGCCGCGGAAACCGACCGAACCAGTGCCGTTGCCGAATCCATCGCCCAGGACAAGGAACTGACCAAGCGATTATTGAACGCGGCGGGCGTTCCGGTACCGAGCGGTCGCCCGGTAAACAGCTCAGCAGACGCCTGGGCCGCCGCACAGGAAATTGGCAGTTCGGTTGTCGTCAAGCCACAGGATGGAAACCAGGGCAAAGGCGTTGCCGTAAATCTGACGACCAGGGAACAGGTCGAGGCCGCCTATGAAGTCGCTTTCAAGATCAGTGATGAAGTTCTGGTCGAGCGCTACCTTCCCGGCTATGACTATCGCATTCTGGTGGTGGGCAACAAGCTGGTTGCCGCCGCCCGACGTGAACCGCCGCTGGTCATCGGCGACGGCGTGCACAGCGTTCGCCAACTTGTCGAGCAGGTCAACAGCGATCCCCGGCGCGGCGTCGGCCATGCCAATTCGCTGACCAGGATCAGCTTCGACGATATCGCCCTCGCCCGCCTGGCCGAGGACGGATTGACCGCCGATTCGATTCCGGCCAGGGGGATGCGCGTTGTACTGCGCAACAACGCCAATCTGTCGACCGGCGGTACCGCCACCGACGTAACCGACGACGTGCATCCTGAATTTGCCGCGCGCGCCATTGCCGCCGCGCAGATGGTCGGGCTAGACATCGCCGGCGTCGACATTGTTTGCAAGAACGTCCTGCGTCCGCTCGAAGAACAAGGCGGCGGCGTCGTCGAACTCAATGCCGCACCCGGCCTGCGCATGCACCTGCAGCCTTCGTTCGGCAAGGGGCGCGCCGTCGGCGAAGCGATCATTGCCAACATGTTTGCTGCGGGCGACGATGCCCGCATCCCGCTCGTTGCCGTCGCCGGGACCAACGGCAAGACGACGACCGTACGCCTGATCGCCAGCATTCTTGCCAGCAAGGGCTTGCGCGTCGGCATGACCACCACTGACGGTGTTTATATCGGGAACAGGCGCATCGATACCGGTGATTGCAGCGGTCCGAAAAGCGCCAAAAATGTGCTCTTCCACCCCGATGTCGATGCGGCGGTTCTGGAGACGGCGCGCGGCGGCGTACTGCGCGAGGGTCTTGGCTTCGATCGCTGCGATGTCGCGGTTGTCACCAACATCGGCAGCGGCGATCATCTCGGTCTTTCGTACATCAGCACCGTCGAAGATCTGGCGGTCGTCAAGCGGGTGATCGTGCAGAACGTCAAAGCGGAAAGCGGTGTCGCCGTACTCAATGCGGCCGATCCGATGGTCGCCCGCATGGCCGATTCATGCCCCGGCAAGGTCACCTTCTTTGCCTGCGACCGCAATCATCCGGTGATGGCCATGCACCGTGCGCGTGGCAGACGCATCATCTATCTCGACGGCGATTCGATCGTCGCTTCCGAAGGTGGCTTCGAGCAGCGCATTCTGCTGGCCGAGATCCCGGTCACCGCCAATGGCGCCATCGGTTTCCAGATTGAGAATGCGATGGCCGCCACCGGCGCCGGCTGGGCGCTCGGACTCGATTGGGATGTCATCCGTAGCGGCCTGGCCGGTTTTGTGAACGATGCACAGTCGGCACCCGGACGTTTCAACCTCTTCAATTATCGTGGCGCGACGCTGATTGCCGATTACGGCCACAATCCGGACGCCATTCAGGCGCTGGTCAACGCCATCGACAACATGCCGGCAACAGCCAATTGCCGCCGTTCGGTGGTGATCAGCGGCGCTGGCGACCGGCGCGACGAGGACCTCCGCCAGCAAACCGAAATTCTCGGCGATGCTTTTGACCAGGTCGTGCTCTATCAGGATATGTGCCAGCGCGGACGCGCCGATGGCGAGGTACTTGCGCTGCTGCAACTGGGGCTGAAAAACGCCAGGCGCACCAGCGACATCAAGGAAATACACGGTGAATTCCTCGCCATCGATACCGCACTGGCCGACCTGAAACCCGGTGATCTGTGCCTGATTCTTATCGATCAGATCGAAGAGGCACTTGAGCATATTGCCAGGCGCGTTGCCGAAGCGTGAGATGCCCTGGAGTTCTGGAATCGCCCGGGGGGTGGTTCCGGCAGATCGCTCAGGAGTCGGTCACCGCTTGCAGCAGCGATCCTTTCGGGCTCGAATTCGTCGCACTCATTATTATCGAAGCGACCTCGACTTCCTCACACACCAATCCGCAAACCGGTCTTTTTGAGTATCTGCGTCGAGAACAGGACATCGTAGGCACGGCAGTCGACGCCGAGCAGCGTCGCAATGTGCGCAACCTTGCCCAGCACTTCTTCACGCGTACTGCCATGCGCCATGGCAAACAGATTGTATGGCCACGCCGGCAACTGGCGCGGGCGGTGGTAACAATGGGTGACAAAATCGAGTGCTCCAATGCGCCCGCCGAGTTCATCAACACGATCGTCCGGCACGTCCCACACGCTCATGCCGTTGGCCGTATAGCCGATGGCGTAATGATTGGGCACCGCCCCGATACGCCGAATAACACCACTCGCCAACATGCGTTTCAGGCGTAGCATGACCTCTTCGGCAGATATGCCAAGTTGCTCACCAAGCAATTCGTAGGGACGCGAAACCAGGGGCAACCCACTCTGAGTAGCCATCACCAGGCAGCGGTCAATCTCGTCCCCCTCTGTGTTCATTTGCGCACCTGCAATTTCATTTCAACGAAGTATTCCCTGATTTTCGGGAAGGCATAGACGGGCAGGCCACTTGCCTTCTCAATCCTGCTTACTGCCCTGTCGATCCCGCCTGGTGTCTCAGTGGCGAGCACGAACCACAAATTGAAGTTGCAGCGTTTCTCACTTTCACGCCGGTAGTTGTGCGCAACTTCGGGAAAGGAATTGACGGTGGCCACAACGCGCTCCCAGTCATCTTCAGGCACGCACATCGCAGCAAGAACAAACGCACCGCCCATACGCTCAACCTGAAACATCGGACCGAAGCGAGTCAGCACGCGCGCATCGAGCAATCGTTGCAAACGCGACAGCAGCTCATCTTCGCCAATGCCAAGCACTGCCGCCGCCTCCGCGAAGGGCTGCTCGCAAACAGGAAATCCCCCTTGTAGCCGATCAATGATAGCACGGTCGATTTCGTCAATCTGATTGATCGCCACCCGCTCACGCATAGCGGGCACCGGTCTGCTTGAAGCGGGTAATCGAGAACAGCGTGTCGTGCGCGTAGCCGGTGAGTTTGAGCCGGGTACGCAGTTCGGCAATTTTGGCCTCGACGTCCTCACGCGCCTGACCGTGGATCATGCAGAAG
>NZ_JAEUOI010000107.1 GCF_016790145.1 Propionivibrio sp. | reverse complement strand
TCATTGTCAGGGCAAAGTTACCGGTAAAACACATTCCAATAGCACCAATTCCAGGTCCTCCGCATGCCTCATGTGCAAACTTGGCCAGAGCTCGCAGCCAGACCGTAACCGGACTGGTTTCATTTGCGGCCAACGCTCTGAATTCAGCGCTAACGCAAGCCCTTTTAAATATGGCCAGACCCTCTTCCGCTGTGGGCACATCACCGTCTTTGCCAAACAGCGATGGCAGATAGACAGTAAATCCGGCCTCTCTGACCCAGCGACAAAAGCGCGCAAGTTGAGGGCTGATGCCAGGCATCTCAGGCATTACGATTACAGCGGGTCCCTTGCCCATGACATAAACCACCTTTGAGATACCGTTGAACGAAAGTTCCAGAGTGATAAAGTCCTCAAGGCAGTCTTTCACATTCATACTTTGTTCCGCCATCGTTTTCGATCCCTGATGGTTTGACGACATGGCACTCATTGGACGACATCACTTCCCAATCATCAATCAAGAATTTTCATCTTTGACATGCGCTGGCGGAATGTCATAAGAGAACATTCGGAAAAAGTAAGGAGATAGGTAAGGCCAAGTTAACTTGATGGCTTTTCCATTTGCTTGGTCAATATTTCCACCTGAAGTCCATGCACAATGGGTTCGCCTATTCCCGCCGAAACTGGATAACCCACCATTTCCCCGGTACGGGCGTAGCCACGGCGTTCGTAGAATGCGATCAACTCGGTTCGAGGAGATAAAACGGAAATCTTGAAGGTTGTAGTGGCAAAGTGCTCAAATGCGAACTGCTCAGCGTAATTCAGTATCTGCTTGCCGAACCCCTGCATCTGGCAACCGGGATCTGTGGCAAGCATGCCGATAACAGCGGAGTACTCTTCACATTGCACATGGACGCATGCGACGATATTTGTATCCTGTATGAGCACCAGAACTGATGATCGCGAACAGAATAGCGAAAGAACCTGCTCCTCCGTTGTTCTCTGGCCCGAAACAAGATTTGCCTCATGTGTCCAGCCACGCTCATGGGCTGATGGTCTGTAGGCTCTGTTAACAAGTATTGAAATCTTGCCAGCATCCAGTTCAGATGCACTACGAAAGGATGTCTTCATTCTTTGATTCTTCTTACGGGATTCTTATCTCAGGGGAGTCGGGCGATCAAAAATGGCATTAATTTCTTTGCCGGTTATTGCGTTACTTGCATAATCAAATGAACCAGTCGACGTAATTTCTCTGATGGCACTTATCATCGCGCTGTAAGCTGTCCTGGCCAGCGACCCACCCAGGCTGATACGTGCAACACCCAACTCACTCAGCTCAGCCAGCGTGAGTTGCTCTCCTCGCAAGCCCATGAGAACGTTGAGTGGGCGATCGATTGAGTTGAGAATCGATTTGATGTCAGCTCTGGATTGAACGCCTGGGGCATATAGCACATCTGCGCCAGCATCCTGATAAGCCTGAAGCCTGAGAATGGTGTCTTCTAAATCAGGATTGCCGTAGAAGTAATTTTCTGCCCGGGCGGTGAGGATAAATTTGAAATCAAGTGACTTGGCGGCTGACACAGCATGCTGGATGCGCTCCCTTGCGAGTCCCAAATCATAGATTGGATGTTCGAGTTCACCAGATGCATCTTCAATTGAACAGCCAACAATGCCTGTTTTGGCAGCTTCGGTAATGGTCATTGCCGCGTCTTCTGGTGTGCTGCCAAAACCGTTTTGAAGATCCGCGCTAATGGGCAAGCTGGTTACATTGCATAGCTGAGTGAGATGCGGAAGCATTTCTTTCGCATTGATGCTGAGGTCGGATTTCCCCTGCGAGAAGGCAAAACCTGCGCCTGTCGTTGCCAAGGCCTTGAAGCCAAGGTGTTCAAGTAACCTTGCCGAACCTGCATCCCAAGGATTGGGAATAACAAAGCAGTGACCTTTACGGTGCAAGTTAACAAATTCAGCGGATTTTTCATTTTGGGATTTCATGGTCTCGCCCTACAGTGCAAATGCCAATCAGGTGCATTCAGTTTCATTTCGATGAAGTTAGTGCGGGTATGGGTCACGCTGGCCAAACTACATTGCGTTGATCGGAGTAGCCGTCCTCCGTTCCGTCAGCATTAATCGAGTTTTCGGTGGCTTGAATCACAAGATAGAAGAGATCTTCGCGGGAATTGTTGCGCCATGTTCGCTCTCCTTCCGGGTATACACGCAGCGCGGTACCCTCTTGGATTTCTATTACTATTCCATCGACGTAAAATTGGCCTCTTCCCTTCAAGAAAAGATAAAGCTCTTCATGGCAATGATGCTTGTGGTAGAAGGGCATGGCGCTACCAGCACGCAGGCAGTTCACCGAAACTTCCATTCCGGTCAAGCCAAGGATCGAATTCAGGAATAACTTGCCTGACACATCGACGCCTTGCAGCGCTTTGCTCTTCACTTTGTAGTTCTTCCAGAGATCTACAGCGCCAATTTCTACAACGCTGAAGTTTTCCCCTCTTTCACTCGGACTTGGATTCATGGATTCTCCTTGGCATGAGATAGAATCGTATGTGTCTAGTGGAAAATGCTTGGGATTTCATTAAGCAATGGAGTTCTGCGAGCTATTGACACAGCCTCATCTGTAACGAATGCTAGCCCTCAGGCCACTCTGAATACTGAGGGGCATCATCAGGAATGTTCTCCCACTCGGCTTTTGAATCAACAAAGATATGCGAGGAAACCTTGTCATGGTTTGGAGTATCTAAAGTGCCTATTCGTACTCGAACAATCTCCGGCAGGTTTTCGCGTTTACCAATGATTGCAGAACCGCAAGCGCCACAAAAAACACGATGAAGGCCAGAGTCATTCCGGTAGCTGCGTAGATGCTCTTCTCCCTTTACGATACGGAAGTCAGAGGAGGCCACCCGCGATACTGCAGTAAATGCTGAGCCTGTAGATTTTCGGCAGCGCGAACAGTGGCAATAAACAATCGGACCGAGCGCGCCATCGATTTCGTATTCAACTTCTCCGCAAAGACAACTACCTGTGTGCATGTGATGCTCCGTAGGGATACCGCTATAGAGTCCTGTGCTCTATTTCGTTCAAATAGATAAAAGAGGGCGCCTTGACACCGGCCTCTTGCCTGATTGCTTCCAGCGAGGGCGATTCAAAAAAGCTTTTCGCATTGCCAAGGGAAGACCAATGGGAGAGATGGACAATGGTGTTTTTTTCATTGTCGAAATGCAGCAATTGGTAACTGATTTCCCCTGCATCCTTACGAATGCCGGCAGCATGGTCAAAACAGACTTTCCATGCTTTGTAAGACTCGACCTCATGGATAATCAAGACATAGTGCATTCCACCCCCCACTTGCAGAAAAATCTGGCTTGGCCAGGTTAAGGGCGACCGGGCTTCTCATTGAACGCTCACAAGTTCGATCTCTTCACCGGTAAAAATTGGTGAGTTTTTCAGGTCGACGAATCTCTTTTCGTCCTCCGAAAGAAGTCGGCTAGCAGCCCTGGCTGCCGGGTCTTGCCCTAATGTCTCAAGCGCGCTTAGGTTTTCGTACCAGATCTCTGCGATGCCGTCGTAAGGTTCGGGGGAACTGCGGAAGGCAATTAATTTTGATGTCATTGGACCGAAATCACCATGAAACTGGATGTAGCGTGCAATACGCAGCACACCTTTGTGTTGCTGAACCAATGAGCCATGCTTGTTTTTCCAATAGTCCAAAAACTCCTCATGGGTAAGATCAGATCGACGCCGAAGACAGAAAGATATTTTGATCATTTGCTTGATTATCCAGTGTTAATAGTAAGGTTATGATTGGTGAAATCGCCTGTCACTCTGAGATTCACTTGATGAGAATGCATTCTTCCCCTGACGCACATTTGCCAGGTACGCCCTAACGGCAAATTGACAACAAGGCTGACCACATCCTTTGTAGCTCGTAAGAATTTGTATTCATGCTTCCACACCTGAAGTTCTGGACAGGGAGTAATTTCGCGAATTCAGGGTCGGGGCGACGCTACTTTTTACATGCTCCCGTGCGGGTTGTTGCGCGGAAAATGTGGCGCCCTCTTTGCTTGCGGAAATGACGATTTTGCCGTTGCTTGTGATGGTTAAAAATTGACCTGATTGCAGTACCCAATCATCGATCTGTTGGTGTTGCGTGATCCAGATGGCGCCCGCAAGACAGGAAAGTTCGATTCCGCGTGCACCAGAGAGTTCAAACGTGAATCCATGCTTCAAAGCAACGTGAAGATGTTCACTCTGGATAATCATGCTATTCCTCTAAATGTTGCTGGCATCCCAGCGTTGCGGAAGCTTCCATTCATGTAAAACATGTTACGTTGTCTTGCTATTCGGCTCAATCGACTTTGTCGCGCAGTAATCATTCTGTATGGGAATGTGAAACATACGGACGCTTGCCATGATCGAGTGTCAGTGACAATTCTTAGGCGCCTAAATTGGAAAGATTTCTTTCTGCCGGACAGGTCAACTGAATGACTTTGGAGTCCAAAAATTTCCTGGCTTATAAACCAACGCGTGGTTGCCTACTGCTGCTTACCTACGGCGGTTGTTGTTCGCAGCACTCTCAAGTTCCCGTCGAAGGCTGTGTCCACGCCGCAAGAGTTCCTGCCGCCAGCAATGCAAGTCCCAGCAACAGCCCTGAAGAAAGTGTGCCTGACCGGTCGGCTATCCAGCCAGCGGCGATCGGACCGACGGCCTGAGAGGCGGCAAAGACAGCGGTAAATAGAGCCACCGCCGGAGCCCATTGGGTCCTGGGCAAACTGCTGCGGACCAAGGTGGTGACCGCAGAGGGGACGATGAAGAAACTCAGGCCGAAAAGGATGGCGGACGCCTGAAGACCTGCATTGCCTGGCATGGCCCAGGCAAGCGCCACGCCACAACCGGTAACACCGATGGACAAGGCCATGCAGGTTTGGCCGGTCCAGCGGGCAATCAGTGGCCGCCAAACCAGGGGTGAGGCCAGCACGGCCAAACCAAGCAGGCTCCAAAGGGAGATGACCGCACCCACCCCGGCGCCAGCACTACGTGCCCAGGCCACCACGAAAGTCATGTATATCACGTAGCCAGCGCCGAAGAACCCATATCCAATCAAAGCCGGCAGGAAGCAGCGCCAGGCACCCGGAAGTGGTGCAGCATTGGCGGCGGGCAACTCGCCGACCTGCAGACTGGCCCACCATGTGGCCGGAACGCAGAAAGCCGAGAGGACTCCCAAGGAAATCCAGGCGGCTGGCCAGGCGGCGGGTCCCGCCCGGTCGAACCAGAGGGGCAGGACTATCCCGGAAAGCAGCAAACCTGCTCCGGCGCCACCGAAGTAGAGGGCGATGGCATTGCCCGCTCGGGGGTCGCCGGCAGGAAACAGTGCGGCGGCCAGCACCCCGCCGCAAATGAAGACCGGCGCTCCAGCCAAGCCCGCCAGGATGCGCAGGAGCGAAAGCAACGCAATGTCCCGGGTCGCGCCTGAAACGAGTAGCGCCACGGTAACCACCACCATGCCCAGCCGAAACAGTGCGCCCGCTCCCCTACTCCGGACCGCCCATAGAGTAGCCATTGCACCCAGCAAGTAGCCAATCGCGTTGGCGGTATTGAGCCACCCCGCTTCGGTATAGTTCCAGTGCAAATCCGACTGCATCGCTGGCAAGATGAGGGCGTAGGCGAAGCGACCCAGGCCGTTGGATACGGCTGGCCCCAAGGACAGAGCCAGCGCAACGGCCCAGGGGTGGCAAACCAGTGCACTTCCGGGAGAAGGCTCGGGAAAGTGAGTGGGTGCGTTTACGGTATGATTTTCTGCCATTGTTCTTTCTCGCGTCGACTTACTGGTGGATTGCTTAAGGTATCCGTCGTTTTGTCATAGACTCAGTCGGAATCTCATTGCGCGTAGTGCGCCGTGGCAGAAGAAACTTGTTCCTTGTGGCCAAAACAAAATATCCCGTCTGTTATTCCAAAAGGGCTTTGCAGATAATCACGATTGATCTTCAGATCAGGAAATCCCCGGGCCCGAAGTAGTTCGGTTTTCGCAAGAAACCGGGCAAGTTTCGATTGGTCTGAAACCAATAACTTCGTACATACAATGGTCATCCACAGAAGGAGATAAGTTGTAGAACCGACATTGTGATCGACGGTGACAGGTAGGAAGTGAATACCCCGTACAAGCAAGCACCGATCGCAATCCATGTGATCCCTCGGATTGCAATGTTCCTGGCTTGGCGCGTCATGCGACACCCGCTGCCAGCGGACTGCGGACTATCTCCCGATCGTCAATAGGGTAATGAAGTGCGGCTGCTACAAGCCCAATCAGGATCGAGCCTGCCCACATCAAGTCGTATGATCGGGTGGCATCGAAAACGTAGCCACCCAGCCAGACACCCAGGAAAGAACCCAACTGATGCCAGAAGAACACGCAGCCGAACAGCGTGGCGACATAACGCACGCCAAATACCTGCGACACGAGACCATTAGTCAGCGGTACGGTGCCCAGCCAAAAGAATCCTGCCACCGCGCAGAACGCATAGAGCGAATAGCTCGATAGCGGCGACAGAACGAAGAGGATCATTGCAGCGGAGCGTACGATATAGAGACCGCTCAGCAGGTACTTTCTGCGGAGCAAACCGCCGAGATGGCCGCAAAACTAGGTTCCCGGAACATTTGTAAGCGCAATAATGGCAAGACCTGCCACCGCGTCCCTGGCGCCCAGTCCCTTGTCCATGAGATAGGACGGAAGATGCGATGCAATG
>NZ_JAEUOI010000102.1 GCF_016790145.1 Propionivibrio sp. | reverse complement strand
ACCTCGCGCGGGAGAGCGGCGGGTCCGGCACTGAAATTGAAAATACGTTCCATGGGGAAGTGATCCTTTCTTAATGAAAATTGGCTTGCGGGAATGGTATTGATGCGTCGTTGCGGATGGATATTCTTCGTATCGCTTGCCCTGTGTCGAGCGAATCTAACCGCTCATTGTAGCGAAAATGACCGCAGATGGGGCAACGGGCAAGTGCAAAGACAGGCGCAGCAGAAAATAACATTCACAATGGCTGAATCATTACCAAAAATTTATTAATCCTTTATGGATTCCATATTTCGGAAATCCCGTATATGATCCCCAACTTTTTGAAAGATGCTGAATTTTTTGGAAGGAGGGGTAGCACCATGAGTGTTGAAATTTATGAGCGGTTGCGGGTCAATCCGAAGTTCCAGGAACTTGTCGTCACCAGGGGACGCTTTGCCTGGACGCTAACTTTTATTGTTCTCACCCTGTTTTATGGATTTGTGCTTGCAGTAGCCTATTTCCCAGCCGTTATGGGCAAGCCTGTCAGCGAAGGTTCGATGTTGACGGTGGGCGTTGCCGTTGAACTTTCCCTGTTCATTTTCTTCTGGTTACTCTCGGCTTTGTACGTCAGGCGCGCCAATAGCGAATTTGACGCTTTGACCCAGGAAGTCATCAAGCAAGCCCGCAAGGAGGACAAATAATGCGCTACCTGACTCAACTATTTAACACGCTCGGGCTTTTTGCGCTCAGCGCCATGGCCTATGCCGGTCCGCCGGTCGAGGGTGCGCTCGAAAAGCAGCCCACCAACTGGCACGCCATCATCATGTTCTGCCTGTTCGTGGCGTTAAGCATGGGAATCACCTACTGGGCGTCCAGTCGTACCAAGTCCACGGCCGATTTTTACACTGCCGGTGGCGGTATCACCGGCAGACAGAACGGTCTGGCCATTGCCGGGGACTACATGTCGGCGGCCACGCTGCTGGGTTTGACGGCACTGGTCTATGGCAGTGGCTTTGACGGCTACCTCTACATGCTGTCCTTCTTTGCCGGATGGCCGGTCATCCTGTTCATGATGGCCGAACGCCTGCGTAACCTCGGTCGTTTTACCTTCTCCGACATCACCGCCTTCCGCCTGGATGAAGGCAGCGTACGCACCATGGCGGCCATTTCCTCGCTGACCGTCGTCTGCTTCTATTTGATCGCCCAGATGGTGGGTGCCGGCCAGTTGATCAAACTGCTCTTCGGCCTCGATTACAATATCGCCATTATCGGTGTAGGCATACTGATGATGGTCTATGTGACTTTCGGCGGCATGGTCGCCACGACCTGGGTGCAGATCATCAAGGCCTGCATGCTGCTCACCGGCGGTACACTGGCCATGCTGCTGGCCTTCAGCCAGTTCGGTTTTTCCTTTACTACCCTGATGGAAAAGGCGACGTCCGTGCATAAGCTTGGACTCAAGCTGATGACACCGGGGGGTCTGCTGGCCGATCCGATCAACGCCATTTCGCTCGGTCTTGGGCTGATGTTCGGTACCGCCGGCCTGCCGCACATCCTGATGCGCTTCTTCACCGTAACCGACGCCAAGGAAGCGCGCAAGTCGGTACTTTACGCTTCCGGTATCGTCGCCTACTTCTTCAACGTGATCTTCATCATGGGTCTCTGCGCGATCATCATCGTCGGCCAGAATCCGGACTTTTTTGAAGGTGGCGTTATCGGTGGCAAGCTGATCGGCGGCGGCAACATGGTCGCCATGCATCTGGCCAAGGCGGTCGGCGGCGACATGCTGCTCGGCTTCATGGCCGCAGTTGCCTTCGCTACCATCCTGGCCGTGGTTTCCGGTCTGGCTCTGGCGGGTGCCTCGGCGATCTCGCATGACCTCTACTCCCGCGTCATCATGAAGGGTAAGGCTACGGAAGCGGCCGAGATCCGCGTTTCGAAGCTCGCCACCATCTGCCTTGGCATTGTCGCCATCATTCTCGGCATACTGTTCGAGAAGCAGAACGTGGCGTTCATGGTCGGCCTGGCCTTCGGCGTGGCGGCGGCAGGCAACTTCCCGGTCCTCATCCTCTCCATGTACTGGAAGGGGCTGACCACCCGCGGTGCTCTGTTCGCCGGTTATGGCGGCCTCTTTTCCGCCGTTGCCTTCGTCGTCATGTCGAAGTCGGTGTGGGTCGATGTGCTGGGCAACAAGGTGGCATTGTTCCCCTACAGCCAACCGGCCCTGTTCGCCATGCCGCTGGCCTTCCTGCTCGCCTACGTCTTCTCCAAGACCGATTCGAGCGCCAGGGCAAAGCGGGAAATCGACGCCTTCGAAGACCAGTACATCCGGGCCCAGACGGGATTCGGCGCTTCGGGAGCCAGCAAGCACTAATTCAAGCGGGCAACAAAAAGCCCTGGCCGGTTCGCCCGCCAGGGCTTTTTTTATGGGGCAAAACGAACGGGAAGCCGGTTCAGGCCGCGGCTTGCGCTGGAATCCCGTTGCCCTGGCGCACGATGCGGTTTTTCGCGTCGACGTAGATCAGTGCCGGTGCGTACTTGGAGAGTTCAACTTCGTTATAGACTGCAAAGCTGGCAATGATCAGGATGTCGCCCGGTGAGGCGCGGCGTGCAGCCGAACCATTGACCGAGATGATGCCCGACCCACGCTCGCCACGAATGGCATACGTCGTGAATCGTTCGCCGTTATTGACGTTCCAGACATCGATCTGTTCGTACTCGCGGATATTGGCCGCGTCGAGCAGGTTGTCGTCAATGGCGCATGAGCCTTCATAGTGAAGCTCGGCGTGCGTTGTCGTTACGCGGTGCAACTTCGACTTCAGCATCGTTCTCTGCATGGTTTTGCCCGTGCAAGTAGTGTTGAGGGAAGTGCATTGTAGCGGCAAATCTCCGCCTGTCAACGACCATGTTGCAGTGTTTAAATTTCAATGTTATCAATGAGCCGGGGTATTCCAAGCCGGCTGGCTGCAAGCACCACCAATGAATCATTTCCGGCCTGCGGGACTTGCAGATCGGACTGCTGTCGCACTGCAACATAATCGGTTTGCCAGCCGTGACTGTCGAGTTGGACAACGGCGGCCTGTTCGAGTTTCGCAAAGTTCTGTTCGCCACCACGCACGGCTGTGCGGATTTCGCTCAGGACGCGGTACAGGCGCGGCGCCTCGGCACGTTCGGCTGCTGACAAATAGCCGTTGCGCGAGGAGAGCGCCAGACCGTCTTCGGCGCGCACCGTATCGCCACCGACGATTTCAATCGGTAGCGCCAACTGTCGAGTCATGTTGCGCAGAACCATCAGTTGCTGGTAGTCCTTCTTGCCGAACACCGCAACCTGCGGCTGCACGATATTGAAAAGCTTGAGTACGACGGTGGCAACACCGCGGAAATGGCCCGGACGGAATTCGCCTTCAAGCTGGTTCTGAATATCCGGCGGGTCGACCTGGTACTGCTGTTCTTCCGGGTAAAGATCGCGCTCGCCTGGCGCGAACAGCATATCGACGCCCGCTGCCTCCAGCTTCTCGCAGTCGTCGGCAAAGGTGCGAGGATACTTGTCAAAGTCTTCGTTCGGTCCGAATTGCAGGCGATTGACGAAAAGGCTGGCGACGACGGTATCGCCGTGCGCCTGTGCCTGCGTCATCAGCGCAATGTGGCCGGCGTGCAGATTGCCCATGGTCGGGACGAAAACGATGCGGCCGCAGTTTCTCAGGGCGGGGCGCAGGTCGGCTATAGAGGAGTGAATTTGCATGGGTTTTGAACCTTTTTCGACGTGCCCCGTAGGAAACCCCCCTGGGGGCAGAGAGTGCAGAGACGCAGAGTATGCAGTGAGGGGAGAATACTTGGGTTTTCTCCGCGTACCCTGCGACTCTGCGGTCTCTGCGTTTAAGGCGGTTAAAGGTTGGTCAGTAACAATGCTCCGGTCCCGGGAAGCTGCCGTCCTTGACCGCTGCAACATAGGCGGCGACGGCGGCGGCGATCGAGGTTTGGCCGGCCATGAAATTCCTGACGAAGCGCGCCTTCCTGCCGGCCGTGATGTCGAGCATGTCGTGCAGCACCAGCACCTGGCCAGAGCAGGCCTTGCTCGCGCCGATACCAATGCTCGGAATCGACAGTTGTCTGCTTGCCTCGGCCGCCAGCGCCGAAGGGATGGCTTCGAGAACGATCAGTCCGGCGCCGGCATCCTGCTGGGCGAGAGCATCGGCCAGCAGTTTTGCCGCTCCGGTATCATCCTTGCCCTGCACGCGGTAGCCGCCCAGTTGATGAACCGATTGCGGTGTAAGGCCGACGTGTGCGCACACCGGGATGCCGCGTGTGGTCAGGAAGAGTGTTGTTTCGGCCATGCCCACACCGCCTTCGATCTTGACCATCTGCGCGCCAGCCGCCATCAGCAGCACGGCATTGCGAAAAGCCTGTTGCGGGCTTTCCTGGAAACTGCCGAAAGGCATGTCGGCAATGATCAGCGGACGCTTGCAGCCACGCGCCACGGCGCTGGTGTGGTAAGCCACATTGGCAAGCGTCACCGGCAGCGTCGAGTCGTGACCCTGCAGCACCATGCCCAGCGAATCGCCAATCAACAGTACTTCAACGCCGGCTGCATCGCACAGATGCGCGAAGCTCGCGTCGTAACAGGTAAGAACGGCAATTTTTTCTCCGGCCGTCCGCATTTTCGCCAGATCAAGCTGCGTGAGTCGTCGTGTTGCCGAATGTACGGACATGGATCAATCCCCCCGGTTGAAGTATTCGCGATGCCCACGCATGGATTCGATGCGCTGGACGAGCAGTTGAAAATCGTCGGCACTGTCGACGAAATTAAGATTTTCGGAGTTGACCACCATTACCGGCGCCGCCTCGTAATTGTGGAAAAAGCGCGTATAGCTTTCGCCGAGAAGGATCAGATAGTCGTCGCTGATCTTGCGTTCCATGTCGATACCACGTTTTCGTACCCGGGAAACCAGTGTTTCAGGCCTGGCTTGCAGGTAAATCACCAGATCGGGTGCGACAGAAGCCGGCAAGGAAACGCGATCATAGATCTGGCGGTAGAGCGTGTACTCGTCTTCATTCAGGGTCAGGGCGGCAAACAGCGGGTCTTTCTCAAGCAGGAAGTCACTGACCACGGTGCGCGGGAAGAGTTCAGGCTGCGCCAGGTCGCGCAACAGGTCGAGGCGATGGAAGAGAAAGAAAAGCTGCGTCTGCAGCGCGTAGCGTTCCTGGTTCTGATAAAAACGGCTGAGGAAGGGGTTGGTTTCCGGTTGCTCCAGCAGCAACTCGGCTTCCAGGTGTTCGCCAAGGCGTCGGGCAAGGCTGGTCTTGCCGACGCCAATGGGGCCTTCGACAATGATGTGACGCGCCGAATCGAGCAGATTTTTTTTCATGTGCGGAAAACGAAATATACTGCGCCTAGGGGGTGTTGGCATTCATTTCATGGGCGCGACGGCCTCTGTGCGGGATGCAGCGCAAGGCGCGGCGCCGCCGCCTGGCTGGTGCCAGGCCAGCCGCCGCAACGCTGCGATGCGCCCGCACAGAGGCCGTCCCGAAGGGTTGCCGCGAGGGGGCGGCGTCTGTGTTGTTGCTCGCCGTGCCCGCACCCCGGTGCGGGCGGTGGCGCGCGCCTAGCATCCACCGCCCCCTCGCGGCAACGCGTTCCACGAAATGAGTGTCAACACCCCCTAGGATACACAGAGCCGCCCAAAGATACTCAAGTTTGAGCGGCTGCTGCATGTAAAAAACGACAAAGGGGATAAAAATGGTTAGCGTGATCACTTCCTGCAGGATCTTGAGCTGGGCCAGTGAAAGTTTGCTGTGACCGATGCGGTTGGCCGGTACCTGCAGCAGGTATTCAAAAAGTGCGATTCCCCACGAGATCAGCGCCGCAATCCACCAGGGCCGATCGATCAGGTGCTTCAGGTGAGCGTACCAGGCGAATGTCATGAAGACGTTCGAGGCGGAAAGCAGCAGCACGGTTTGCCAGATCACCGGGAATTTCATTGCCTCAGCTTTTCAATGCGCTGCAGGCTCAGCGCCGGTAGCCAGGCTGCAGCGCGACCGCGACCGGGGATGCAGCAGTCCGGGGCGATTTCAAGCAGCGGTGCGATGACAAAGGCGCGCAGATGCATGCGCGGATGCGGCAACTGGAGCTGCGGGCTGTCGATGATCTGCGCCTCGTAGAGCAGCAGGTCGAGATCGAGCGTGCGGGGTGCATGGTGGAAATCACGCCGGCGCCCGAATTGGGCTTCAACATCGAACAGGGCGGCGAGCATCGCGTGCGGCGTAAGTGTTGTCTCAAGGCTGGCAACAGCGTTGATGAAGTCGGGCTGACCGCGAATGCCGACCGGCGCCGTGCGGTACAGCGACGAGGCACGCAGCAGGCGGGATTCCGGTAGTCGCTTCAGCGCCTCCAGAGCGGCGCGTACCTGAGCGAGCGGTTCGGCCTGATTGGCGCCTAGAGCAACGTGGGCAAGGTGCATTGGCAAACTCACGAACAAATCTCATCACCGGGATTTGAAGTTCAAGAAGTTTCACCAGGAAAGAGGTTAGTCATCCTGGTGCCCCTTGCTGAGCTGAGCGGCTTGGTGGTCAGCATATGAGCTTATTCCGGTTCAACGGTGGCTGGTTTGCGCTTGCGCCGCCTGCGCTTTTTCTTTTCATCCGGTTTGGGCGGCAGCAACATGGCGGCACGGGCATCGCCGTCACGATTCATGAATTGGGTCCACCACTCTCCCAGTTCGCCATCGACTTCGCCCGATTCGGCGCGCAGCAGCAGGAAGTCGTATGCCGCCTTGAAACGCGGCTGTTCAAGGACGCCGTAGGGGCGTTTGCCCGAGCGCTGCTCGAAACGCGGTTGCAGTGCCCAGATGTCCTTGATGTCACCGGCGATGCGGCGCGTGATGGCGAGTTTCTCAGCCTGTACGTCGAGCACTTCGTCCATGGCCAGGAAAAGGGCCGGGATGCGGGCCGGGATGCGGGCCGGAACGCGGGTCGGGGTCTCGCCTTCGCTACCACGGCTCATGAGGGCTTCCCACTTGGCCAGGACTTCGTGCCAGAGCAGGGTGGCAAAGAGGAATCCGGGCGAGATCGGCTTGCCCTCGCGCACGCGGCGGTCGGTACTCTCCAGCGCCAGCATCACGAAGCGCTCGCCGAGCGGCTGTTCGAGAATCACGTCGAGCAGCGGCAACAGTCCGTGGTGCAGGCCTTCGGCGCGCAACTGCTGCACGCATTGCACAGCATGACCGGAGGTCAGCAGCTTGAGCATTTCGTCGAACAGGCGCGAGGGCGGAACGTTCTCGATCAGCTCGGACATCTCGCGAATCGGCCGGCTGGCCTCCGGGTCGATGGTCAGACCGAGCTTGGCGGCCAGGCGAACGGCGCGCAGCATGCGCACCGGGTCTTCACGGTAGCGGGTTTTCGGGTCGCCGATCATGCGCAGGGTTTTCTGTTTCAGATCAGCCACGCCGTGGTGATAGTCGATGATGGTTTCCGAGACCGGGTCGAAGTACAGGGCGTTGACCGTAAAATCGCGCCGCGCCGCATCTTCCTTCTCGCTACCGAAAACGTTGTCGCGCAGCACCCGTCCCTGATCGTCGGTATGCGACTTGTTGCCGCCAAGTTGATCATGGTGACCACGGAAAGTGGTGACCTCGATGGTCTCGGCGCCCATCATCACATGCACGATCTGGAAACGGCGACCGATGATGCGCGAGCGCCGGAAGCAGTGGCGCACCTGTTCCGGCGTGGCGTTGGTGGCCACGTCATAGTCCTTGGGCGTGATACCGGCGAGCAGGTCGCGCACCGCTCCTCCAACAACATAAGCCTTGTAGCCCTGTTCTTGCAGTGTTTCGACGGTGCGCCGGCTGCCGTTGCTGATGTCGTCGCGGCGGATGCCGTGCCTGCCAACGCCGATGACGGCTGGCTCGCCGGGCGCACCAGGCGTCTTGCGTCCGAAGACACGGGTTATCAATTTGCGAATCATCACTCGTTTCTTGTCATGTTGCGGCACAGCAAAAATGCGTAATGATAGCCGAATTTCCGGTGGAAATCAGTAGCTTACTTAGTGTGGATGAGTTGTTAGTCAACTTGCTAAGATAAGCCGCCAGGTCACCAGAGAGAATAAAGGAAGAACCGGGAGCCCCAGGGAGCACCACTCACAGTCATGCTTTTGCTGGTGAAACCTGTCTCCTTTTGTGGTCAGGTGGTGAAATTTTTCTCCTGGCATTTTTACCTGGGATGCCATTCCAGGATGGGCCAACCAGCGGCTTCGGCATGGGCGCGCAGGATACTGTCCGGATCGACGGCCACCGGGTCGCTGACTTGAGACAAAAGCGGCAGGTCGTTGAGCGAGTCGCTGTAGAACCAGCTTCGCTCGAAACAGCTCCACCACAAGCCCAATGATTCGAGCCAGTCCTCGACACGGGTGACCTTGCCTTCACGGTAGGCCGGGGTGCCGCGCGGCTTGCCGGTGAACTGGCCGTTGACCTGCGCCGGAATGGTGGCGATCAGGTGGGGAATGTTCAGTTCGCGGCAGATCGGGCCGGTGACGAAGCTGTTGGTAGCGGTCACCAGAGCGCACAGATCGCCCTGGTCCTGATGTCTCTTGACTAGGTCGCGCGCCTTCTGGTCCAGCATGGGTCGTACGCGCGTGGCCATAAATTCAGCGTGCCAGGTGTCCAGATCGGCACGCGAATTTTGCGCCAGCGAAGCCAACTGAAAATCGAGAAACTGGTAGATGTCGAGCGTGCCGGCCTTGTACTGCGCGAAGAATTCGCTGTTCCGTAGCTCGAAAGCATCACGCTCGAGAACGCCCTTGCTGATCAGGTGCTGTGTCCATTCGTAATCGCTGTCACCGGAAAGCAGGGTATTGTCGAGGTCAAACAGGGCAAGTTGCATGGGTGTCTTTCCGTAAGTCATCAATTCGGCGGGTTTTGCAGTACTTCTCGCAGCAAGGGGAGGGTGATGGCTCGCTTGTGCTCCAGCGAGAAACGGTCGAGCGCTTCCAGAAAACCGCAAAGGCTGCGCATGTCACGCGGTGAGCGTGCCAAGAGATAATCGAGCGCCTCCGGCGGCAGATATAATCCGCGCGCCCTGGCCTGCATCGTCAGTGCATCGATTTTTTCATCATCGCTGAGGGTTTGCAGACGGTAGATCAGTCCCGAACCGAGACGAGTGCGCAGATCTTCGCGCAACGAGAGTTGTAGCGGCGGCTGGCGGGCAGAAGTCAGCAGGCGCCCTCGACAGCCGTGCAGGCCATTGAAAAGGTTGAAAAGTACGATCTGCCCGACTGCGCTCAGCGCTTCGACGTTATCAACGGCGTGCAAGCGCCCGCTTTCGTCAATCATCGCCAGATCAGGGTCGGCCAAAGCATCGCTGTATTGGCCGGCGCTGGCGCGCAACAAGTGAGTCTTGCCGGCGCCCGACTCGCCCCATAGCAACAGCGAAGGCTCGCGGCTGTCCGGTGCGAGCCAGGCAGCAAAACTGCTCAGCACTTCGCCATTGACGCCGGCAACAAAGTTATCGAGGCTCGGTGGGGCTTCCGGTAATAGATCAAGGATCAGTTGGCGCATTGGGAAGTTGCGGAGGGAAGGGTGCGGTCAGCACGCGAGACGGCCATTTCGGATAAAATCCCGTCTTTTGCAGCTAAAGTTCTTCATTTTATCACTACAGTGCCTGCGCAAGCCTCGTTTGGGACGACATACACGATGACTCAGCAATCGAAGCAATCACTCTCCTATCGCGATGCCGGCGTTGATATCAATGCAGGCGACGAACTGGTCGAACGCATCAAGCCGTTTGCCAGGAAAACCCTGCGCGAAGGCGTACTCAGTGGCTTGGGCGGCTTTGGCGCGCTGTTCGAGGTGCCCAGGCGTTATCGCGAGCCGGTACTGGTTTCCGGTACCGATGGCGTTGGCACCAAGCTCAAGCTGGCTTTCGAGCTCAAACGCCACGAAACGGTCGGTATCGACCTCGTTGCCATGAGCGTCAATGACGTTCTGGTGCAGGGCGCGGAACCGCTTTTTTTCCTCGACTACTTCGCCTGCGGCAAGCTTGATGTCGATACGGCAGCCAGCGTCATCCATGGTATCGCCCAGGGCTGTGAACAGGCCGGCTGTGCTCTGATCGGTGGCGAAACCGCTGAAATGCCGGGCATGTACCCGGAAGGTGAATACGATCTGGCGGGTTTCGCCGTTGGCGTCGTCGAAAAGTCGGCCATCATCACCGGCCAGAGCATCATGCCGGGCGATGTGGTACTTGGCTTGCCGTCTTCCGGTGCCCACTCCAACGGCTATTCGCTGGTGCGCAGGATCATCGCGCGCTCGAACCCCGCTCTGGCCGCTGCTTTCGATGTTGAGGGAACGCAAACTCGAACGCTGGCCGACGCCATCATGGCGCCGACGCGCATCTACGTAAAACCGTTGCTGGCGCTTATTGCTGCGCTGCCGGTCAAGGGTATGGCACACATCACCGGCGGCGGCATTACGGAAAACGTTCCGCGTGTTTTACCAGAGGCCGTCAAGGCCGTCATCGAGCAGTCGAGCTGGCTGCGTCCCAGACTTTTTCAGTGGTTGCAGAGCGAAGGCAACATCGTCGAAAGCGAAATGCACCGCGTTTTCAATTGCGGTATCGGCATGGTCGTTATTGTTGCCAGCGAGCACGTGCAACAGGCGCTGCATCTGTTACATGCGGCCGGCGAGAATGCGCTCGAGATTGGGCGCATAGAAGCGCGTGCAGACGGCGAGGCACAGACGATCGTTGTTTAAAGCGGGTTGCCGGTGCGTAACGAAATCAGATCTTGCAGTCGATTGCCGGGTCCCGGGCGGATTTGCGACGACTACGTGACAGGCGGGTGTCGAGTAGTACGGGTAGCTTTTCCTTCCTGCGCTGCTCTTGCCGACGTTCCGCGCCGGCCTTTTGAGCGCCGCTACGAGTATGATTCTCTTGGCCATTCTTACCCTGCTCAACGCGCTTGAGGGTTTCCTCCAGGGCATGCCTCTGTTTCGATAATGAGTTCGACAAGGTGGCACGTAGCTTGGCCGAACTGTCGACCGGTTGAGCTCCTTTGTCCTCAGATAAGGTTTTGTTGTCGCTTTCGCTGAGATAAGGAAGTAAAACTTCAGTTGGAATTTTCACTGGCATTTTCTGATTCTTCAATAAGGATGCCACTTTTATCGGCGTTTATTCACAAAACTTTACTACCCGGCTAACCCCGTTAGATGAGAATAGCTGGCCTGAATTGGGACTATTCTGTGTCAGGAGCGCTTGCATATCCAGGAAATTTTCTTGCAGCCTATCTGACTGCACCGATGTTTCACTGCAACGTACCCCAGAGTGTTATCAGCTCGTCGATCACGGTAACGTTGAGCGGTCAAGGTAGGTAAGTTCTTCAATACCTCATCAATAGGTCGGGACATTCCAGGCACCCGAGTAGTTACTGTCGCGGACGACCTGAACGGTTGGGCGCTAAAGTTGAACTCGCTTATTGGATACCTTGAGTGCTTATTCCTGAGCGTATCTGGCGCTTTGAAGCGCTTTCAATAAGCCACACCCGCAAAGCATGCTGAGGGAGCCGCATAAACATTGGCTTGCCGGGCATAGTGCATCAAGGCGCCTGCACCTCCTGCCTTGCCGGCTGGTTCCGAAGCGCAGGTGAGACCGCTGATCCGCTGTCCTGCACCAGGAGATTCAACTGCGCAAGCAAGGCGTCCCGCAGGGAATGGAGCTCGCCAAGCCTCTCCAGCACTTCAGCGCTCCGGCCTCGCGCCTTGAGTTCGCACAACTCCGCCGACAGCGCATGCACCTCCCGGTGCAAGGGCTCAATGCGCTGGAAGGCCTGCTGCGTGCCATGGCGGGCTCGGCCTTCGTTTACCATCCATGCGCCAAAACGGCACTGCTGGTGATCCAGTGGAGGCGGAGCACTACGTTTGTTATCAAGGTATTTTTCCATGGAGGCAACCCAGGCACGGTGCTCGGTGCCGGCAAAAAGCAGCGGTAAATCGTCACGAGGGATGGGTGGCAACTTGCTCCAGGCTGGATCGGGGAACCAGGCGGCCGACCACTTGAGCATTTCATCTGCCGGCATCGGCCGCGCGATGCTGAAGCCCTGGACCAGATCGCAGCCGAGGCGCAGCAGCATTCCCTGTTGCTCGCCGGTCTCCACGCCTTCGGCGATGACCTGGAGGCGGAAGGCGGTAGCCAGACCGAGTACGCCCTCCAGAATGGCCAGATCATCCGGGTCGTGGAGCATGTCGCGCACGAAGCTCTGGTCGATCTTGAGCAGGGTTACCGGCAGCTGTTTCAGGTAGGTCAGCGAGGAATAACCGGTTCCGAAGTCGTCCAGAGCAAAACCGACACCGAACTCCCGGCAGGCCTCAATGACCTGCGATACGCCGGACAGGTCTTCCATCGCGCTGCTCTCCAGTACCTCCAGTTCCAGGTCGCCCGGCTTGAACTCAGGATGCGCCGCCAGAATCACTTGCAGGCGTTCAACGAAATTCGCCTGCTGCAATTGGCGGGCGCCGATATTGACGCTGACCGGGATGTCCAGTCCGGCCGCCTGCCAGCGTGCCATCTGTGTCAGCGCAGTTTCGATCACCCATTCGCCGAGTTCGATAGCCAGCGGATGATCTTCGATCACCGGCAGGAAAGCGGCCGGTGGCAGCAGGCCTTTTTCCTGATGTTGCCAGCGGATAAGCGCTTCGGCACCGACCACCCTGCCGATACGCATGTTGACCTTGGGCTGGAAATGAAGCACGAACTCGCGCTCGTTCAGGGCGCGGCGGATGTGCTCCAGTCCTTCGTGATGGCCGCGGACGCTACGATCCAGATCGTCGTCGAAGACCTGATACCGGTTTTTGCCGGTCAGCTTGGCCTGATACATGGCCTGGTCGGACTGACGCAGAAGCTGGTCGGCTTCGACGTCTTCCGCCTGCGGGTAAAAGGTGACGCCGAGACTGGCCGAAACCTGCAGCACAAGGTCGTCGACATGCACCGGCTGCGCGGCCGCAACAAGAAGCCGGTTAAGCATCGGGGCGCTGGTATCGACATTGGCCAAATCGAGCAGCACAGCGACGAACTCGTCGCCCCCGAGCCGGGCGAGTGTGTCGCCTTCGCGCAGTACCTGCTTCATGCGCGCGGCCACCGTCATCAACAATTGATCGCCCGCCCCATGTCCATGCTTGTCGTTGATGGCTTTGAAACCATCGAGGTCGAGATAGGCCACGGCCAGCCGCTGTCCACGCCGCTGGGCATTAGCCATGGCCTGGCGCAGTCGGTCTGCGAGTAGCGCGCGGTTGGGCAGCGCGGTCAGTACGTCATAGTGGGCGATGCGCTCAAGCTGCTTCTGGTATTCCTTGAGCGAGGTAATGTCTGAGAACAGCGCGACATAGTGCTGGGTTTTACCCTGGATATCACGCACGGTACTGATGGTTTCCATCACGGCGAACAAGTCACCGTTCTTGTGCTGGTTCCATATTTCACCGTACCAGTGGCCTTTTTCAATCAGTTCAGCCCACTGGGCGGCATAGAATTCCTTGTCGTGACGACCTGAGTTGAGCAGTCTCGGGTTTTTACCGAGGACTTCGTCGCGTTCATACCCGGTGATGCTGGTGAATGCGTCATTGACGTCGATGATTGACCCGTCTGCCGCAGTAATCATGATGCCTTCACGGGCATGGATGAAGACGCTGGCGGCGAGATGAAGTTTTGCCTCGGCCTGTTTGCGCTCGGTAATGTCCCTGAATTCGACCACCCGGACAGTACGTCCTTTGTAAGGGATATTCTTGCCACGAATGAAAAGTTGGTATCGGGTGCCATCCTTGCAGAGACCTTCGACTTCGTAGGCTGTCGCCACTCCGCTTTGAATATTACTCATGACCTGCTCACGCCATTCTGGCGCAATGAGTTGGAGTCCATCCATCCCGACAAGCTCCTGGCGGGTGTATCCGGTCAACTCCGAGAGCCCATGATTGCAGTCCAGAATGATGCCTTTATCATGGATCAGAATGCCGCCGAAGGAGGCATCATGAAGCGCCTTGAACCGTTCCTCGCTCTCGCGCAATGCTGTTTCTCGTTGACTCAGGGTTTCCAGCAGGCGGTTGAAGCCGCCGATGAGCTGGCCGATTTCGTCGGGCCGGGCGAGAGGCAAGGGAAGCAGGGTCTGGCTGGCTGCGGACATGGTATCCAGCGATTTCGTGGCAGCCAGCAGCGGAGAGAGCTGGCGTCTTAAAATCCAGGAGGATATCCACCAGACCAGAGCCCCTGCCAGCAGGGTGAGGAAGAGTGTGGCCACCAGCATGCGCTGCTGCATGGCGCGAATCGGAGCAAAGGCCTCTGCGGTAGGCAGCACGACGACGACGTACCACCCGGCCAGCGGAATGCCTTTCGCCGCCGACAGCTCTTCCACACCACGGGAGTTTGTGGCTACGCCATACCCTTCATAGCCCTGCATGTACTTGTCGTGCATCGCATTGATGCCGGGTGCAGGCAGTGCCTGCATGATGCGGCTCTTGTCAGTGGCGGTGACAAACAGCCTGTGCTGCGGCGCAATCAGCAAATAACTGCCGGTTCTGCCATAGCGGTTTTCCGATATCTTGTCCAGGAAACTGGGCGCGCCCAGGTAGGTCGCTCCGACCAGGGCGCCGATCACTTTGCCCTGCGCATCGCGAATCGGCACCGCCATGGCGAAAACCGGAGCCAAGGACTTCTTGCCCAATACCGGCTGGCCGATCGTCGATTTCCCCTCCTTGAGCGCAGCGACCATGAAATCCCTGTCCATGTAATTGACGCCGAAGCGTTCGGCCGAGAGCGGCAGGGAAGCGATAACGATGCCGTCAATCCCGGTGACGAAGCTGCCCGCGTTGAATGCTCTCTGAAAAAGCGGGCGCTGTTCCAGAAGCGCCTGTACGGCCGCAGGTTTGCCCAGCAGGTCCGGCGTAACGCTTCCGGCAACGGTTTCCAGCGATCTAAAGCGCTCATCGAATTCTTGATTGAGTTGCGCGGCGATGATCGAAGCCGTCGAGAACTGCTGTTCGCCCAGCAGATATTCCAGATCCTGGCGCAGCATCCGGCTAGCGTAGAAAGCCAGCGACCAGATGCCGACCAGGAAGACAGACAAAGTGAACAGGGTCATCCTTGTCTTGAGCGACTGCCACTGAAAGATACTCAGTCGCATGCCGATTTTCCCCCTGTTGCAGTCCTAGCTCCAAGAAGATCAACAAACATTTCTCTTCTGCTCCTTACAAGCATGGAATCATGCCAAAAGATGACAGCGATGGAACGCATTCGCTCGGCAGCAACTCTATCGCAT
>NZ_JAEUOI010000098.1 GCF_016790145.1 Propionivibrio sp. | reverse complement strand
GCCCTACACCTATCTGCTCGAGTCGGTGCATGGTGGCGAGCGTTTCGGCCGTTACTCGATCATCGGTCTGGCCAGTCCGACGCGCATCGTCGTCAATGCCCACCAGGTTCTGGTGCTCACCGGCAACCGCATCGCCGAGCGTGAAGACGACACCAATCCGCTCGACTTCATCGGCAAGTACATGCAGCGTTTCCGTGCCGCGCCGTCGGCCGGTCTGCCCCGATTCTGCGGTGGCCTGGTCGGCTGCTTCGGCTATGACACCGTGCGCTACGTCGAAACCAAGCTGACGCGAACGGCCAAAAACGACGAACTCGGCACCCCCGACATCGTGCTGCTGCTCTCCGAAGAAATTGCCGTCGTCGACAACCTCTCAGGCAAGCTGACGCTCGTCGTCTACGCCGAGCCCGGCGTTCCCGGCGCCTACCAGAAGGCGCAGGCGCGGCTGAAGGAGTTGCTCGCCAGGCTGCGCGAATCGGCAAGCATCCCCAGCGAAACGCCGCGCTCATCGCAACCCGCCGTCTCCCTGTTCGGCGAGGCACACTTCAAGCAGGCCGTGCTCAAGGCCAAGCGCTACATCACCGAGGGCGACGTCATGCAGGTCGTCCTCTCGCAGCGCATGAGCAAGCCGTTTACCGCCAGTCCGCTGGCGCTCTACCGTTCGCTGCGCTCGCTCAACCCGTCGCCCTACATGTTCTACTTCAACTTCGAGGACTTTCATGTGGTTGGTGCCTCACCTGAAATTCTCGTCCGGCTCGAAGGGGATACGGTGACGGTCAGGCCGATTGCCGGCACCCGCAAGCGCGGCTCGACCTTTGAAGAGGATCAGGCGCTGGCGGCCGAATTGCTGGCCGACGAGAAGGAACGGGCCGAACACGTCCAGTTGCTCGACCTCGGACGCAACGATGCGGGGCGTGTTGCGCAGGTTGGCAGCGTCAGGCTCACCGAGAACATGATCGTCGAACGCTATTCGCATGTAATGCACATCGTTTCCAACGTCGAAGGCAAGCTGCAGCCGGGACTGGCTGCGCTCGACGTGCTGAAGGCCACGTTTCCCGCCGGCACGGTGTCCGGTGCGCCCAAGGTACGGGCCATGGAAATCATCGACGAACTGGAGCCGATCAAGCGCGGCATCTACGCCGGTGCGGTCGGTTATCTGGGTTTCCTTGGCGACATGGACCTGGCCATTGCCATCCGCACCGCCGTCGTCAAGGACGGCAAACTGCACGTACAGGCCGGCGCCGGCATCGTCGCCGACTCCGACCCGTCATCCGAATGGCAGGAAACCGAAAACAAGGCCCGCGCCGTACTGCGCGCCGCCGAACTCGCGGAGCAGGGGCTCGATACTCGGATTGAATAAAGCGAACCACCAAGCCACCAAGGGCACCAAGATGCACCAAGAAATTCCAAAAGAACTGGATGATCTGGCTAAAAGCGTAGTCGATGCTGCGCTGACGGTGCATAAGGCCTTGGGGCCTGGTTTGCTCGAATCGGCCTATCAGGCGGGTCTTGGAATCGAGCTGGAAAAGCGGGGTGTGCCCTGCGTGATGCAATGCGTGTTACCGATCTGTTATGAGGGGGTAACCATCGAAAGCGCTTACCGCATTGATCTGCTGGTTGGTGATCAACTGGTTGTTGAATTGAAAGCGCTCGATCAACTCCTCCCAATCCATTCTGCACAACGACTAACCTACCTTCGACTTTCCGGCTACAGACTTGGCCTCTTGATAAATTTCAACACACCGCTCATCAAGGACGGCATCAAGCGAATCGCGCTTTGACGCTTAATTGTGTTTCTTGGTGTAACTTGGTGTCCTTGGTGTCCTTGGTGACTTGGTGGTGAAAGGTTTAAATTCATGCTCCTGATGATCGACAATTACGACTCCTTCACTTACAACATCGTCCAGTACTTCGGCGAGCTGGGGCAGGAGGTGAAGGTGTTCCGCAACGACGCCATTTCGCTGGCCGAGATGGCCCGGCTCAGCCCCGACTACCTGGTGATTTCGCCCGGCCCCTGCGCTCCCGCGCAAGCCGGGATTTCGCTGTCGGCGATCCGCGAGTTCGCCGGGAAAATACCGCTGCTCGGCGTCTGTCTCGGCCATCAGGCCATCGGCGAGGCATTCGGCGGGCGTGTTATTCACGCCAAAAAGCTGATGCACGGCAAGGTATCGCCGGTGCATCATGCCGATGTCGGCGTTTTTCGCGGGCTGCCCAATCCGGTGATCTGCACGCGCTACCACTCGCTGGCGATTGAACGCGAATCGCTGCCGGATTGTCTGGAGATCACGGCATGGACAGACGATGGCGAGATCATGGGCGTGCGCCACAGGACGCTGGCCGTCGAAGGGGTGCAGTTTCATCCCGAGTCGATTCTCACCGAGTACGGCCACGACATGCTGAACAACTTTCTTGAGGAGCACGCCAGATGAAGCCACAGGACGCCCTGACGCGGGTCATCGAACACCGCGAGATCTTTCACGACGAAATGACATCGCTGATGCGCCAGATCATGGGCGGCGAAGTCTCTCCGGTGATGATCGCCGCCATCGTCATTGGCCTGCGGGTCAAGAAAGAGAGCATTGGCGAGATTGCCGCCGCCGCCCAGGTCATGCGCGAGCTATCGACCAAGGTGACGGTCAGCAACGCCACCCATCTGGTGGACACCTGCGGTACCGGCGGCGACGGCGCGCACACCTTCAACATCTCGACTGCAGCGATGTTTGTTGCCGCCGCCGCCGGGGCGCGCATCGCCAAGCACGGCGGGCGTTCGGTCTCCTCGCAGTCGGGCAGTGCCGACGTGCTCGAAGCGCTCGGCGTCAATATCAACCTGACACCGGAGCAGGTCGGGCAGTGCATCGACGAGGTCGGTATCGGCTTCATGTTCGCCCCCAACCATCACAGCGCCATGAAGCACGCCGCGCCGGTGCGTCGCGAACTGGGCGTACGCACCCTGTTCAACATTCTCGGCCCGCTGACCAACCCGGCCAACGCCGCCAATCAGGTGCTCGGTGTCTTCCATCCCGACCTCGTCGGCATCCAGATCCGCGTCCTGCAGCGCCTGGGCAGTTTGCGCGCACTCACCGTTTTCGGGCGTGAAGGGCTGGACGAAATCTCGATCTCCGGCGAAACGCTGATCGGCGAGCTGAAGGACGGCCGCGTCGAGGAATACGCCATCCACCCCGAGCAATTCAACCTCGCCGTGCACGATCCGAAGGTGCTGCGCGTGGCCAACGTCGAAGAGTCCAAAGCCGTACTGCTCGCCGCGCTGGGCAACACGAACGGCGCTGCACGCGACATCGTTGCGCTCAATGCCGGTGCCAGCCTCTACGTTGGCGGACTGGCCGCAACCCTGGCCGATGGGGTCGAGCAGGCGTTCGCAGCGATCGCCTCGGGCGCCGCACGCGCCAAACTCGACGCGTTTGCCGCGTTCAGCCAAAGAATTTCGGCATAATCGCTCTGTTGGCCATTGCCTGAGCAAGGAGTTTCAAATTGACTCTGCCGAAAACCGAAGGCGGCTTTGACGCCGCCGCCTATCTCGCCTGGGAAGAAGCGCAACCTGAGCGCAACGAATACATCGCCGGCGAGGTTTTCGCCATGGCCGGCATACGCCAATCGCATAACGTGGCGATGCTTAACATCGCGACGATGCTTCGCCAGGCGCTAAAAGGAAGTCCCTGCCGAGTATTGGTTGAGTCGGTAAAAACGCGTATCGAAGCGGCGGATTGCTTTTTCTACCCCGATGTCCTCGTGACCTGCGATCCTCGCGACCGGCAAACCCCGACCTACGTGAGTCACCCGCTGCTGCTGGTCGAGGTGCTTTCCGATTCAAGTGCCGCCTTTGATCGGGGCGTCAAGTTTGCCGCGTATCGCAAACTGGAAAGTCTGCTCGATTATGTGTTGATCGATGTCACGGCACAGCACATCGAGGTCTTCCGCCGTAATCCTGAAAACCACTGGGTGCTTTACGAGTACGGCCCCGGCGACTCGCTTGAACTCGCTTCACTGTCACTTAAGCTTGATGTTGGAGAATTGCTCGACGATACCCTGGAAGAGGCGTCAGTCGACACGCCGGAAGACTGTCGTCAGCCGCTTGATCATTCAGGTAACAAACCATGAGCGACATCCTCAAGAAAATTCTCGACGTCAAGCGCGAGGAAGTTGCGGCGGCCGCGGCCATCAGGCCGCTGACGCGGGTTCGTGCCGAAGCAGAAGCGCAAAGCGCGCCACGCGATTTCGTCGGCGCCCTGCGTCGCAGGATAGCCGCCGGGCAAGCCGCGATCATCGCCGAGATCAAGAAAGCCAGCCCTTCCCGAGGCATCTTGCGCGCCGACTTCCGTCCGGCTGAAATCGCTGCCGATTACGCCGCGCATGGTGCCGCCTGCCTCTCGGTGCTCACCGACCGCCAGTTTTTCCAGGGTGCGCCCGAGTATCTGCGAGCGGCTCGCGCTACCTGTTCATTGCCGGTGCTGCGCAAGGATTTTCTCGTCGACCCCTATCAGGTCTACGAAGCCCGTGCCATGGGCGCCGACGCCATTCTGCTCATCGCCGCGGCGCTCGACCTGCCAACCCTGCTCGAATTCGAGGCCATCGCTGCGCGCCTGGGCCTGGGCGTTCTCGTCGAAGTGCATAACGGCGCCGAGCTTGAGCTTGCCCTGCAGCTCGACACCCCGTTAATCGGCATCAACAACCGCAACCTGCGCACTTTCGAGGTCAGCCTGCAAACCACTGTTGAACTCCTGCCGAGCATTCCCGACGGACGCCTCGTCGTCACCGAAAGCGGCATTCTGGCGAGCAGCGACGTTGACTTGATGCGTCACCACCAAGTGCACGCCTTCCTCGTCGGCGAAGCCTTCATGCGCGCGCCCAGCCCCGGGCAGGCGCTGGCCGGCCTGTTCTCCATGGCGCCGCCCTGAACGACTGAGCGAGAAGCCGGGCCTCGGGCCTGGTTGCGGCGAGGGGTAGGCTCAAGGGCGTATTTCATCGCCAGGAGTAGTGCTTGTTGCGAGAAACAGAAAGAAGAGATATATTTATGATATATCTCATAGGAGGCTATTTTGGACACGGCGAAAGTATTCTGGTCTGGTCGTTCGCAGGCAGTACGTCTGCCAAAGGACTTCCGCTTTGACGCGACAGAAGTTCATATCAGGCGGCACGGGAATGCCGTCATTCTGGAACCGGTCGCCAGCGATTGGGGCTGGCTGGATGCCATTGCAGGCCCACTCGACGATGACTTCGTTGAGGCCGTCAATGAGCAGCCCGAAGCTCAGGAACGCCCTGAACTTGACCGTCTGTTCTGAGCATGCGTTACCTGCTCGATGCCAATGCCGTCATTGCCTTGTTGAACGACAGGAATTCATCTATTTCGCAACGAGCACGGCTGAACAATCCGCAGGACATCGGCATTTCGGCTATCGTTGCTCACGAGCTTTTCTACGGTGCCTTCAAGAGCCAGCGCTCAGCGCGCAATGTTGCGCTGGTCGACGGCCTGCAATTCGAGGTGCTGGATTTCGACAAGGAAGACTCCCGGCAAGCCGGCGAAATCCGCGCCGCCCTGGCCGTCAAGGGAACGCCCATTGGACCCTATGACATGTTGATTGCCGGGCAAGTCATAGCCCGAAAGCTGATCCTGGTAACGCATAACACCGATGAATTCGGGCGGGTGCCGGGCTTGCAGATTGAGGACTGGACGGTCTGAAAATTTTCAGAAGAAAAAAGCACCAACCGCGAAACGGCAGTACGTTCTTTTTGTTCATCGGCAAACCCCGTTCGGCGTCCAGTGGCACGACCTTGACCAATTGTCAAACAATCGAGCCGAGCGCTAAACCACTCATATGAACCCTGAAGCACGTGGTCCGCACCCCGGCAACGCAGCAAGTGAGAGGGTTTGAGCGTCGCTGGCCCGACTATCACGCTAAGCGTCGGTACTTTCCGGTGATTGGCTCAAATGTGCCGGCAGCAAGCACAGACCGCAGCCAGCGCCGCTCCAGAGCATGGAAAGTGTGGGCTTCAGTCGGTTCTGTTGCAATTCCGCAACAAATTCACGAAACAGAGTACACAATCGTCGCTTGACGCTTGCCCCAGGCCTTTGCCTTTGCCATCATTCACTCAGCTTCTCATCCATGAGAGGTGCGGATTGGTGGAGTCTTCAGTTTCAACGTTTTTTCAACTTAATTTCAACCGCTCCACCGACCTTAAACCTAGAGGAGATTCACAATGCAAAAGAAACTAATCGTTCTGGCTCTGGCTGGCCTGGCTTCAAGCGCCGCTTTCGCTCAGACCAACGTCACCATCTACGGTGTAATCGATGAGTATATTGGTTATGGCAGCGCCAGCCAAAACACTCTTATTAACCCCTTCGCTGTTCCTGTTTTTGGTGTCGCACCTGGTGCTGTTATTCCGGGATCGGGCGGCAACCAGAAGTTCTCGGGTCTGCAGTCAGGCGGCCTGTCCGGTTCGCGCCTTGGCTTCAAGGGTGAAGAAGCGTTGGGCAACGGCCTCAAAGCGATCTTCCTTTACGAATTCGGCTCGCTTGACCCGTCGGCTAATGATAATGGTATCGGTTCTACCCGTCAGGCCTACGTCGGTCTAAACGGTAAATGGGGTACGTTCATCGGCGGCAAGCTGCAAACGCCGGGCTACGACGCCGCGCTCAAATTCGATCCGATGGCCGCCAGCGTCTTCTCCCCGCAACTTCTGATCTCCACCAATGCCGGCATGACCATTCAGGCTTCCAGCCAGGGCCGCGTACCTAACACGATTGCCTACGTTTCGCCGAATTTCAGCGGCTTCACGGGCGAACTGGTCTATTCCTTTGGTGAGCAAGTTACGGGTACCAACTGGAATGGCGCAACTCTCCCTGTTAATGCTTTTGGTCAGGCGGCATCCAATGGCTTTGATAAAGCCCAGAGCGTATGGGGAGCCAGCCTCAATTATGACAACGGCCCCTTAGCAGGTAGCTTGGCTTATCATGGCCTGTCTAACATCGGTGGCACGGGCAACAATCCTCTTGCGCAAAATCTGAAGCAGACAGAATTTCAAGTGGGTCTGTCTTACGACTTCAAGTTGCTCAAGCTGTTTGGTTCGTATCAGTACATCAAGCAGGAGAATTTCGCTACCCTTGGCGGTGGTCTCAGTACAGCTTGCGGGGTATTACCTCTGGCAGCTCCTGCAGTTCTTACTGGTGGGAGTTATGGTACTTGTGGTCTCTTGAATAACAATGTCAAAGGCAACCAATGGAACATCGGCACCGCTATCCCGGTGGGTGCCAATGGTGCAGTCAAGCTGGCTTACACGTACTACTCCAATAACATTGGTAACGGCATTGCCAACCTCATTGTTGACGATCAAAAGGCCCAGAGCTTCGGTATTGACTACGAGTACAGCTTCTCCAAGCGCACTACGGCTTATGCGGGTTACAACTACATCAATAACGGCGCCAACACGAATTACGGCTATCCTGCCAGCGGTGTTAAAGTCACTCCGGGTATTGACGAAAATGCCTGGATGGTTGGTGCCGGTGTACGCCACACCTTCTAATATCGCCTAAGCGCGTTACTGGAATTGAAAACGGGCACTTCGGTGCCCGTTTTTTTTTTCCGTAAACTGATTTGAGGGCTAGTGTAAAGAGGGTAAGGTGGCGCAAGATAATAATAGAAAGTTGCATCCCACCCCATATTATGATGTAATAACTATGTTATAACATAGGAGGTGCCATGAGAACGACACTCAGGAAAATAGGGAACTCGCACGGTGTGCTAATTCCGGCACCCTTGCTGGCCGAATGCGGTATTACCGATGAAATAGATCTTTATCTCGAAGGGGCCAAAATCGTGATTGAACCCGTTCGCCTGACGCGTTCTGGATGGTTTGACGGCTACCGTGCTGAAGTCGATAGCGAAGCCTGGGAGGGCTTGTTGCCTGACGCTGATAGCGATGAGTGGGAATGGTGAAGTCCCACGCGCAAGCCAGGCGCGGCGAGGTCTATTGGGTTAACCTGGACCCGACCGTGGGTACTGAAATTCAAAAGACACGACCCGCGTTAGTGGTCTCACCAGACGACATGAACGCCGTCCTGCCACGTGTTATCGTGGCGCCTATCACCAGTAAGGGACAAGCTTTGGGTTGCCGCCCTGTCGTCGTGTTCAAGGGCAAATCGGCACGAATCCTGCTGGATCAGTCGCGTTGCGTTGACAAGGCAAGATTGCTTGGAAAACTCGGTGAGATTGACCCCGCTGTGTGGCATGGCGTGATGATGCAGATGCTCGATTAAGCAAGAAAAGGGGAGGAGTGTTTGCTATGGATAAGAATCTTGCCCGGCATGGAATGTCCCCCGGCGAATTTATTGCTTGGCTCGGTGAGCAGGAACACAAGTATGAGTTGGTCGATGGCCAACCGCTCATGATGGCCGGCGCGACCCGCAGGCACCGCAGGATTACACTGTCGATGACTACGTTCTTTGACACCCAACTGCAAGGAAAGAAATGCCAGGCTTTCAATTCCGACACGATGGTGAAGATACCATCCGCCAATGGGAACTACAGATTTCCAGATCTTGGTGTCGAATGTGGCGACTTTCGCGATGAAAATTCGCTTGAAGCGAGCGAACCTGTGCTTGTTGTCGAGGTATTTTCGGAAACAACGGAGGGAACCGACCGCACTCGAAAAGTTGAGGAATACAAGACCGTTAGCACCATTCAGTACATTTTGCTGGTCGACCCGAATATCCCCGAAGTTCTGTTTTACATGAGGGGTGACGACAAGAATTGGATTTTCGAGGTAAAAATCGGTCTTGACGCTGTGGTTGATATGCCGCAAATTGGAGTCGCCTTGCCTTTGCATATCGTTTATCAGGGCCTGGAGTTTTATCCGCGCCCTACGCTGGTCTACCCCCAAGGCTAATACCCCCGCGCCGCGCGCTCAGCTTAAAACCAGATTGTCGCGGTGGATGATTTCCGCTTCGTCGATGTAGCCGAGGATGTCTTCAATGTCCTGGCTGGCGTGGCGGGCGATGCGGCGGGAGTCGCTGCTGCCGTAGTTGACTAGGCCGCGCGCGACTTCGACGCCTTGTGGCGAGAGACAAGCGACTGCGGCGCCGCGCTCGAATTCGCCGACAACATCCACCACGCCGATCGGCAGCAGGCTCTTGCCGGCGCGCAGGGCCTTGACGGCGCCGGCATCCAGCGTTAGCTTTCCGTTGAGTTGCAGATGATCGGCGAGCCATTGTTTGCGCGCCTTGAGCGGCTGCGTCCCGGAGATGAGCAGGGTGCCGATGGATTCGCCGAGTGCCAGGCGCGTCATGACGCTGGCTTGATGACCGCTGGCGATGACGGTGTGCGTGCCGCTACTGGCAGCGCGTTTGGCGGCAATGACCTTGGTAATCATGCCACCCTTGCCGTGTTGGGTTCCGGCGCCGCCGGCCATGGCTTCGAGAGCCGGGTCACCGGCACTGGCTTCGGCGATCAGCGTGGCGCTGGCGTCCTGGCGCGGGTCGGCAGTGAATAGCCCGGGCTGGTCGGTGAGGATGATCAGGCAATCGGCATCGACGAGGTTGGCGACCAGCGCGCCCAGGGTGTCGTTGTCGCCAAACTTTATTTCGTCGGTGATCACCGTGTCGTTCTCGTTGATGATCGGCACCACGCCGAGTTCAAGCAGCGTCGTCAGCGTCGAGCGGGCGTTAAGGTAGCGCTGGCGGTCGGCGAGGTCGTCATGCGTGAGCAAGACCTGCGCGGTGTGCAAGCCATGCCGGGCAAAGGCGCTTTCATAGACCTGTACCAGCCCCATCTGGCCGACGGCGGCACAGGCCTGCAGTTCATGCACGGCACGCGGACGTTTGCTCCAGCCAAGGCGCTGCATGCCACAAGCAATGGCGCCCGAGGAGACGAGAAGTACCTGCTTGTTGCTCTGCCGCAGTTGGGCGATCTGCCGCGCCCATTCGTCGATGGCCGTCAGATCGAGGCCCTGGCCATTGTTGGTAACGAGGGCGGAACCGACTTTGACGACAAATCGTTGGGCCTGGGCAATGCGGATCATGGCCATGGTTATGCGTTTATGTCGTTATCTATTGAAAAAATGTCGTCCAGCGAAGTTTCCGCCATTGGGGGCGGCGGTAGCAAGTTGTCAAGTGCATCCTGCAAGGCGTAGATCACCTGGCGACAGCCCTCGCCATTGATTGCGCTGATACGAAAGCAGGGGTGGTCATCGGCAGCGCTGACGTAGGCCTTCAGGAAATCATTGACGCGCTGGTTGCGTTCGTCTTCAGGGATCAGGTCGAGCTTGTTGAGTACCAGCCAGCGCGGCTTGGCAGCGAGTTCGGGACTGTATTTCTCAAGCTCGTGCACGATGGCCCTGGCGTCATGCAGCGGGTCGGCCTCGGGGTCGGGTGGGGCGAGATCGACGATGTGCAGCAGCACGCGGGTGCGCGCCAGATGCTTGAGAAAGCGGATGCCGAGGCCGGCCCCTTCGGCAGCGCCTTCGATCAGGCCGGGAATGTCGGCGATGACGAAGCTCTTGTTTTCACTGACGCGAACGACACCAAGGTTCGGATGCATGGTGGTGAAGGGGTAATCGGCGACTTTCGGGCGCGCGGCAGATACGGCGCGGATAAAGGTGCTCTTGCCAGCATTGGGCAGCCCGAGCAGGCCGACATCGGCCAGCACGCGAAGCTCAAGCCGGAGGTCGCGCTCTTCGCCGGGTTCGCCCTTGGTGCATTGACGTGGCGCGCGATTGACGCTGGACTTGAAATGGATGTTGCCGAGACCGCCGCGCCCACCTCGGGCGATCAGTATCTTTTTTTCATCAACATCGAGGTCAGCGACGATTTCATTGCTGTTGACGTCGGCGATTACGGTGCCGACCGGGACGTGCAAGTTAATGTCTTTGCCGCCTTTGCCGTAGCAATCGCTGGAACCGCCCTTTTCTCCGCGCTGGGCGATGAACTTTCGCGTATAGCGGAATTCGATCAGGGTGTTTAGGTTGCGGTCAGCGACCACATAAACGCTGCCGCCACGACCGCCGTCGCCGCCATCCGGGCCTCCTTCCGGCTCGTATTTCTCGCGCCTGAACGAGGCGACGCCGTTGCCGCCGTCACCGGCCGCAACGTAGATTCTGGCCTCGTCGATGAATTTCATGAAACGATTCGCAGCTTCCGGTTCTGAAAATTAAAAAAGCCCTACCACCAGGATAGGGCTTTTGGGGCGATTTGTTGTGTGTTAAGCCGCTGGAACGATGCTGACCGTACGCCGGCGTTTTTCGCCTTTAAGCGCGAACTGAACGTGGCCTTCGACCAGGGCGAACAGGGTGTGATCCTTGCCGATGCCGACGTTCTCACCAGGGTGAAAGGCGGTACCCCGCTGGCGAACGATGATATTGCCGGCGATAACCCGTTGCCCACCGTAGCGCTTGACACCAAGGCGTTTCGATTCCGAGTCGCGACCGTTGCGGACACTGCCGCCTGCTTTTTTGTGTGCCATGAGTCAGTTTCCTTTCGCTTAGGCCGCGCTGCCGCCGGCTATGGCGTCGACCCGGATCTCGGTGTAGTTTTGACGATGACCCTGATGCTTCTGGTAATGCTTGCGACGACGCATTTTGAAGATCGTGATCTTGTCGTGGCGGCCTTGTGCAAGCACAGTTGCCTTGACCGAAGCGCCGGTGACGAGAGGAGCGCCGATGCTTACGGACTCGCCTTCGCCGACCATGAGAATCTGGTCAATGGTGATTTCTGTGCCAACGTCTGCCGGTATCTGTTCTATTTTCAATTTTTCGCCGGCGACAACGCGATACTGCTTGCCTCCAGTTTTTATGACCGCGTACATGTTGGACTCCAAGGAACAAGGTAAAGTGAAACGAAGAACCGCGCATTATACGTATTTTTCCGACCAAGTCAAAGCCTGATGAGCGCTGACTCCTTGTTTGGCTTGACGCAGCGCGGTGCGGCGCCTAAGATTCAAAAGTTTTTTGCCAAGACGGGATGCCGTGAAACAGGAGCTGCTCTACAAGCTGATCGAGTCTGATTTGAAGGCCGTAGATGCCGTGATTCGCTCGCGCCTGCTTTCCGAGGTGGTGCTGGTGCGGCAGGTGGCCGAGTACATCATCAACGCTGGCGGAAAGCGTCTGCGACCGGCGCTGGTGCTGCTTTCTGCCGGTGCGCTGGGCTATCGTGGCACGCATCATCACGAACTTGCCGCCGTGGTCGAGTTCATTCACACGGCCACGCTGTTGCACGATGATGTGGTTGATGAGTCCGATTTGCGGCGCGGGCGTGAAACAGCCAATGCCCTCTTTGGCAATGCGGCCAGTGTGCTGGTCGGCGACTTTCTGTATTCGCGGGCATTCCAGATGATGGTTGAGGTTGATGACATGCGTGTCATGCGTGTGCTGTCGGATGCGACCAACATCATTGCCGAGGGCGAAGTGCTGCAGTTGATGAACTGCCATGATGCCGATGTGGACGAGGCGCGCTACCTGCAGGTGATTCGTTACAAGACTGCCAAGCTGTTTGAAGCCGCTGCGCAACTCGGTGCCATTATCGGCGGCGGTTCTGCCGAGATCGAGCAGCACCTGGCGAGCTACGGGATGCATCTCGGAACAGCCTTCCAGCTCATCGACGATGTGCTCGATTATTCGGGTGCCGAGGTAGAGACCGGAAAACATCTGGGCGACGATCTTGCCGAGGGCAAACCCACCCTGCCGCTGATTTATGTGCTGCAGAACGGGACTGCCGAACAGGCGGCTTGTGTGCGCCACGCCATCGAGAACGGCGGCCGCGATGACTTCCCGGCGGTGCTGGCGGCCATTCGCGCTACCGGCGCTCTGGAGCATTCGAGACAATGCGCGCTGGCGGAGGCGAATCTCGCTACGGCGGCGCTTGCGCTGCTGCCTGCTTCCACATACAAGGATTCTTTGCTAGAATTATGCCTCTTCGCTGTTGCTAGAGCCTACTAACACAGTCGTTGAATCCGTCGGGGCGTAGCTCAGCCTGGTAGAGTACTGCGTTCGGGACGCAGGAGTCGGAGGTTCGAATCCTCTCGCCCCGACCACATAAGCAAGCATCCCGTCGATGGATCGGGTTAAACGGCCCGCTCCCTTTTTTACGGCCCCAAATCGGCTGGCCCTGGTGCAGAGATTCTTTTCCCTTTGCGAGGAGGCCCCTGGTTGTTACCGCCTGGATCCTGCCAGATAGTGCTTGCGCCAGAACAGCAGGCTGAGGCCCAGAGCGATAGCGATCATGGTACCCATCGCCCACCAGAATCCTGCGTCCTGGTGGATGAGGGGAATAAACTCGAAATTCATGCCAAAGATGCCGGCAATCAGGTTCAGCGGCAGAAAGATTGCAGTCAGGGCGGTCAACGTGCGCATGATGTCGTTGGTGCGGTGTCCCTGCGCGTTGAAATGCATTTGCACAGCGGTCTCGACACTTTGTTCCAGACGTCGGACGTGGCGTACCACGCGTTCGATATGCTCCAGCAAGTCACGACTCCGGACATTAAGCAGGTCACGCTCGCGATGAAGTTGCGGCGTTTGCGCCTCCGGCCAAGTTTTGATGGCCTCAATCCAGTCCTGGATCGCAGATAGCTGGTCTTCACAAATTTCATCAAGGTAATGCAGCGTCAGGCGGGCATCAAGCAGCGACCCCCAATTATTGAAGCGGCTCTTCGGGTCGAGAAGTTTGGTCTGCCAATGGTCGAGTTGATGGGTCAATCCGCGGCGTAATTCCAGAAAGCCGTCAACCATCTGATTGATGATGCGCAACATGAGGTCAGCCGGGCTGGTCGGAAGGCGGGCACCGGTAGCGCGCGATTCGACCGAGGCCGCGATGAGAAGTTTGGCCGCATAAGACTCAAGCACTGAACAGTCGGCGGGATGAACCGTCAGTAGAACCTGATCGAACACGGCAAAGCCCACCGGGTTGGTGTCAATCCGCTTGAGGATGGGCGGGCCACCTTTTTGTGCGGGAAGCTCTATGCGGCTGGCGCCAGGCGTCAGGTCGCGCTCACCGCTTCCCGCCGCAAGTCGGCGGAAAACAAGAACATCGTACTGCGAGGTATAGTCGTAGTGCGAGGGGATGAAGGTGTTAAGCAGATCCGAGAGGTGCAGGTCGACCAGTTGCATGCCACACACGCTTTGCAAGGTGGCCTGGATCTCGTTTTGCCTTGCCTTCAATTCACTACGCGAGCATGCAATCCACAGGTAGCCCTGTTCGGGCAGGGTGTAAGCGGCTGGGTTATTCAGCGAAGACGTTTCGCTGACCCCGCTGCTGTGAATGGTAAAAATGCGCATATGACATTATGCCGAAGAATCCTGGTTGTCAGTCAACAAGAAAAAGCGAACCCCGGCTGATTGAAGGCGACCACGAAGAATGTGTCGTACAGAAACCAGACCAATCCCAATGCAGAGCCTTTGCCAAGTGCTGCGGTAATACAAAGCGTTGGCGTGAGAAAAAAATTAGCGAGCCAACAGATCCGTACATCAATGACAGGCAGCAGGCGCTCGGCTATGATCGCAAGGGTGCGCGCAGGCCGGTGGCTGTTTGCGCCGGGCGTCATCATTTCAGAACGCGGGAGGCGCGATATGACAGTGGTTATCAGAGCAGTGCTGGCGCTTCTTTTCACTGCAGGCCTGTCGGCGCAGGCCGGAGAGCAACCGGTTTCGACATACAGCGGCCCGTGCGACGCATCGGCAGCCGTCGCGCTCGACGCCGGGCACTTTGTCGTCGGTGACGACGAGCACAACACGCTTTACATCTATCGGCGCGGGCAGGCGCAGGCCATCGCTGCGCTGAATCTTTCGAAGTTCCTCGACACCGGTGCCGAGCAGGAGTCCGACATCGAAGGCGCCGCCGCCGTCGGCCAGCGCATCTACTGGATCACCTCGCATGGCCGCGACGGGAAGGGGAGGGCCAGACCGGCACGCCACCGCTTCTTTGCCACCGAGGTGCTACCCGGCAATCCGCCCGCGCTGAAACCGCTCGGCGAGCCCTACACCCGGCTGCTTCATGACATGGAGGAGTCCGCCGTGCTCAGGCCTTACAGGCTGGGCGACGCGGCGCGTCTGGCCGCCGAGGCCGACGGCGGCTTCAACATCGAAGGTCTGGCCGCGACGCCAGCAGGCACACTGCTGATCGGGCTGCGCAACCCGCTGTCGCAGCAGCGCGCGCTGCTCATTCCCCTGGAGAACCCCGGCGAAGTGATCTCCGGCCGGCGTGCCCGCTTCGGCACGCCGATCGAGCTCGACCTCGGGCGGCGCGGAATCCGCAGCATCGAGCGGTTCGGTGAAAGTTACCTGATCGCCGCCGGGCCGACGGCCGACAGCGGCAGCTTTGCGCTCTTTCGCTGGTCAGGCCGCCCCGGCGATGCGGCATCGCCACTCACGGGAATCGATCTGGGCGAGCTGCGCCCCGAGGCCCTGTTCGCCATTCCGCACACTGGCCAGGTGCAATTGCTGAGCGACGACGGCGGTGTGACGATTGATGGCGTCAAGTGCAAAAAGCTGCCCGCAGCTCGACAGACATTCCGCAGCCTGATTGTTACCCCGTAGCGGTGCCTGGCATCGATTCAAGCTTAAAAGACCATTTGCATTCTGAGGTTGAACGCCTGTTAGCCAATCCGTATGAAAAACCTCGTTCTTGTGCAAAACATGGTTGGCTACCTCAGAATCCTGATAGCGTGTTCCGTGCAATCCGTGTTTGGAAAAAGGTAAGGGTAATGGCGGCGCGCCAGCCAAGTCGACGGTGGGTTAAAATGGCTCGCTGGCAACTTTCGGCCATCAAGAGACAGTCAGCCAAAATCCGCGAATGAGTGCTTCAGACTGATTGCGGTCTGCTGACAAATGCATAGCCAGCGGCCGGCCCACTCAGTTTTCTGCCGTTCAGCCTTGGCCTGGTTGCATGACGGCAGGGTGTCCTGAACAGTCTTTTGAAGCCAGTCAAAGCAGACCTTGACGCCCACCGAGCAGGATCAGAAACACACCACATATTCGCTCGACAACGGTCTTGCTTTGCCGGTACAGGGCTGCCATTCGATCCCCAGACAAGGCAAGCGCCACGCTGCCATACCAGAGTGTGGAAATTACTCCGACCATCACAACCATGGACAGCAAGGTTTGAATGGATGCATCGGTAGGAACCGCCCCTGAGAAAACCGACGCATAGAACGCCATTGACTTTGGATTCGCCAGATTAGTGGCTATGCCGTCACGCAGGGATGACGGAAACGAAGATAACAAACCAGATTTCCCTCTTGGCTTGTGCGGCTGACCTGATCGCATGAGGAGTTGAACACCGAACCAGACTAGATAGGCAGCCCCCATAAGCTTGATTGACCAAAACATCCACGGCAAGGTAATCACCAGCAGGCTTAGCCCAAACAAGGCCATGGCTGCCCAAAGCGAATTGATCATGGCGATCCCAAACACCATGGCTACGGCTTCAAACCGCGAGGATGAAACTGCACGATGACTAACTGCAACGAAGTTCGGACCGGGACTCATCACTCCCGCAAGACAAACAACTGCGGCGGACAAAATTGCGGTGGTATCAAACATGGGCACCTCAAATCAGCAATGGAGCTTATGTTGTACCGATACTTCCGATACGTCCAATCCTGTTTGAGAAATGCTACGATAGCCAAAACATATCAAATCGCTATGATTAACTTCCGTCTCATCCGCCATCTCTGGTTGTTTCTCGCTGTTGCCGAGGAACAGCATTTTGGGCGTGCCGCCAAGCGGATAGGCATGTCTCAGCCACCGCTGACAGATCAAATACAAATTCTTGAACATGCACTCAAGGTCAAACTGTTTGAACGATCACGGCGTGGAACCAAACTGACGCCCACGGGTGCCGCGATTCTTCCTGCCGTCAAAAAGTTTGCCGAGCAGTTGGAACGGCTGGAGCTTGCCGTACGCGAAGCCACAACAGGTCAGCGCGGTATGTTAGCGGTCGGGGCGATTTCTTCCGCCATGGTTGATGTGTTGCCGCCACTGATCGAGAAAATGAAAGCAACGCATCCTGACGTAACGATTTCCATGCGAGAGATTGATAGCGTGGAGGCGGTACCCCTCCTTCAGTCAGGCGATATTGATTTGGCCTTTGCCCGGCTTGAAGGTGAACTCGGTTCCGGTATCAAGTCGATGCCGCTGCGTGAGGATCGCTTGGCCGTTGCTCTACCCAAAGATCATTCGTTAGCTTCACGATCTCGTATTCGACTGTCCTCGCTTTCAGAAGAAGATTTTGTGATGTTCTACCGTCGAGTCAGTCCCGGCTACTTCGATAGCTTGGTGACGGCTTGCCGAACTGCAGGCTTTTCTCCACGCATTGTTCATGAGGTCAGCTCGGTGGCTTCCCAGGTTGCCTTTGTCGGTTGCGGACAGGGCGTTGCGCTGATTCCTTCAGCGATGAAGAAGATGGCACCGGACACCGCCGTCGTGCGTCCTCTCACTGATAAATTGACGGTTGTGACAACGGCGGTAGCGTGGAATACGGTCAGGGACAATCCTGCCGTCGAAGCAGCAGTAGCTGCTCTTGACTTGTTGGAGTGACCGCTATGTCGCTTCACGGCGTACGGCTGGTTGTGGCCGTTATGGAAAGCTCTACATAACGGCCAGGAGCCGTTGCTCACGACCGTTGGCTTACGGGGGGCTCGACTCAACCCCGCAATTCACGAGCAACCCGTCACCGCGAAGATCCTCAAGCACCCGATTCTGCGCAGGCCGGGCGCCGCCACGGGCAGGCATGCAGCTTCAGCGCATTTTATTTCTGGGTGTTGTATTGATCAACGTCCCGTGACGTCCTCTTGCTCCGGACGAGTGAACGCTCCTTGAGCGAGTCCAAGATTGACATGTCGCCGAACAATGTCGACACCAGCATCGCTGCGAAGCAGGCCAGAATCATGGGCAGCAACATCGTCGAGTTGGCCGTTATCTCGGCTACCAGCACAATCGCGGTAAGCGGCGCGCGCACGATGGCGGTGAAGAGCGCTGCCATCCCGACTAGGGCAAATCCTTCAGGTTCGAACGCCATGCCAGGGAAAGCGAGTGCACAGAGCAACCCGATCCAAAGACCGAGTTCGGCACCGAGCGCCAGTAACGGCACAAGCAAGCCGCCTGGCGCCCCTGCAGCGACAGAAAACGCAATGAGACCAAGGCGGAAAAAGAAAAGAGCAGGCAGTGCCGCCAGTGTCCCTTCGCCGCGTAGTGCCTGTTGTGCAAGTCCGTCGCCTGCGCCAACCAGCGAGGGAGTGAACCATGCGATCGCTCCCACGACCGCACCCACCATCGCGGCTCGCAATTCAATGGGCAGGTCTGAAAACCGGTCGGCAGTCCTGAGTATTGCGAGCAACGTCCGGTTGTACAGTGTGCCGGCAAGCCCTGCCCCGATGCCGAGCAAAACGAAAAACGGCACCTTGTCCAGGCTGGGTTGTGTAAGGGGTTCCACTGTGAATTCGGGTGTGTCGCCGAATATCGCGCGCCCGACCCAAATCGCAACGGCAGACGCGGCAAGCGCAGCAATCACCAGCCGCGCCTCAAAGCGTTTTAGCAGTCCTTCGAAAACGAATAAAGCGCCCGCGATGGGCGCATTGAACGCTACTGCAAAGCCTGCGCCAGCTCCCGCGGCCATCAGCGCACGGCAATCCGTCCAGTTCCGCCGCAGCAGTTTTCCGATCTGGTACGCGATGCTCGCGCCCATCTGAACGGTCGGTCCCTCGCGGCCCAGCGCAAGGCCTGAACCAATCGCAAGCGTGCCAGCCAGAAACTTGACCGGGATAACGCGCAGCGGTGCCGGCGCCACCTCACCATCCAACACCGCCATGACCCGCGGAATCCCGCTCCCCGAGGCTGAAGGCGCGAGGCATCGTACCATCCACGCAGCGATGGCAGCAGCGCCCGCAGCAAGTGCCACGAACAGCACGAATCCACCGATACCCCAGACATCCATCCGGGCTATCAAGGCATCGCGGAACCGATTCGCCTGCTCAAGTGCCAGGCGGAACAATGCCCCGATCACTCCAGCACCAAGCCCTGCAAGAGGGGCCATCACGCCCAGCATGATCAGGTCGCTACGCGGTCTCCCATTCGCAACATCCTTGCCGTCGATCTCTGCTTTCGGATTCACAATGCCCCCTTATGATGAGCGTATGTTATCTGCAGACCTGTGGTCGCGCCAGTGTTGAACTGCAGGCAAGTTTCAGGTTGTCCGGTTGCGTGCTCGCGTAGTAGGATGAATGTTGGAGTAACTCCCTCAATGCCATGCGGGACAAGCCGTTCGGACTGTGTTCGAGGTTGTTGAACAGCGACGGAACCAATGGACACCTTTGACATCTATGACACGATGTGCCGCACCAGTCGGGACGCGGAAGCACATGAAGCGAGCCATGATTTAAGCCACGAAAGGAGAAAGAGCATGCAAGGAAGCTATCGAAACTACATAGTGACGGCAGTGGCCGCCATGGTTTTATTTGCGTCAGGTGGAACCTTCGGCCAGACGCCTGTTCGAGCGCCGGCGAATCCTCAGTTCAAGTTCTCGACACCGATCGCCCCGGGCGTCGCCGTGCCCGACAAGCTCGAGTCCTCGATCGGCACCTTGAACCTGAACTACGGCTACCCGTCGGCCGACACCGTCGAGAAGATCTACGACAACCTGGACCGTTCGCGGGCGCTACAGGCCTATCTGCTGGCGATCCCCATCGTCAACCAGGCCGGCATGCGCGACTCGATCCGCAAGTTCGGGCCCGACAACCAGACCGACGTGATCTGGGAAGACCTGGTCGATCCGAGGACCGTCGAGCTGACGGCGAACGACAACACGATCTACAACTTCATCTGGGTCGACACCAGCAAGGGTCCATTGGTGGCCGAGATTCCGCCCAAGGTGCTGGGGCTGGTCAACGACTTCTGGTACAAGTGGGTGGCCGACGTCGGCATCACTGGCGCCGACAAGGGCGAGGGCGGCAAGTACCTGCTGCTGCCGCCCGGATACAAGGGCGACATCCCGTCGGGGTATCACGTCGTCCGTCCGAGCACCTTTGGCAACTGGCTTGTCTTCCGCGCCTTCCTGGTGGACGGTTCGACCCGGCCCGGCGTCGAATCAGTGAAGAAGAACCTGCGGATCTACAGCCTGGCCGACGCCGCCAACCCGCCGCCGATGAAGTTCGTCAATGCCTCGGGCGTACCGGCGAACTTCGTCGCACCGGGGGACTATTCGTTCTGGAGCCTGTTGAACCAGGTCATCCAGGAGGAACCGACGGCGGGTTCCGATCCCACCACCCTGGGCCTGTTCGCCTCGATCGGCATCGTCAAGGGCCAGCCCTTCAATCCCGATGAACGGATGAAGAAGATCCTGACCGACGCCGCGAACATCGGCGCCGTGACGGCGCGCGCGATCGCCTTCAAGATCCGCTCGAAGGAGGCGTATTTCTATCCGGACAGCGCCTGGCGCCTGCCGTTCTTCGGCGGCTACAAGTTCGAGGTGTCCCCGGGTGTCAGCAACCTGGATGGTGCCGCCTTCTACTATTACTTCGCCACCGGCGTCACCCCGGCGATGGAGGAGAAGATGGTAGGCCGGGGATCGCAATACCCTTGGTCGGTGCAGGATGCCAAGGGCAATCCTTTCGATGGCGGCAAGAACTACAAGCTGCGCCTGCCGCCGAACGTACCAGTCAAGGATTTCTGGTCGGTGATCGTCTACGACAACCAGACCCGATCGATGGTGCAGACCGACCAGAAGGCCCCGAGCGTCAGCAGTCAGAACAAGGGGGTCAAGACGAATGCAGACGGCTCGGTGGATGTGTACTTCGGGCCCAAGGCACCGATGGGAATGGAGAACAACTGGGTACAGACGATTCCCGGCAAAGGGTGGTTCATGATCCTTCGCCTCTACGGTCCGCTGGAGCCATGGTTCAACAAGACCTGGCGGCCGGGCGAGATCGTCCTGCAACCTTGATTGCGGTACAAAACACCTTCGACGGGCGCCTCGGCGCCCGTTTTCCATTCCGG
>NZ_JAEUOI010000094.1 GCF_016790145.1 Propionivibrio sp. | reverse complement strand
GAAACCTTCACTGATGTTAGAGGCACCAGGGGTGGTGCTTGGCAGAGTGGTGGCGCGCCGATTCGTTCTTTAACTGCCCATCGTGCCATTCTGGCTGCGAGAGTTATTTATTGCCATTCAGCCATACTTTTTCACGGTAACAGTACACCGTCATTCCGGCGCAAGCCGGAATCCAGATTCGTACATCTGACAAGAATAAAGGAACGGTTTGATAAACGAACTGGATTCCGGGTCAAGCCCGGAATGACGTGTTTCAATAAGTTTGCGCCAGAACAAATTTACCGTGGCTGAAATCCGGGCACAACAGACTACGACCCTTTTAGTCCTGAGCGCCGCGCAGGCGCCCGAACAGCTTCACCGCCGCCAGCGCCAGCGCGCCGGCAACGACGCCGAGCAACATGTCGAGCAGGGTCGGCACCACGGCGGCGAGCAGGCCACCGATTCCGACCACGGCGCGCAGCACGTCGCCGAGGCGATGCAGGAAATGCTGGCTGCCGGGCAGGCCGTGCATCAGGATGCCGCCGCCGACCATGAACATCGCCGCCGTACCGATCAAGGTCAGCGCCTTCATAAGGCGCGGCGCGGTCAGCAACAGGGCACGACCGAGTGCCATGCGCAAGCGGCCGCCGCGTTCCAGCAGCCAGGCGCCGGCGTCGTCCAGCTTGACGATGGCGGCGACCAGGCCATAGACGCCGAAGGTCATCAGCACACCGATGCCCGACAGCACGGCAACCTGAAACAGAAAGGGTTTCCCGGCCACGGTGCCCAGCGTGATGACAATGATTTCAGCCGAGAGGATGAAATCGGTGCGTATTGCCCCCTTGATCCTGTCGGCTTCCATGGTCACCAGGTCGACCGACGGTTTGGCCAGCAATGCGAGCTTTTCAGCGTGGTGGGCGGCATCCTCCGCAGCCGTATGTAGCCATTTGTGGGCGAGCTTTTCGACGCCCTCGAAACAGAGGAACACGCCGCCAAGCATCAACAGCGGCGTGATCGCCGCCGGCAGCAGGGCGCTGATCGCCAGCGCCGCGGGGACCAGGATGGCCTTGTTCTTCAGCGAGCCGACGCCCACCGCCCAGACCACCGGCAGTTCGCGTTCGGCGCGCACGCCGCTCACCTGCTGGGCGTTCAGGGCGAGGTCGTCGCCCAGCACGCCGGCGGTCTTCTTCGCCGCGACCTTGGTCATCACTGCCACATCGTCGAGGATGGTGGCAATGTCGTCGAGCAGTGCAAGCAAACTGGCGCCGGCCATGGTTTCGTGAATCCGTTCAGGAGAAAAACAGGTTTGCAGTTTAGCCGCTATCGCCGGCTAACAGGGGTAGCCCGGAGTCTATCATCGGGGTGCATCCAGCGCCGCATCGCGGGTCAGGCCGCCTTCATGAATGCCGGCAGCGGGATCGCCGGAGCCCGATCCGAATTCACCTGGCGCGCCGAGAAATCCCGAATGCGGGCAATCCGTTGTTCGACGTCGGGATGGGTGTTGAACAGCGTCGGGCTTTCCGGCAGTGACTGGCGCCGGGCAAGCGCCTCGAAAAAAGCGGCGGCGTCACCAACGTGGCCGTAGAGCTGCAATACCGCCTGTAGCGCGGTGCGATCGGCTTCTTCTTCCTGGCTGCGGCTAAAGGAGAGGATCGGCAGCATGCCGACACCGGCCAGCCATTGCTGCAGCGCGCCATCGCCGAAGCCGGCCAGGCTGGAGAGCGCAAGCAGGACGGCGAAGCCGCGGCCCATGGCGACCACCGGGTCGCGGTGGCGAACGTGGGCGATTTCATGGGCCAGGACCATGGCCAGCGCATTTTCGCTGGGCAGGGTATCGATCAGGCCCTGGAAGACGATAATGTGACCACCCAGCGTTGCCATCGCATTGACCGTTTTACTCGACGAGTAATGCACGGTAATCGGCATATTCGGCGGCAGTTCCATGGCGCCTGCGAGACGATCGGTCAAGGTTTGCAAATAGTGCTGGCGCTGCTGGTCGAGCGGCGAATCGGGCGGCTGCGGCAGCCAGCGGCCGAGGCTTGCCGCCAACGCCCGTTCCTGTTCGAATGGAATGTGGCGGGCAAGCTGGCCGGCGAGCAGCGACAGTGCCAGCACCGCGACGATGAGCAGTGCGCCGATGCCGGCGACGAGCAGTGCGAAATCCTTGAGGGGGTGGGTCGGGCTGACATTGATGCCCTCCGGAAGCTGCGGATTTTCGTATTCGGCCATCGTTTCAGCGCGGCTTGACGGCGGTCCCGTAGGCGAGAACTTCGACCGCGCCGATGCTTTGCTGCGCCCCCTTGTAGATCGACGCTGTCTCCAGGCGGATATTCCAGACGCTCTTTGCCCCGCTGCGCAGCGCCTCCTCCTTCATGCGCAGGATGGCTTCGCGGCGGGCGCGTTCGAGCAGGGATTCGTAGGCACTGACGCGGCCGCCGACCAGGGAGCGCAGGCCGGCGACAAAGCGTTTGAAGAAGTCGACCGAAATGACGACGCTGCCGCAGACCAGGGTGCCGTCGAGTTTGTCCTCGTCGGGAATGCGTCGCTCGGAAAAGACCAGGATGTCGCGCAGTTGCTTTTCGCGTTCGATGATCGAACGGAAATGGCTCTTCTCGGCGCGTTGACCGAAGACGTAACCGAGCAGCAGCAGGACCAGGAAAAATATCAGGTCGTACATCGCATCATTCCACGACGACGGCGGTGCCGTAAGCGTACAGCTCGGCGGCGCCGGCCGCGACCGACGAAGTCGAGAAGCGCACGTTGACAATTGCATTGGCGCCGACGGCCCTGGCCTGCTCGATCATCCGCTGCACGGCTTCCTCGCGCGATTCGGTGAGCAATTCGGTGTAGGCTTTGAGTTCGCCACCGAAGATGTTTTTCAGCCCGGCCATGATGTCGCGGCCGGCGTGCTTGGAGCGCACGGTACTGCCGCTGACCAGGCCGAAGTGCTTGACGATGGTCTGACCGGGTACGGTTTCGATATTGGTGACGATCATTGCGGGAATTTCCTGAACAGGTTGATGGGCCGGCTTTTTTCGGGTGCACGTACGATAGCGGTTTTGCTGCATTGCTGGAAAACTGATGTCATTGCCCTGCGCGTTGCCGAAGGACAGGAAATCCAAACGGCATTGAGGAAGTATGGCTGATGCCGGGTGCCGCAGTCAATCGCCGATTTCGCACCGGCGTGCGTCACGATGCGCAGAAAATTGCTCCGAAAGGCGCCTCAGGCACTGCCCGAGGCCGGGCGCTTGGACACTCTAAAGGCATCCGGCACAAGCCTCGCCCTGACGAGCGGCGGCTCATCCTGAGGCCTGACCGCATCAACCAGGGGATTCACTGATGGAACTCAATGACCGGTACGGGCCTTGCGGAGACGTCCCATTGCGGCTCGTTGCCCACCCTCTTCCGCTGTCGCCTTCCAAAGCCGATGCTTGCGTAAAGCAATAAAAGTAACAAAGGGGGCGAAGCTGACTCTTTTAGCTGATTTCGGTTGGGCACGAGGCGTCCGCTCGCACCGGCTCCAGGTCTCGGTGCAGTGGGGTCAAATCGCAGGAACTGCCGACTGGGTCCGCCGCAGTCGCCAACCCAGCACCTCTAGGCCCACCACCAGCAGCAGGGCCGATGTGGGCTCCGGCACCGCTGCAAGCGGCGACAGCAAACCACTGCCGCCAAGTCCATAGATCTTCCCGCCAAGCCAGACGTTGTCCGATAGCTCGGGGTCGTAATTGTAGATTGAGCCTGGCCCATTTAGTCGCATTTAGTCGACGTTCCGGTTGGCTAATGTTCATTGCTAATCAGTTTCTTATTTCCTAAAATTCGGCGGCTCAAAGCCCCAATGCACTGAGGCCGGGATGATCGTCGGGCCTTCTCCCCAACGGCCAATGAAACTTCCGTTCCGATTCCTTAATCGGCAGATCGTTGATGCTGGCGTAGCGATACTGCATCAGACCATTGACCTCAAACTCCCAGTTTTCGTTACCGTAGGATCGGTACCAGTGCCCCGAGTCGTCATGCCACTCGTAGGCGAAGCGCACCGCGATGCGGTTCTCGGTAAAGGCCCAGAGCTCCTTGATCAAGCGATACTCAAGCTCCTTGGCCCATTTTCGCGTCAGGAACTGAACAATCTCTGCCCGCCCCTTTGGAAACTCGGCACGGTTGCGCCACTGGCTATCCTGGGTATAGACAAGCGAGACCCGCTGCGGATCACGGCTGTTCCAACCATCCTCCGCCATGCGCACTTTCTGGATGGCGGTCTCTCTGGTAAAAGGCGGTAGCGGCGGCCGAACCTCAGTCGTTTGGTTCATCGTCAGCGCTCAATAGGTCTTGTAGGGCAAGAACTTGCCTGACATCACAATACTCACCCGATCGCCGGCTGCGTTGGGCTCGCGCTGCAGGTCCATTTTGAAGTCGATCGCGGACATGATGCCGTCGCCAAACTCTTCATGGATAAGCTCTTTGAAGGTCGTGCCATACACGCTGACCAGTTCGTAGAAGCGGTAGATAAGAGGATCGGTGGGTACCGCGGTGGGTAGCGAACCTTTGTAGGGCACGACCTGCAGCAGTGCCACGGCCTCGGCAGACAAACCAAAGATCTTGCCGATGGTGGTAGCCTGCTTCTTGTCGAAGGTCATCTGCCCGAGACAACCGGCAGTGACCCACTCCTTGGACAGGCCGACCTTCTTGGCCAGATCGCACCACTTGATGCCCTTGGCGACCTTGGCGGTGATGATCATTTCGGTGACGTCGTTGCGGTTCATGGTGAGTTCTCCTGAGTGGGTTATTGATTCACAACTTGCTTGAGCGGGGGCACAGAATTCTCGGTTGGCGGCTGAAGGACTGGATTGTTATCTCCTTCCAGTCCAGGTCTCACCACTGGCGGATTCTTCGGATCGTGCGCAGCACCCGATTCTGCACCGGCGTAAGACTTGGACCGATTGACAAGGAAGTCGACCAGATGGTTACGGATTCGGTAGTACTGGGGGTCGTGGTGGATCTCCGCCCGAATGCGGTTACGCGCCATCGTCACTTCGACGATCTCGGCAATCTTTGCATGGGGGCCGTTGCTCATCAGCACAATCTTGTCGGCAAGGAGAATCGCCTCGTCGACATCGTGCGTGATCATGAATATCGTCTGGTGTGTAGCCTGCACGATTTTGCGCAGTTCGTCCTGGATAGTTCCACGCGTTAGCGCATCAAGCGCGCCGAAGGGTTCATCGAGCAGCAGCATTTTCGGCTGGATGGCAAAGGCACGCGCAATGCCGACGCGCTGCTTCATCCCCCCCGACAACTCGGCTGGCTTCTTAAGAACCGCATCACCGAGACCGACCATCTCGAGATATTGCGTGCAGTGAGCGACGACTTGGCTCTTAGTCCAGGCCGGCCACTTCGAGCGAACGGCGAAGGCAACGTTGCCAAGCACCGACATCCACGGCATGAGTGCGTGACTTTGAAAGACGACCCCGCGATCAAGACTCGGACCTTTGATTTCGCGGCCATCCATGAGCACATAACCGGCACTGGCCTCTTCAAGCCCCGCTACCACGTTGAGGATAGTCGTCTTACCGCAACCGGAGTGGCCGATGATGCAAACAAACTCACCCTTCTCAATGTGGAAGTGGATGTCCTCAAATACCGGCGAGTTGGGGGTGTTGTTGGAGGAAGGGTAGACCTTCTTCAGCGCTTCGATGTAAAGGAAATGCGTGCTCATGATATGCGCGTCTATTCGCGATAGGTAACCAGCTTTTGCAGGCGACCAAAGAGGGCATCGAGGCCCATGCCAACGACGCCGATCATCGTGATGGCGAAGATGACATTGGGAAGCGCAAGATTGTTCCATTCGTTCCATACGAAGTAGCCGATGCCGGTACCGCCGACCAGCATCTCCGCAGCGACGATCACCAGCCAGGCAATGCCCATCGATATGCGCATGCCCGTAAGGATGGTTGGTGCAGCGGCCGGCAGGATGACCAGAAAAGCCTTGCGTAGCGGACTTACTTCGAGAGTGCGCGCGACGTTGAGCCAGTCACGGCGCACCGAGGCAACGCCAAACGCCGTATTGATAAGCATTGGCCATACCGAGCAGATGAAGATAACGAATATGCCCGACACGTTCGAGTCTTTCAGTGTGTAAAGCGCGAGCGGCATCCATGCCAGAGGCGAGATGGGCTTGAGCACCTGAATAAAGGGGTCGAGAGCCTTCATCAATAGCGGCGACATACCGATAACGAAGCCGAGCGGGATTGCGACCAAAATCGCCAGAATAAAACCGAGGCCTACGCGAAGCAGCGAATGGCCGAGTTGGATGGCGATACCCTTGTCATTCGGCCCGTTGTCGTAGAAGGGGTCGGACAAATAGCGAATGAAAGCCTTGCCGACTTCAGCCGGTGGTGGAAAACCACTCGCCTTTTGCGCACCTGCCCCCATCAGCGCTGCATATTCCACATCGGCCCCGGAAATGGCGAGCGATTCCTTTGGCAGCGTAGCGAGATGCCATGCACCAATCGCCAGGCAAAACAGGAGCAGCGAGATCAGCGCTGCCTTGATGGTTTCGGAACGCTTCATTTCACGCTTAGCTACGTCTGATCGCAAAACTGGCGACATAGGCGTCGGGCTTGGCCGGATCGAACTCCTTGCCCATCACCTTGAACTTCTTGTACGACTCCGCCGGTACGGCCATACCGAGTTCGCTCATACGCTTGCGCGCATCGGTCACCAGATAGACCTGCTCGGCGATGTCCCTGTATTTCACTTCGCCTTTTATGTAGCCCCAGCGCTTCATCTGCGTGAGTATCCACACGGCCATCGAATACCACGGGAACGGATCGAAGCCGGCCCGATCCGGTACGTTCTGCACGCCACCGAGGCCATCGGCGAACTTGCCGGTCAGCACCTGCTCGAGCACCGTTTTGGGTTGGTTGAGATAATTGGCCGGGGACAGTACCTCAGCCATTATCGACCGATTCTTCGGGTCGTTGGCCATCGCTGCGGCGGTAAGCACTGCGCGATACAGGGCGGCAAAGGTGTTTGGATTTTCTTTGATAAACTGGGTCGGCACTCCAAAAGAACAGCATGGGTGACCATCCCAGATTTCCTTCGACAGCAGGTGAATGAAACCAACCTCATCGAAGACCGCGCGCTGGTTGAAAGGGTCGGGGCCCAGGTAGCCGTCCAGGTTTCCGGCACGCAGATTGGCCACCATTTCCGGCGGGGGAACAACCCGGATCTGAATGTCCTTTTCCGGATCCAGACCATGCTCGGCAACGTAGTAGCGCAGCAGGAAATTATGCATCGAGTACTCGAAGGGCACCGCGAACTTGAAGCCCTTCCACTGCTTCGGATCGCGCTTGTCCTTGTGCTTGACATGCAAGGTGATCGCCTGTCCATTGACGTTTTGAATGGTCGCCACATTGACTGGCATGGCGTTTGACCCGACGCCCATTGAAATCGAAATAGGCATCGGCGCCAACATGTGAGAGGCGTCGTATTCCTTGTTGATTACCTTGTCGCGAATCAGTGCCCAACCGGCGGTCTTTATGACTGTCACATCAAGGCCCTGCTTTTTGTAAAAGCCAAGCGGATCGGCCATGATCAGCGGACTGGCGCAGGTGATCGGGATAAATCCGATCTTGAGGCTCTTCTTCTCGAGACTGCCTTTCTCTTGGGCCATCGCCTCAAGGGCGCCGAAGGGCACCAGACTCGAAATGGCGGCCCAGGCGGTGGACGCTCCGACTACAGAAAGGAATCGGCGCCTCTCGATATCGTCGGGAAACAGGGCACGCATGACGGCACCCTGTACCACACGCCGATTGAGCCCTTCGACATCCCCTGGCACGAGCGCCACGTCGTGTTCCGCCTGTGAGCCGTGGTTCCCGCAACTGCATCGCGAGAGGGACATATTTGAATCAAACGGATCGTGCAATGACATGACCGGGCTCCCGTTGAGTTGATTGACAAACATTTTCAGCAACAAATGTGCCACCCCCTGTGGAACGCTGTTCCCCAGCAGCATTGACCTGTTCAGCCGCCTGCTGCGTGCTCGCGATACCGGTGCAAGCCATTTGCGGGATGTGTCCATAGTGGTGCCAATCCTCAAACGACGCACGACATTAGTGCGTGATCAAAAACTAGCGTAGGGCGCAAGTGATTGGATAAGGTAGAGACCAGGCTTTCGCCTGCCAGGCGATGTACTGATCGAACTTGATGTACGGTGCAGAATTGGCGGAGACGTCCCATTGCGCAACGTTGCCCACCAGTTCCGCTGCCACTCAACAGCGGAGTCACGCGAAAAATATTAAAGGGGTTAAAGCCAGGGCCAATGTCGGCAGCATCAACGACAAGCGGGCGCGAACTCACGCTGGTCGCCAAGATAGCGCTTCCATTGCGTTACGGTCATCGGGCCGCCTGCCAGTTTGCAGGCGAGCGCACTCCAGGTCGCAGGGTTGGCATCGAACGCGTAGTGCTCGGTTGCCGAGGGACCGGCGCTGGCCAGCCAGCCCGCACCTTGAGCCTCGGCTCCCACCAGACGCGTGCCCGGCGGCAGCGGCAGCCCTGCGTCGACGGGCAGCATGGCCGCCAGATCCCAGAGTACGGCACGCGTGGCGACCTGCATCGCAATCGTCGACGAGTCGGCCGAGAAGACCGGCGCTCCTAAAGACTTCTCGCCCGGCTCCACGGGCAGCTCGGCCTTGTCGGCCACTGGCATTCGGTCGGACGCCCTGAGCACCGTCAGTCGCGCCGTCTGCGTCAGCGACAGTCCGCCCAGGTCGACCTGGAAAGCGGTCTCCGGGCTGCCGAGCCCGCTGGAGCGGGCGATCCACCGGCCGTCGGGGCTGGCGGTCTCGTCGCTCTCCTTGAAGGCCGGGCCGGGACCGAGGCGCCTTGCCCAGCGACCCCTATCGACCGGCAAGGTGACGAACAGTCGACCGTCCGCGCCGGCACTGATCACGCGCCGCCCGTCGGCGGCGAAGGCGAGGCCGCGCACCGCCGCCGCGTGGCGCAGCAGCGTGCGGTGGAGCCATTCAGCGTCGTCGGACGACCGGTACCACAGTACGAGCGCACCGGTGGAGTGGCCTGTCACCAGGTACTGCCCATCGGGCGCAACGGCCATGCGCTCCAGGGCTCCGTACTCCAGCGCATCGACCACACCGGTGCGCCTACCGCTCGCGGTATCGAAGACTTCGATGCGGCCGGCCCGCGAAGCCGCAAACAGCCGGCGGCCGTCGCGGTCGAAGGCGAGCGTGTGCACCGTGCTCCGGGCACTGCCAGACAGGAGAGGCGGACTGGCGTTCGCCTCGACGGCAAAGGCCTGCAGGTAGCCGCCATCGCCACCGGCCACCAGCCAGCGGCCGTCCGGGCTGAACACGAGCGTGGCGAGCTCAGTCGCCGCCGAGGCCAGTACGCGCGCGGAGCCGCTGCCGATGTCGTGCAGCATGAGCCGCCCGCTGGTCGAGGCCGATGCGAGCCATCGCCCGTCCGGGCTGAACGCAAGCCCGAGCACGCGCAGCGACGGGTTCATCTCGCCCACCTTGTCACCGCTGTCGATGCGGCTGACCTCGCTGCCCAGGCGCAGCGTGATCTAGCCACTCGAGCCGGCATGCGCCCAGCCTTGGCCATCCGGTGCGAAGGCAAAGGCATCGACACCACGAAAAAGCGCCAAACCTGCGGCAGGCGGCACGACGGTCTGTAGCGCCGCCTGGTCGAGTCGGCCCTGGAACACCGCGCCGCGCATGTCCGACAGCAGCAGTTCGTCCTGGCCGGGACGCAGCGCCAGCGCCCACCAGGCCGACCCGTGCTGATGCATGCGCGTCAGCGGCAACGCCGTGACGGCGCCGAGCAGCGCGCTGCTGCTTTCGCTGGTCGGCGCGATGGCCCGCGAATCGGCCGCAAGCTGCAGGGCGAGCACCGGATCGCGTACCAGCAGCGACGCCGACTGCGCGGCCAATTGGCGTGACAGCGCCTGCTCGCGCAGGCGGATCGCTTCATCGCGCTGGCGGGTGGCCTCGACAGCCTGCCAGACGGCCAGTGCCGCAGCGGTGACGATGCCGGCCACTGCGGCGATCGCAATGCGTCGGGTACGCCGCAGTTGACGCACGTCCTCGCCATCGAGAATGTCCTTGGGCACACCGCGGATCGGCGCAGCCAGATCGAGCAAGGCGGGGCGCAAGCGCGGATCGCGATGGCCGAGATATGCTTCGTCGCCCGCCCAGCGAAGGTCGACGTACAGCGGCTCCTCGGCGAATCGCCCGCGCGCGGCATCGGGCAGCGCGTCGGTCCGGCCCCAGTCGAAGTCGCTCACGTCGGCGTCGCGTACCAATGCACCGTCGGTCAGCACGATCAGCAGTCCCTCGGTGCCATGGCGGTCGAGCCACCACAGCAATTCCTTCGTGCACCAAGGCGAAGTCGCAGCCTTCGGAGAGGCCAGGAAGATCAGCCAGCAACTGGCTTCGAGGTGCGCCGCGATGCCGCTCCACAAGCCGGGACTGGCGGACAGGCCGGTCTTGTCGCGAAACACATCGATCGCGCGCAGGCGGAAAAGCGGCTTGGCCAGACTCTCAAGCCCGCGTTCGAGCGCAGACGCCAACCGAGCGTCGGCGGATTGACTGTAGGAGATGAAGGCGTCGTGTACGGCTGGTGCCAAAGTTACGAGCTCCAAGAAGCGTTACCCTGACCTTGGGCGCATTCCATTACACACCACTCACTAGAAGAACCATGTCCCATATTGTTTGTCCTTGAACCAGGGCATCACGCTGCGGCCTGAATATTGCAATGGAGGCTGCGCTGAATTTGGTACGCACAAGCCCTGGGAACGGCGAGTGGCCGCCTGAGATAAATGAGACAAATGGGGTTCAGCATCGCACAGCATTTCTCAAAAGAAAGAATGCGAAGCTGGCCCTTTTAGCTCCTTACGCCGGGGAATGATTCTTGAGCCACTCGCGCAAGGCTGCGTCCACACGGGTTTGCCAGCCCTCGCCACTTTCGCGGAATTGCTCTACCACTTCTCGCGACAACCTAATGGTTATGCGCTCTTTGGTCGGTGTTTTCTGAGGGCCACGAACGGCTAGTTTCTTCCTAAGCGACAGTGGCAATACCTCAGCGGTCGGCTTGAACTTCACCATATCTTCGGCCGTCAGTTCGCGGACCTCGCCGTCCGAATCAATCAAGGGTTTGCGGTTTGTCATATCTATTTGCCTCTCACGTATTTGCCTTACTGAAGCTGATTACCCGAATGCCCTTCTCAGTCTCGGTAAAGCACAGCACATGTAGCCGGTGGTCGAGGTAGCACAGCGCGATGTAACGGGTTTCGCCATATGCTTTTCGGGTGTCAGGAAACACCAGCGCAGTATTGAAATCGACTAATGCCACACGCTCGAACGAGAGCTGGCGCTCTTTGATGTTCCTCTCGTTCTTGATCGAGTCAAAGTCGACTTTCATGGACTAGAGTGTATGTACAAAGAAGTGGTACGTCAAGGTTTATTGTATGCACAACCACACCCGGCGCTTCCACGTGAAAGCGGAGTCGAACGTTTCAGGTCACCGACGCTGTGCAGCCTTATCGCGCAGCGTCAGGTGGACCGATGGGTTGGGCGTCTACGAGCAGACATCGCACATCCGCTCATTGGCCCGAACAGGAAACTGCTCGCCACATTTCTCGCAAACTCGGCGAAGCTCGGCCTCACAGTGA
>NZ_JAEUOI010000052.1 GCF_016790145.1 Propionivibrio sp. | reverse complement strand
ACAAACTGCAAGCGGACCGGAATCACTCAACTATGCCTGTCAAATGGCGATGTGCCATAAAATGCACTGAATAAGCCCTATCCATGGTGTATCCGCTTGGAACTCAGCCAGTTAAAACACCGGTAACAAGGGACGCATCCCAGTAAAATCGGTCGATGTACTTGACGATGATCTTCCCATGACTCTTCCAACCAAAACTACCCCATCACCCTGCCCATCGTGCACCCAGCCGATGACGCGGCTGGAGCTGCCGCATCGAATTTTCGGCACGCTAGTACTTGATCTTTGCTTCCCCTGCCAGGGCATCTGGTTCGATCAGTATGAAAGCGTGCAGATCAATCCGGGTGGCATCATCGATCTGTTCAAGCTGATCCACGCGCACCGTAGCGACCCGCGCCAGCCGCACCCGGCCATCTTGCGTTGTCCGCGCTGCAGGGACAAGCTGTTTGCCGGGCTCGATGTGGTGCGCAGCGGTCGTTTCACCTATCACCGTTGCCTGCAGAATCACGGACGATTCACGTCCTTCGCGCAGTTCATGATCGAAAAGGGTTTTGTTCGCCAGCTTGCGCCAGCAGAGATTACTGCACTGGCTGCACGCATCGGCACCTTCCATTGCACTGGCTGCGGCGCACCGATCGACATCCGTACGCAAGCGTCCTGTAATAACTGCGGTTCACCGATCTCGATCCTTGACCCGGAGGCAGTCGAGAAAGCACTCGCTGACTACCAGCAGAAGGAATCAAAACGCACCCGACTCGACCCGGAAACACTGGCCGACAGCATACTGGCGATCGAAAAGCAACGCCGGCAGCAGAGCGCTCCGCACGCGGGTGCGCTGGTAGGAGACCTGTTTCTATCGGGCATCGAGCTCGTTTCCGACCTTTTCCCGTAATACAAGCCGGACCTATCTGACGCGGGCAGGATACCCGGGCGGGGATACTTGAAGCTCGGCGCGATGCGTAAAGGCACGAAGTCCGCATTTGCTTTAAGAAATTTTCCTGTGCCGTTGCGGTGAACGAGCGATTGTTCCAGGTTGAATTTCCTATCCTTCTGCGCGCGAGCGGCGTCTGGCGCGTCGCGCGACACGCCAGTGAAACCAGAGGCGCGAACCGGTGCGCACCAGCAGGTAACCGAGAAGTGAACCCCCGATCGCAAAAATGGCCATGCCCAGCACCGTCGGCCAGCCGAAAGACTGAAGCATGCCGAAAACCCCACTTGCGGGCACTACGGCACTCGTCGTGTCAGGCCCGGAAACAAACAGCGAACCCACTTTATAGGCGAGATAGAGCCAGGCACCAATGGTCAGCGGGTTGGTGATCAAGGTGACGGCGACAGCCACCGGGATGTTGCCTCGCCACCAGACGCAATGGGCGGCAGCGATGATGATCTGCGCGATCGGGCTGACAAAGGCCCAGAACAAACCGATTGCCACCCCGCGGGCGAGCGGCTCCGTTTTCATGTGCCAGAGTTCTGGCTCGGTGACGCGGTGAGCAATCGGCCGCAACCAGCGGTGGCTCTCCAGAGATTCGCGGGTCGGCATCTGGGCCTTGAACCGGGTACGCAGTTCAGACCAGAAGGCAGCCCGGTTATTCTCGACCTTCATTGCTTTCTTTCATTGACGAAACATTCGGTAGCGCGTGCAGCGGGTACCCTGGAAGCGGATTGGGCAGCGGATCACAGCGCAGCACAGGCGATTCTCAAAATCCCGGATTCGCAACACAGTTCTGCTTGAGGCTTTATTGACCACGTAAGGCAATAAAAGATCACGAACGTTCAAGCAAAAAAACCTGGCTACACGCGCTTTCGTCACCAGGAGCGCAGAGACGCAGAGATGCGCACAGACATCAAAAACGTAGAAACAATCGCTTGTCTGCAAGGGTTATCCTGGCCAAACCATTGCCCATTTATGCCTCAGCGCTGGGTGTCAAGCCTGTTTCAGACTCTCAGCCTCTACTGTTGGCTTCCATATATTGCGGCAATTCGTTTCGCGAATACGCCACGATGCAATGGCCCCAATGCTCGCCGTCATCGTCAGCAGCAGCAATCCGGCATGATAATCCCCGGCAGTATAAAGTCGTGCGCCGCTGTTGCTCACGCCGCCTGCCCAATGCAGGTCCATCACCCAGCCGAACAGGGGTTGCAATATCGCTCCGGCGAGGAAGCCGCCCATGTTCGTGACACTCGTCGACATGCCGGAAAGCAGGGGCGGATTGACTTCCTTGGCGCACGACCAGGTCAAGGTGAAGCTGGCGGTAAGAATCCCCATCAAGGCAAACAAGGCGTAGCTCGCCTCAAGCGGCAGCGCCACCCCGGAGAGCCAGACCAGCCAGGTCACTGCGTAAAGGTGGGTACCGATGATCAGTACCGGCTTGCGCTGACCAAGGCGATCCGAAATGGCACCGATGCCGACGCAACCCAGCGCAAACCCGGCGAAATACAAACTGACATGACTGGCGGCAACATCACGCGACATCCCGTGCGCCTGAATCAGGAAGGGCGTCGCCCACAGACCGCCGAAGGTAAAAAAACTGCCGCTGACGCCAAAGTTGATCCATGCCGCTGGCCAGGTGGCGTGGTTTCTGACGACCTGGAGCAGGCCGCTGAAGACCACCGTACGATCAAAGTGCGGCTTCCTGATCACGCTACCAGCCGGACTGTGCGGATGATCACGCACCAGTACCCAGCAGGCGATTCCGAGCAGCAGGGAAATACCCGACACAGCGATAAACACACTGCGCCACCCGGCCGCCTGCGCCAGCCACGAGAGCGGAAATCCGGCCAATACCGAGCCCAGATTACCGACCAGCATACTCAGACCGACCATGCTGGCAAAGCGGCTCTCATCAAACCAGACGGCGATGAACTTGAGCATGGAAATAAAGGTGACCGAAACGCCCAGGCCGATCAGGGTACGCCCGACCAGCGCCATCTCCAGCGTCGACGCCATGCCGAACAAAAGGCTGCCCGCGGAGCCGACGATACCGCCAAAGAGGAGAATGCGACGCGGTCCGAAGGTGTCGACAAAGATACCGGTTGGCACCTGCATCACGGTGTAGACGTAGAAATAGGTTGCCGCCAGGACGCCGAGCGAGGAGGCCGTGGTGCCAAAGGCCGACGCCAGATCCTGGGCAATGCCTGCCGGCGCGAAACGCTGGAAGAATGAAATGACGAAGGCAGACACAACAAGGGCCAGCGCCAGGTTGCGGCGGCGACGCTGCGGCCGCTCGAGCTCAGGCATGAAATTCCTCCTTGGTCAGGCTGGGTCCTGACGGTTCATGGATTTTACGCATTGATGCGAACACCGGCCACCAGGGCTGTTCAGTTCCCGCGCCGCCGCCTCGCCTCATACAGGCAGACACCGGTAGCGACCGAGACATTCAGACTTTGCACCGAGCCGAGCATCGGAATGTTGACCAGTTGATCGCAGGTTTCACGCGTCAGTCGGCGCAGGCCATCCCCCTCGGCGCCAAGCACCCAGGCGGTGGCCAGCGGCCACTGCGCCGTGTACAGATCCTGTCTGGCTTCGGCATCGGTGCCGATCAAGAAGATTTCACGTTCTTTCAGTTCACGCAGCGTGCGCGCCAGATTGGTCACGGTAATGTAGGGCACGCTCTCCGCCGCGCCGCTGGCGACCTTGATGGCTGTTTGCGTCAGCCCGACGGCCCGGTCCTTCGGGGCGATCACGGCGTGCGCACCAACGGCATCGGCGACGCGCAGGCAGGCACCGAGGTTGTGCGGATCCTGAATACCGTCGAGCACCAGAAGGAAGGCGGGTTCTTCGAGGGTGTCCAGTACGTCATCGAGGGTGACATGACGCGACTCGCCGGAAACCCTGGCCACCGCGCCCTGATGCCGTGCGCCGCCACCGGCCATGCCTTCAAGGCGTTTTGCATCGACCGGAACGACCCTGACCGCGTGCAGTTCGGCATGGCGCATCAGATCACGCACCCGGGCATCATGACGTTCGGCGTCGATGAATATTTCAAGAATGGCATCGGGTTGATAACGCAGTTTGGCGATGATGGCGTGAAAGCCGTGGATGAAGCTGGTCTGTGACATGAATGATTCTCGCATGCGTTATCGATAGGCGCCGGGGAGCACGCAGGTACGGTTGGCGTCAGTCTGACCCGACCTGCAATTTCTAGCGGTTTTTTTTCGTCACTGCCGATTTTTTATCGAGCGCCGGGGATGTGGACTCCAGGGCGGATTTGGCCAATGGTTTTGCAGCACGATTCGGCGTCGGCATGGGTGTCGTCGCTGCGGGCGTCGCCAGAACAAAGTCGATGCGTCCGGTTTCCAGATCGGCACGCACCAGTTTGACCTGCAGTCGGTCACCGAGACGATAGCGCTGGCCACTACGCTCACCGAACATCAGGTGCTTGACATTGTCGTATTTGAAGTAATCTTCACCGAGCTCGGAGACATGCACAAGTCCTTCGACATAGACCGAATCGAGGGCGACGAAGACGCCAAAAGGCACCACGGCAGCAATCGTTCCGGCAAATTCCTCGCCGATACGATCTCGCATGTAATAACACTTGAGCCAGTTGTTGACGTCGCGTGTGGCTTCGTCGGCCCGCCGCTCGGTCAGCGAACAGTGCAAGCCGATTTCGTCCCACTTGCCGGGCGCATAGCGCGTTCCGTCGAGCACCGCCTTGATCGAACGATGCACCAGCAGATCGGGATAACGCCGGATCGGCGAAGTGAAGTGCGTGTAGTGTTCGTAGGACAGGCCGAAGTGGCCGACATTGTCGGGGCTGTACATGGCCTGCCGCAGTGAGCGCAGCATCACCGTCTGCAGGAGTTGGGCATCAGGGCGCGGCTTGATCTTTTCAAGCAGCACGCCGTAGTCCTTGGCCGTCGGATCCGCTCCCCCTGGAAGGCCCAGGCCGAACTCCTTGAGGAAGTCGCGCAGACCTTCGAGCTTCTCCGGCGTCGGGCCTTCATGCACACGGTACAGACAGGGTTGCTGGTGGGCTTCCAGGAATGCCGAGGCACAGACGTTGGCCGCCAGCATGCACTCTTCGATCAGGCGGTGGGCATCGTTGCGATGAACAGGAACGATGTTGTCGATTTTTCCCTGATCGTTGAACAGCATCATCGTCTCGATCGTCTCGAAGTCGATCGCACCGCGTTTGTGCCGCGCCTTGAGCAGGATATGGAAAAGTGCATACAGCGCCTGCAACTGTGGCTGCAGGGCACGCTGCATATCGCTCTCAGGCTGTACTTCGGCGGAAAGCCAGCTCCACACCTGGTTGTAGGTCAAACGTGCCCGGGAACGAAAAACCGCCGGGTAAAACGAGTAGCCCTTGATTTCCCCGCTGTTGTTGATATCCATGTCGCACACCATGGCCAGACGCTCGACATCGGGATTCAACGAGCACAGACCGTTAGAGAGTTTCTCCGGCAGCATGGGGATCACACGGCGCGGGAAATAAACGGAATTGCCGCGCTCCATCGCCTCACGATCAAGCGCCATGCCGGGCCGAACATAGTGACTGACGTCGGCAATCGCCACCACCAGACGCCAGCCGCGCCCTTTTTTCTCGGCAAATACGGCGTCGTCAAAGTCCCTTGCCGTTTCGCCGTCGATGGTCACCAGCGGCAAATCGCGTATATCCTTGCGTCCGGCCCACTCGGTTTTCCTGACCTTGTCCGGTAGCGACCGGGTTTCTTCCACGGCCTTGGGCGAGAACTCGAAAGGCAAATCATGCTTGCGTAGCGCGATTTCGATCTCCATGCCGGGATCGGCATAGTTGCCGAGCACTTCGACAATCCGCCCGATCGGCTGCGCATGGCGGTTGGGCTGTTCGATGATCTCGACCATCACCACCTGACCCGCCTTGACTTTCGTCTTCCTGTCCGGCGGGACGAGAATATCCTGGTTGATGCGCCGGTTTTCGGGCACCACGACGGTAATGCCATGCTCGATCAGGACCCGACCAACGACCCGGCTGTTGGCGCGTTCGAGCACTTCGACAATGGCGCCTTCGCGCCGCCCCTTGCGATCCAGTCCGGTGACCCGCACCAGCGCACGATCGCGATGCAGAACCCTGGACATTTGCTTGGCATCGAGAAACAGATCGTCGCCACCGTCATCGGGAATGAGGAAACCGTAACCGTCGGCATGCCCTTCAATGCGACCGGCAATCAGGCTGGCGTGCTCGGGAACAATGTACGAGCCCTTGCGGTTGCGCATCAGTTGCGCCTCGCGCTCCATGGCGGCGAGACGGCGCTGGAACATTTCGTGTTCCACTTGATCGATGTCGAGCAGAGTGCACAGTTCGTCGAAGCTGACCGGCTTGCCCTGCTCTTCAACAACCTGCAGGACATACTCACGCGACGGCATGGGCTGTTCGTATTTGGCCACTTCACGCTCGAAGTGGGGGTCGTTTTTTCTGATCCTGGACAGTTTTTTTATTGACATTTTCTTGTGTTCCTTTAGAATTCGCCCTTCTCTGGAACTGCCCAGGTGGCGAAATTGGTAGACGCGCTAGGTTCAGGTCCTAGTGGTGGCAACACTGTGGGGGTTCGAGTCCCTTCCTGGGCACCA
>NZ_JAEUOI010000050.1 GCF_016790145.1 Propionivibrio sp. | reverse complement strand
CCAACGGGGGAATAGGCATAGCGACAGCCGTTCCGTACTGACTCGATGCCGCCACTTCAATCGGGCTCAGGAATCCCGATTCCTCCCGATACAAGCGTTGAAGATTGCCGTGCCGCAGTCCGTGCGGGGTCACACCGAGCTGATCCTTGGTGATCATCAAGCGGCGCATAAACCCATAAAAACGTCCTTGCGCCTGGAGCCAGGTGCAGTCCGGCCACCTCAGTCGTTTGATCCGTCCTTCCGTCGCCACCCGGCAGGCCCAGTCGAATGCTTCACGCTGCGCCTCGTTGCGGATCGGAATCTGACGGGGCTTGCCGCCTTTCGTGCCCTCAAAGACTTCAATGGCCCGACCCCCGTCAATCAAGGCATTGCTTGGGCGAATCTCGATGCTTTCCTTCACGCGCAAACCGAAGAAGTGCTGCAGGGAGAGCATCACCGCCAGACGTTCATCGATCGATTTGGCAAACTCGATCATCTTCAGCGGATCGACGCCGTTGGCCGACCACGACAGATTCACCCTCGTCGCGGCATGGCGCTGCGTCCGCTCCCTGGGGAAGTAGTCCTCCATATCCAGAACCACATTCCGTTTTCCCAGCCAGCCGGCCAAAGTGCGCAAGGCGGACAAGCGGTTATGGAGAAATTCTGCGGATCGGCCCTCCTTCTCCCAGTAAGTCATCAAAGCCTGAACGTGCTTCGGGCTCAGCGATGCCAGTTTCAGAATTCGATACCCCAGCACCCACAGTTGCGCCACAGAGGCGCGAATGTGCATACGTCGTTCTTTCCCCGTCTTGGTTGAGCATAAACCAACGCCCGAGGCGCGAACTTTCAAATGGGGTTCGATCTGGCGATCAATATCGTCCTGTACGGACTTCGGCAGCACTTTGGCTGCGAGGGACTTCTTCATGTCATTCTCCTTGATCCGGCGTGAGGCGTTGCCTCTGCGCTGTCTGCTATCACTTCAAGAAAGAACGCAGGGCCCGCTTCATCCGGGACATTGCGCTCAACCATTGCAACATCGCGCGGTGCAGCGGATAGCAATGCTTGCTCCGCACACCCGCGCATTGATACTCCTTGGTGCTTCTCCATATCAATCGAATCTCCATAAGTAGATTTTCCATATCGTCTCGATGGCGGTGACATCGAGTGCGCAAAGGCGCGGGTCGCCCGGGAGCCACGGGCGACAACAAATAAAACGTTCGGTGGTGAAATGGCGTGGTGTTTAGAAATTTGAATCAATGACGATTGCTCCAGCATTTCTGGTGGAAGCGCAACCAACCTTTGGGCTCACAGCCCTTGGGTTCAATCTACTGGCCTTGTCCGATCACATCGGCAAGGAAGCGTCGCGCAAGCGCGATAAGGAGCACCCTTGAAAGAATGTCCCTCGGGGAAATTTTCCCCGGCACCAGAGTTGATCTCTGCAGCCGCGTCACAGCGCTGCAGTCCAGTCGTTTCGCACAATCACATTGCGCGCTACGCTGCTTGTTCGTAAGGAATTACACCGGTCCCGCAAGGGAACTTACCGTGAAAGCCCCCGCGCGATGGGCGATGATGAACCTCCCAGCCGTTCTGGCGGGATAGCAGAGAGAGAGAGAGAGAAGAACAGGCTGGCTAGGCGGCAGCGGTTTCGGGCCAATAGCCGAAACGTTTCAACGCCTTTAGCCAGCGTGGAGCATTTTTGGCCACGTTCGCCGCGGCGTAATCAAACCCCGAGTCGTGATACGCCTGGCGGCGGGTAAGCATGAAGTAAATGGTACGAATGAGTTTATGGGCCAAGGCCACAATGGTTTTTTTGTGTCCGCGTCGGACCACGAGTCCCTGATACTTGGCTTTGAAAACCGACAGGGTACATCGGGCTGCATTGGCGGCTTCGCAGAGCAAGGCACGCAGAAGGGTATTGCCCTTGCGCGTCTTGCCGCTTTTTCGTTTGCCCGCACTTTCGTTATTGCCCGGACACAGGGCCGCCCAAGAGGCGAGGCGCGGTGCGCTGCCGAAACGGGTCATGTCGTCGCCGATCTCGATCAGGATGGCGGCCGCCGCCATGACATCGATCCCGGGAATCGTCTGCAGCAGCTCAAAGGCCCAGGCATAAGGTTGCATGGCCTCGATCAAGTAGGCGTCCAGTCTGCGCAGACGGGCTTCCAGTTCGCCGATATGGCTGCGCAGTTCGCGCAGCACCATCGTGTGGCGAGGCGACAAGTCGCCGTCGAGGGAGGCGAGGATGTCTTCCTTGGGCGCCCGCAAGCGACCAGAGAGCTTGATTAGCTCGCTCGCCGGCTGGCCGTCGATCAAACCATCGACAATGGCTTGTGCCGCCTTGCCATTGATGTCCGCGACGAGACCGCCCAGCTTGATGCCGGCATCGTCGAGTAGCTTGTGCAGCCGGTTCTTCTCGGCGGCCAGCAGGGCCACCAGTTTTTTGCGGTAGCGCGACACCAGCCGCAGTTCGCGCAAGTCGCGGGGCGGAATGAAACTGCCGCGGACCAATCCAAAACGCCCCAATTGGGCCAGCCACTCCGAGTCGGCCACGTCCGTCTTGCGGCCGGGCACGTGCTTGACGTGGTGGGCATTGACTACCCAGGCTGGCACGCCGGCATGCTCCAGATGAGCGTAGACGCTCTTCCAGTAAATGCCCGTGCTCTCCGGAATGGCCAGTTCGACACCCTGTTCCCGCAGCCAGGTGGCCAAGGCCTTGAGGTCGCGCTTGAAGCCGCCGAATTCACGCTGGTGTTTGCTGGTTTGGCCGCTGTCGTCCTCGATCAGGACGGTCACGACGTGTTTCATGCGATGCACGTCGATGCCGGCGACCCGTTGGTGAAGGGTTTCCATGACGTATCTCCTGTGGTTAAACTGCACCGTGGGAGACGGCGGACAACCCGGTCAGTTACGCCTTGCGTCGGAAATCGGCGCAGGCCTCTTTACCGTGCGTCCTCTGCAAACAACACAGGGAACAATCGGGGGGACGGACTGTCCGGGTCGGGTCCAGTTAGAACGCGGGGTGTATCCGCCAAATGTTAATCGACCTCTCGTCCACCCTCTCCCACATGCACATCATCGCCCATCGCGCGGCTTTCATGTTCGGGGGTGAGCTTCAGGATCATGAGAGTTACCGTGAAAAAGTATGGCTGAATGGCAATAAATAACTCTCGCAGCCAGAATGGCACGATGGGCAGTTAAAGAACGAATCGGCGCGCCACCACTCTGCCAAGCACCACCCCTGGTGCCTCTAACATCAGTGAAGGTTTC
>NZ_JAEUOI010000031.1 GCF_016790145.1 Propionivibrio sp. | reverse complement strand
TGTGCATGAAGCAATACGGCGTCAAAGAGTCCGACTTGTTGCCTGGCATGAAAGTGGGGAAACCAGAACTTACTGGCGGTGCTCTCTTCAAGGACAACACCAAGACCCTCACTTGGTAACATTGGCATAATGCTGCGCGATGATGCCGCGCAGCCCAGGTGAATTCTACGTTGCATGTCCGCTTTTCAAGAGATTAACCTGTAGTTCAGGGTCGATTCCAGAAGTAGCCTGAAATATCAACCGGACGTAGGAGCCGACTTCCAGAGCTACGACCGCTGACCTTCCCATTGCTGCCGTTGGTGGCACAGAGCCCCAACGACCGGATTGGCCGACCTGTTGTCGGTGGGCCATGAACATCGAGCGTCTGCTGTAAGCCTTTAGCCAGCAGACACCCAGTGGTCGTGGAAAATTTAGCCTGAACTTCGGCTATGCAGCGGGAGCTGCCATACGCGATTCAGGAATGGGCGACAGTTGCTCGGCCTTATGCAAAGCTTTCCATAAGGCCGATTATGCAAAGTACCCGATTATGGAAAGTAGTCGGCGCGCCTTTGGCCGGATAGTAGGCAGGGAGCGGATTGGCAGAGTCTGAGTTTTCCGGAAGGTTGACATAATTTCAGTGGTCTCTTGGAGTGGTTGCTCTACTTCAGGAGACCGTTATGAACCAAACTTTTTTGCACCGTACTGCGCGAAATGCGCAGCCATCGGCGGCATTTTCTGTTGATGTCGCCGAGGAACTGCGCAGCTACGACGAGCACCTGCGTGAAGTACGAGGGTTGTCGCCGGGCACTCGCCGTCAGCGTGCTTCGATCGTAGGACGCTTGCTGCAACGGAAGTTCGCTGAACGTCCAATCGATTTTGCCAAGCTGCGCCCTGAGGACATTCGCCAGTTCCTTGCCGACCAACTGGACGCGCGTCAAACGCCATCCAATGCATCACAGTTGGCATCGGCGTTGCGTAGCTACTTCCGTTACCGGACCACCTGCGGCGATCAGGTTGGCGGACTGACCGCAGTCATCACGAACCCCGTTCACTGGAAACTGGCGCCGTTGCCACGAGCGCTCAAACCGGACGAGGCTGACCGCCTGTTGAAATCCTTCACGACAGTTCGGCGGTCACCGAAACGCAGCTACGCGATCATCCGCTGTGCACTCGACATGGGGCTGCGTTCCGGAGAAATCGCTCGTCTCATGATCAGCGATGTCGACTGGCATGTAGGCACGGTGATGCTGCGCGGCACGAAATCGCTGCGTCATGACATCCTGCCGTTGCCGATGGAGACCGGGCAGGCGCTGGCTGATTATCTGCAACATGAACGCCCACACACCAGCAATCCGGCGATCTTCATCCGTTGCCAGGGAGGGTGCGATCAACCGATCTCGTCGATGGCGATCCAGAAGGTGATCAAACGAGCCGGCCTACGAATTGGCCTGAAGCATTTCAGCGCGCATGCGCTACGTCACACCTTGGCGTGCCGACTGGTTGAGAACGGTAGCTCACTCAAGGAAGTCGCTGATGTACTGCGGCACCGTTCGCTGAACACGACGCTGATCTACGCCAAGCTCGACACGCCGAAGCTGTCCGCCGTGCCGTTGCCCTGGCCGGGGAGCGGATCATGAGCCGGCGCACCAGCTTGCAGGCAAGGATCGATGCCTTTATTGCCGAACGCCGTCGCCTTGGATTCAAGTTGCATTCGTGGGACACGCTCTTGTCCGGATTTGCGCGCTACGTGGACAGTCGTCATCATCGCGGAGCACTAACCGTCGAGTTGATGGCGGACTGGGCACGGCACGACAAGGGAAACCGCGAAACGCCAGGGACGTGGGCGCGTCGCCTGGAGAAGGTACGGCTATTTGCCCGATACCTGAAGCAGTTCGAGCCCGATACCGAAGTCCCGGACGAGTCGATCTTCGGACCTGTACCCGGTCGCGTGGCGCCGCACATTTACCGCGAAGACGAGATCGTCGAATTGATGGAGGCAGCTCTCACGCTCGGGCCTCGAGGCAGTTTGCGCCCAATGACCTTCGAGACGCTATTCGGCCTGATGGCTTCGTCCGGACTGCGGGTGTCCGAGGCCCTTCACCTGCGCGACGCCGATGTCGATCTCAAACACGGGATACTGACCATACGGCAAACCAAGTTCGCAAAGTCCCGGCAATTACCAATGCACCCGACCACGGTCAAGGCGCTGGAGCGCTACCGGCGGCAACGCGCACAGCATGTACTGACGACAGACGAGACCCCATTCCTCATCGGTAGCCGTGGCCAGCGACTCGGACAACCGCTCGGTGACCGGCAGGCACACCGTGTCTTCAATGCATTGCGTGACGGCCTCGGCTGGGTCAATCGCGGCGCGCACGATGCACCACGTCTTCACGACCTGCGCCACACCTTTGTTGTTCGGCGCCTGATGCTATGGCATGCCGATGTCACCGATATCGATCAGATGATGCTGGCACTGTCGACCTATCTTGGCCACGCCGAGATCTTCTACACCTACTGGTATCTGACGGCGGTTCCCGAGTTGATGGCGCTGGCCGGCGGCAAGTTCGAGCGCTTCGCTGATCTCACGGGAGGCAATGATGAATAAGACCAAGATACCGAAGCCGCCACCGTCGTTTGCTGCGCTCGTACAAGCCTACTTCGCCGAACATTTGACGCAGCACCGAGCCTTGAGTCCGCAAACGATCGCTGCCTACCGCGATGCTTTCATGTTGTTCCTCAGATTTGCTGAATCCCGGCTCGGTAAGGCTCCAACCGCGATGGCACTGGCCGACATCACACCGGATCTGATCATGGCCTTCCTCAACCATCTGGAACGTCAACGACACAATTCCGTGCGTAGCCGCAATGCGCGTCTGGCGGCACTGCGGTCGTTTCTGAAGTTCGCCGCCCACCGGGACATGTCGTCGCTGCAGGTGATCGAGCGCGCCCTCGGGGTCCCGGTGAAGCGCTTCGAGCGACCGATGTTTGGCTACCTGACCCGCGATGAGATGCTGGCAGTGATCGGCACACCGGACGGAACATGGATTGGACAGCGGGATCATGTGTTGTTCCTGATGCTTTACAACGCCGGGGCTCGCGTCTCGGAGATCACCGCGGTCAAGGTCGGCGATGTTGTGCTCGATGCAGGCGCTGCCTGCGTGCATCTACATGGCAAAGGCCGCAAGCTGCGCAGCGTTCCGCTGTGGCGCTCGACCGTGAAAGAAGTGCGCGCCTGGTTACGCTTGAATCCGCAGTTCGAGGCGGGATCCACGTTGCTGCCAAACCGCAATGGCCAGGCCATGACGCGAACCAATGTCGCCTTGAGATTAGCGTTGGCAGTCCAGTCAGCAACCGGTGCATTCCCTGACTTGGCGAAGCGGCGCGTCTCGCCTCACACCATTCGGCATACGACTGCGATGCACCTGTTGCAAGCCGGCGTCGACATCAGCGTGATTGCGCTTTGGCTCGGACACGAGAGTCCGGCAACCACCCATCATTACGTCGAGGCTGACCTGACCATGAAGGAGCGTGCCCTGGCCAAGCTTCACGAACCAACGGCCAAGATTCAGCGCTACCGGGCACCCGACGCACTCATCGACTTCCTGAAGTCACTCTGATTATGTAAAGGTCGGAATTCCTGCCTATCACAGCCAATCAGTGCTCGGCACACGTTCCGACCGACTACTTTCCATAATCGGGTACTTTGCATAATCGGCCTTATGCAAAGCTTTCCATAAGGCCGAGTAGCGGAAGGTGGCGCGAATTTGCCGACTGGCTGCTTTCACAGCAAAACGGACGGTGTAGCATTTCAGGAAAATAGGAGCTTTCCGGAAGGCGACAACTTGCCAACCGGATCATCAATTGATAGTTAAATTGATAGTCAACAATTTGTATAAATACAAATGTCCTTTATATACAAGGACTTAATTCACTGTATTGGCGGAGAGGGTGGGATTCGAACCCACGGTACC
>NZ_JAEUOI010000196.1 GCF_016790145.1 Propionivibrio sp. | reverse complement strand
TCGATCAGGTGACCCAGCCCGATGATGATCAGCAGCGCATTCTCGATTTGCTGGGCGTTAAGCTCTAATCCCCCTGTAGCCACTCTGATGAAACAGTAAAATCGTCGTAAACCCTGCGGTACCAAAGGGTTTGGCTTGTCGAGGTAAACAAAGCGCGCTTAGTGAACCAGAAAAAATCAGATAATCCTGACACGCTTTTCAACTTTTCAAGGGGTCACTACTTCCGCCCGGACCAGTAGCCTGGGCGCCGTCTGTGATGCGCAACGGCGAGAATTCGAAGTTCCTCTACAGTGACTTGATAGATGATGCTGTAGGGAAACCGACGGAGGTAATATTGCCGGCGAGTACCACGAAATTCTCCACCTAGCAGAGGACTGGCCAGAACGAGATTGACCGTTCGTTCAAACTCCGTCACAAACGCCAGACCAAGATCGATATTGGCCTTAAGTGTATAAAACGCTGCTGCGTCGTGCAATTCGGCGAGCGCCGGTGGAGAAACGACGAGCTTCACTTCAGTGCTGCACGGACTTGTGCAAGCGCGTCAGCAATCGGAATGACTTGTGTCGATCCACTCTCGATGTCAGTAATTCTGCGCTCGGTTTCGATGGCCCACGCTTCCTCAATTTCGGCATCTTCGTCGAGACTGGCGAGCAATATCTGGGCGAAAGCTGCGCGCTCACCGGCTGTTAGTTTCAGTGCTTCGGCTTCGAGTATTTCAAGTTGATTTCCCATGGTTATCACCTCTGTAAATATGCTGCTGATTGTACAGCCGATAGGATAAAGCGCGCTTATCCGGTTCCCGCTTCGCCGACATAGCGTTTAACGAAGGCTGAGGTATCAAAAAAACGAGCATCAAGCCTCCCCGATCACCAGCCGGCTCCGCGCTCTTCGAGAATCATGCGAGTGATGGAGACGCCATCCAGCACCAGCGGTTGCGCCTTGCGCCGCTTCCATGAAGGAAGCCCGGCCATAACCGGAACGATGTCGGCAATGGGCTTCCCATTGCGCAACACGCGCACGGTTTCGCCTGCCGCAACGATGTCGAAATACTGCCTGGCGTGCTTGCGCACTTCGGTGAATGTCGCTTGTTTCATGGCAATCTCGATCTGTACAGAACGATGTAATTATGAATGTTCATTTTGACTGCTGCCAGCAATTCGGCATACCAGTGGGCTACGATACAATCTGCTGACATTGAAACTATCACCAGCGCACCCAGCCTTACACCAGGAGTCACCCATGCTAGATCTCCCCACGCTGACCGACCCCCATCGTTTTCAAGGTAACCCGGCTGACCTCGAGGCTTTCGAGGCTCTGCTCGCTTCGCCGATTCGCCATGAGCAACGCGAATCCGCGCTAGCCGCCTGGAGTGAATACAAGCTGCGGAAGCAAGCGCTGTTCGTCAGGCAACAACCCGGCAAACAAGGGCTGTGGACCAAGGGCGACTACATCCGCTCGCTGACTGCGCCGGCCATCGACCTGCGCGGGGCGACTTTTATCGATGTCTGCCTTGGCTATGCCGACCTGCGCGGCGCCCGCCTTGATGGCGTCACCTTTGCCACGCAGAACCGCCAATGGACGTCCTTGAAGGGTGCCAGACTGCAAAGTGCCAGCCTGCGTGGCGCGTGCATTTCGGGCGCTCGCCTGATGGAAGCCGATCTGCGCGGCGCCGACCTGACCGGGATCGACCTGCAGGATGCCGACCTCTCCGGCGCCAACCTTGCCGGCGCACGACTGCAGGATGCGAGGCTGCAGGGCAGCAATCTTTCGCGGGCCAATCTGGTCGGCGCCGACCTGCGCGGGGCGAATCTCTGCGGCTGCCGCGTCTATGGTGTTTCGGCCTGGGATGTGCAGATTGACGACAATGACGCCCTGCGCCGCGACCTGATCGTCACCCCCGGCGATCAGGCCGAAGTGGCGGTGGACAACATCGAGGTCGCGCAATTCGTGTACCTGCTGCTCACCAACCCGAAGATTCGTGGCGTCATCGATACCGTCTGCAAGAAAGGCGTGCTCATCCTTGGCCGCTTCACGGCCGAGCGCAAGGCGGTGCTCGACGCCCTGCGCGACGGCCTGCGCCAGCGCGGCTACGTGCCGATGATCTTCGATTTCGACAAGCCGGAACAGCGCGACCTGACCGAAACCGTCAAGACGCTGGCCGGCCTGAGCCGCTTCATCATCGCCGACATTACCAACCCGCGCTCCAGCCCACTCGAACTGCAGGCCACGGTACCCGACTATATGGTGCCGCTGGTGCCCATCATTGCCGAGCGCGAAGAACCGTTCCCGATGTTCAAGGACCTCTGGATCAAGTACAACTGGGTACTCGATCCGCTGGAATATCCCGATGGCCAGACCTTGCTGAAAGTACTCGACGCCGCCATCATCGCCCCGGCCCTGAAGAAGCACGCTGAATTGCTTGCGGCCAAGGCACAAGAACTGCGCACCCGCAAGGCTTCGGACTACGCGGGCGAGTAATCTGGCGCACCAGTCGCCCTGGATATAGCAGCCGGAACTTGATCTGACACTGATTGCAAGATGGAAACTCCGGTTCAAATTGAAACTGGCCTACGGATTTTCCTACAGCTCTGACCGTAACAGACTGGCTGCGGCCATTCGCCAGAAATGAAAAACGGGAACTGAAGTCCCCGTCTGATTAAACGATGAAAGCAGAACCTTACTTCTGCTTGCGGCAACGAGCAATGAAGCCCAGAAGACCCAGACCCGCCAATCAGTGCATTGGCCGCCTTCATGATGCGCACCGTCGAGCGTTAGTTCTGTTTGAGCTTGATCAGCTTGAGGTTCGGGTAATCGCGCGGCAGCCGTCTGAGCAGCTTGTTCTGGCAAGCGTTGGTGTTCTGATACTCATCAACCAGCAGATAGCGCAGACGGTTCTGCCACTTGCCGGGAATTTCCGGGTGATCCTCGCGAACCGGGATCCGCCAAACCAGCAGGGGGACGTCGAGATAGCGAATGGCTTCGCGTTGCGGGGGGATTGGGTAGTGAGTGTATCTAAAAGAAGTTGAACTCTTTCAAGATACCCCGAAAGGGAATCCGGCTAAAGGGGTTGCGTAGTACTTGTGGGTCGAAGCCGAGCAGCGGACGCACGGCAAAGCCACAATGGCTGCTTGCGAAATCAAGCTCAGCGAGTGCCATAGGTGCCCTTGTGGCATGAGTGCCATTGTGGAACTTCCGAATACCCGGATGCCGCTTCCCGGTGCAAGAAAGGCGGACGGACAACTCATTTCACGGACGACCTTAACCCGCTGGATATACCGCCGATCTTGACGAACATACCGACCCTTTGAGCGGATCAGCGCAGACCAACCTGATAATGCCGCACAGGCCAAGTGAAGCCAGAGAGCCCCCGTAGCGGGGTCAGAAGCGCCACTCCGCAAATTCAGGCGCCGCGCCGACGGCGACCCAAGGAAACACCCAGTACACCGAGACCCGCAAGGAAGAGCGCATAGGTCTCAGGCTCTGGAACGGGAGCGGTCAGCACGACATCGTCGAGCCTCGCGTAGTCGTTGCCACTGGTCTTGAAATCAGCATTGACGAAGACCCCTGTCAGTCCACCAAGGACTTTCGCAAACTCGGACGCAGACGGATGGGTCGAGTCCACTTTCACCCAACTTCCAGCATCCAGGGCAAAGGAAAAGTCCGTGAAGTCGCTGCCCGGACTGGCAAAAGGCCACGACGCCAATTTGATCGCGCCATCGGTGATGACCACGACAGGCCAGTTTGGCTGAGCGTCGCTCATGCTGTCGGAAAGCTTCAGACTCAGTGTGCCGCCCAGGAAACCCCCTTTGTCGCCGAGAAACTTGGCCGGCGCAGAAAACGCGTTCCACTTGTGGGTGTCGTAGGAGGCGATGAAACCGGCCGTATCCCAAGTTACGGTGCCCGGACCGGTCAACCCGAACAGGTCCACCGTTATCCAGCCCTCCGAATCCAAGGAAAAATTGGACAGCACTGGCGCAGGTGCGGCGAGAACTGCACCGGCAACGGCAAGAGCGTAGGCTGCAGCGATCGTTCGAATTGATTTCATGGAACTCTCCAATGGTTAGATACTACGCTTTTGATGCCCACCAAACCTGTTCAACAATGAAGTAGTTTCAATAGGCCGAATGGCAATTGGAAAAACTCGATCAGCATTTGACGCAACGGTGTCAATTCAATTTTCAGATGTTTTTTCGCTAAGTTAGGGAGGCTCAATGCATAAAAAGACCACGAGACCGAGAACAACCCTACCACGGTTAGACGCGAACGCTCAATAGTCCGAATGTACCAATTCTGCCATTGGCCCCCTGTGTCAGGGCACCAATGGGGCCAGAGACATTTCTTATTCCAGGGCAATAACGAATCACCTTAGTGAGCCAGAAAATGTCAAATGACTCTGACCCGCTATTCGGACCCGCTTTTCGCGCTCTCTTACGCGCAAGGGTGAGGCGGAATAGGTATTTCCTCATGGGATTGATGGCAAATTCGGCATCATTGACATTGGTGAAGCGGCTAAGGATACTTAAAAAAGTGCAGTTGAAATTCCTATCCTTTCCAGCCATGCTTCCTTCGATACTATCTCGCCGCCGCACGCACTGCCGACTGGCCATCGCAGCCTTCGCCCTTTGCTTGGCATGCGCCTCCGAAGCCAAGGAATTCACTTGGGAGTTCAAGCGTAATGGCGGCAGTGCCACCCAGACCTTTGACGGGATCGGCCCGCTCTTCACGTACTTCGTAACGCCGACCGCGTATCAGCCCGAACTGCTCGGCGAAGTCACCCTCGATACCATCTCCATCCTCGCTCCCGGTAGTGCGCTGAGCCAGGGCGGATTCTTCGACACCGAAATCTATTTCTACGGTCCGTCGAATTCCGGGCTGGCCGCTGGCCAAAAGGGCAACCAGGTCAGTTTCCCCGCCCAGCCAAGTTCCGGCGGGACATGGCAATTCGTCACCCGCTCCGATTCCGCTGGCACCCAGAACTTTGACGCCAACTTCGATTTCGAGACGAAGACCGGCTCGGCCAATTCTTTCCTCCATCTGGTCAAGAAGGCCGAACGCGGTCCCTTCGTCACCGATCCCGCACCGTCAATGATACCGGTCGGGCTTGGCGCGCAAATCCGAGTGTGGACGGCCGCAGCGCCCACCAATATCACCATCGACCAGTTCGAGGTCAAGGTTACCGGCGCCATCGTCCGCTACCAGATCGCACCGTTCGTCAACGACGGCACGATCGAAATCGAGAAAGACGACGACGCCTACAACAACCGGGTAGTGTTCAACGGCGGCACCATCCGGATTCGCGACAAACTCAACAATCGTGGCATTCTCGACAACGGCGGCAGCATTCTCATCGAAGAAGCGTCGCACCTTACCGAGCTTACCAACCGGGGCAGCCTCAACATGCTCCCTGCCAGCCAGATCGCCAACTCCGGTCGTCTGGTGAACGAAGCCGGTGGTTTGATCACCGGTGCCGCCACGATTGACAACATGGCCTCTTTCGCCGGCGACCCCTCGCCCATAGACCCAAACCTGCCGTTTTCCCGCGATCCAGGCTTTTTCAATCGGGGTACGCTTGACCTGGCCGCGAACGGCAAGGTGAATAACACTGTTGGTGCGAAGTTTGACAACACCGGCACCTTCACGGTTGGCCTGGACGCGACCTTCAGCAACGAAGGCAACTTTACCAATGGGACGGCGCATGCCACGGGCGGCACGCTCGTCAACGCGGGCAAAGTGGAACACTTAGGCGGAAGCTTCCTCAACTATGAGCGCATGGAAAGTCGCGGCCGTTTCATCAACAGCGGCACGCTCGACAACCAGGGTGTCCTGGATGTGCTCGAAGCGACAGGCCTCGGCAACTCGGAGTTCATCAACAGCGGCACGCTGAGGAACGGCATCAACGACGCCGTTTCGCTAGCAGACCCCGGTCGGGGCACGATCAGGGTGGAGGGCAGTTTCCAGAACGACGGCGTCCTCGACAACCGCTCGATCCTGGAGGTGCAAGGTGAGCTGCTCAACAACGGCCATCTCTGGAACGGTAATTCGGGAAATGTGAACGACGACGTCCACCTTCGGCTGCGCGGCCACATCGCCAACTCCAGCAGTGCCGAATTCACGAACCACGGCCTGGTGCAGGTCTCCGGTGGGTACTTCGAGAATCAAGGATCCGTTGCCAACCATGGCCGACTCGTCTTTACCGGCGACGGGGTCATAGGGGGAGCAGCGGGTAGCTTCTCCGGTGGCGTCGTTACCAACACCGGCACGGTACAAGTCGACGAAGGCGGTGCGATGCTGCAACTCGTGCGCTATCGTCAGACCGGCGCCAACGCGGTCACCATCGTCAACGGATTGCTGCAAGCCCAGACCGTCGAGATCGAAGAGGGCATCCTCAAGGGCCGCGACCGCGTCTCGACCATCCTGCTCACGGTAGGCGCCAATGCCACTGTCAATCCTGGCACCTCGCCTGGCACCCTAACCGTGTTGGGCTCGATGGTGATCGACGGCGTCCTCGAACTGGAACTCTCCCCCACGGCCAGCGACCACCTCGACGTGACCGGCACCCTGAACTTCAAGCAAGGGGCGACGGTGCGCTTTTCGTTCCTCGGCGGCCTGTTACCCGAGCCCGGTCGGCGCTTCTCGTTCGCCGACTACGTGACGACCAGTGGGGGCGTGTACGGCTTGGGACTGGTCACGTTCGACCTCGTCGGGCTCCCGGCTGGCTACGTCGGCGAGTGGGACGGTAGCGGCTTCACCTTGGCGGCTGTTCCGGAACCGCAGACGTATGCGATGCTTGGCATGGGGCTACTGGTCGTGGCGACCGCGACAAGACGGCGGTGGCGCATCGGCTCGATTCGCTAGCCCTGGCCGGCCCTCCCTCGGCGCAGTTGGGTGAGTGCCAGGGAGGGGGCCGCAGTTGCGAAGCAGATCACCTGCCTGGGCATAACGCTTGAACGCCGGGCTGGCACCAGCACTGCAAGTCAACCGCCTCCCTGGAACGAATCGAGTTCGGCAAGCACTGGCGCATGGTCCGAAGGCTACTCCAGCTTGCGCGGCGCGATGCATCCAGACTTGCAGCGCGGTGCGAGGGGGGAATACTGCCTCGCCAGGCAGTTTATCGTTACAAAATCAGTCTTGACCGGTGGTGAAACGGTCGAGGATACTTGGTGCCTTGCCTTTGCAACTCCTGTCATTTCCTCTCTGCTTGCCGATCTTTCTATCCTCCACATAAAGTGAAAAGAAGACCTCGCCTGCCCTGAGACCGAAGCCCCCCATGAACACCATGAGTCCCACGCCTTCCTCTGCCCCGGATCCCGGCACACGCTACGGCGGTGTCGCCATCGGCCTGCACTGGCTGATCGCGATCGCCATTCTCGGCAGCTTTTCGCTTGGTTTGTACATGTCCGATTTGCCGCTGTCACCGCAGAAACTCAAGTTCTACTCGTGGCACAAGTGGGCCGGGGTAACGATCTTTCTTTGCGTGCTGGTGCGCCTTGTCTGGCGCCTGTCGCACCGCCCACCCGAACTGCCCGACACCATTCCCGCCTGGCAGCGCAAGGTGGCCGCGGCGACGCACGTGCTGCTCTACCTGCTGATGGTCGTCATTCCGATCACCGGCTGGCTGATGAGTTCGGCCATGGGCTTTCAGACCGTCTATTTTGGCGTCCTGCCGCTACCGGATCTGCTGGTCAGGAATGACGAACTTGGAGAACGGCTACAGCAGGTGCACACCTTGCTCAACTACGGCATGGCGGCCCTGGTCGTCGCCCACCTTGGTGCCGCGCTCAAGCACCATTTCATTGACCGCGACGAGGTGCTGGCGCGCATGGTGCCCTTTCTCGGCAATAAACCAAGTCACGGAGATACCCGATGAACTACGCTTTTTCTGCATTGCTGCTTGGCGTGCTGGTCAGCGCAACAACGACCGCGAACGCCATCGAGTTCAATCAGGTGCAAACCGAAAAGAGCGCGCTGACCTTCGTCTCGAAGCAGATGAGCGTGCCGGTCGAAGGCCGGTTCAGGAGCTTTCGCGGCAGGCTCGCCTTCGACCCGGCCAAGCCCGCGGCGGCCTCCGCCGAACTGGAAATCGACCTGGTCAGCATCGATGCCGGCTCGAAGGACGCCAACGACGAGTTGGCCGGCAAGGCCTGGTTCAATACCAAAGTCTTCCCTGTCGCGAAGTTCGTCTTGACCTCGGTCAAGCCCTTGGGTGACAACCGTTTCGAGGTTGCCGGCAGGATGACGATCAAGGGCAGGACCCAGGACCTGACAGCCCCCGTCACGCTACGCCAGGAAGGCAACAGCGCCACCCTCGAAGGCAGCCTGGTTCTCAAGCGTGCCGACTATGCGATCGGCGAAGGCATGTGGGCCGACTTCGGCACCGTTGCCAACGAGGTCCAGGTCAGGTACCGTCTGGTGGCTACCGCCGCCGCAAAGTAAACGTTGCACTTTTCAATCAGGAGAAAGATCCATGAAAAAGCTCGCTTTCGTTGTTGCCGTCTCCAGCCTATGCGCATTTTCCGCCGCCGCGCTCGCCGCTCCCGAAACCTATGTGATCGATCCAAACCATACCGCGCCGCGCTTCGAATACAGCCATTACGGCTACACCAAACAGATGCACCGCTTTGACAAGAGCAGCGGCAAGATCGTCCTCGACCGTGCCGCGCAGAGCGGATCGGTGGAGGTGACGATTGACGCCACGTCGGTCAACACCGGCCTTGCGCTGTTCAACCAGATCATTCAGGGCGAAGACTTTTTTGACACGGCCAAGCACCCGAACATCAGCTTCAAGTCGAGCAAGGTCAGGTTCGATGGCGGGAAACCGGTCGCCGTCGAAGGCAATCTGACGATCAAGGGCGTGACCAGGCCGGTAACGCTGACCGTGACCTCCTTTAGTGCGAAGCCGAACCCCTTCGTCAAGAAGGACGCGATCGGTGCCGATGCGTTCGCCAAAATCAAACGCTCGGACTTCAACATGGCCAAGTACGTGCCGGATGTCAGCGACGAGGTCACCCTGAGCATCGCCGTCGAGGCCATCAAGGAGTGATGCCAGCAGGGCGACCGTGAACCGCCTGAAGCGCTGAGATAGCTCGTTGTTGGGGTTTATTCGGGCTCAAGCTGATCATTGAAATACCGTGGCCCGAGGCCAGGCTTCGCGCTCATTCGGGGATTGACCCGGAATCCGGTTTGTTTATCAAACTGTTCTTTTAACTTCTTGATCAGACAAACGAACTGGATTCCGGCTTGCGCCGGAATGACGGTGGACTGTTAGAACAAATTTAACCTGCGCCTGGCGTTCACCTCTTTGAACTGCTGTAGGTCATTGTTGTACGAGTCGGCCCGTTCTTCGTCGCTTATACAGTTAGATGCTGAGCAGAGGCCTGTAGCGCTGATTCCGACCTGATGCATCAACTGCTACCCTGAGTTTTATCTGTACAGGTACTGGCAGATCAGCATCACCACCAGCAGCACGGCAATCAGGCCGAGCAGGCGGTTTTGCCGGCGTTGGGCGGCGGCCAGTTCCCCGAGCAGAGGCGCCAGCTCAGTGGGCTTGTCGCGGTTCAGCGCCTGATGCAGCAGGCGCGGCAATTGCGGAAGGGTGCGCGCCCAGTTCGGCGCCTCCTGCCTGAACCCGCGCGCCAGCGCACGCCAGCCGATCTGCTCAGCCATCCAGCGTTCGAGGAAGGGTTTGGCGGTAGTCCATAGATCGAGGTTGGGGTCGAGCTGACGGCCCAGCCCCTCGATGTTGAGCAGGGTCTTTTGCAGCATCACGAGCTGCGGCTGAATCTCGACGTTGAAGCGGCGCGAGGTCTGGAACAGGCGCAACAGCGCTCGACCGAAGGATATTTCATGCAGCGGCCGGTCGAAGATCGGCTCGCAGACCGAGCGGATGGCCGCTTCGAACTCGTCGACGCGGGTATCGGCCGGTGCCCAGCCGGCCTCGATGTGCGCCATCGCCACGCGCTTGTAGTCGCGCTGGAAGAAGGCGAGAAAATTCTGCGCGAGATAGTTCTTGTCCACGTCGGTCAGCGTGCCGACGATGCCGAAATCGAGCGCGACGTACTTGCCGTGATGCACTTCGTCGGTGGCGACGAAAATATTGCCGGGGTGCATGTCGGCGTGGAAAAACCCGTCGCGGAAAACCTGCGTGAAGAATATTTCAACCCCGGCCCGTGACAGCGCCGGCAGGTTGATGCCGGCTGCAACCAGCGCTTCGATCTGGCTGATCGGGATGCCACGCATACGTTCCATGACCATCACCGTCGTCGTGCAGTGATCCCAATACACCCCCGGCACCAGCAGCAGCCTGGAATCGCTGAAGTTGCGGCGCAGTTGCGAACAGTTGGCCGCTTCGCGCATCAGGTCCAGTTCGTCGTAGAGATACTTGGCGAACTCGGCAACGACTTCGCGCGGCTTCAGGCGCTTGCCGTCGGACCAGATCTTTTCAAGCAGCCCGGCCAGCGTGTCGAGCAGGGCCAGATCGTGGTCGATCACGCCATGCATGTCCGGGCGCAGGATCTTGACCGCCACCTCATGGCCGCCATCCCTGGCGTGCAGCCTGGCAAAATGCACCTGCGCAACCGACGCGCTGGCTACCGGTATGGCGTCGAATTCGGCAAACACCTCGCTCGCCGGCCGGCCATAGGCCTGCTGGATTTGCGACAGCGCCAGTTCAGGAGAGAAAGGGGGAACGCGGTCCTGCAATCTGGCCAACTCGTCGGCAATATCGAGCGGCAGCAGGTCGCGGCGCGTCGACATCACCTGCCCGAACTTGACGAAGATCGGCCCGAGCGACTCCAGCGCCAGCCGCAGACGAACCGCACGCGGTGCATCAAGTCGCCGCCAGAAGTGCGCGAAGCGTGACAGCGCCGCCAGACGACCGCTGGGCTCGTGTTCGAAGACCATCTCGTCGATGCCATAACGACTGGCAACACTGACAATTTTGGCAAGACGGAAAATGCGCATGCAAAGACAATAGTAAAAAACGAAAGCGAGAGTTTATCCCGAATAGTGGCTTATGCTACTCTCGAATTGATCGTGAGCTGGTCTTGGCAACTCCGCGGATCGACTTCTTCTGTTTTTCGGACACTTCAAACCATGATCCTGATTGCCGGCAGCGGACAACTGGCAGCGGCTATCGAACAACGAGTGCGCGCCAGCGGCCATCCGGTTGAGCGGCTGCGTCCCTGTGGCGACGATGCAGACGGACTCGATCCGGCGCTTTGTCGACGTGCCGATGTGCTGGTGCTGGCCGCCGACGATGATGCGGGCAATGTCGACCTGGCGCTCAGGGCGCGGCGGATCAAGCCTGAACTGCGCCTCGTCGTGCGCCTGTTCGACACGGCGCTGGCCTCGTATCTTGGCGAGGCCATCCCCGATGTCAGCATTCTCAGCATGTCCCGGATTACCGCGCCGGTGCTGGCCGCCGCCGCCCGCCGCCTGCTTGATGAACCGTCTGCGCCTACCCGTACCAGGCACCGTCAGCACACCAGGTCAGCTCGGCCCTTCCAGGCGGACCGCATTCTTCTTGGCGCACTGCTCTGCCTTTTTCTCCTGGTTTTCCCGTCGGCCCTGTTTTTCTCCAAGGCGCTCGACCTCTCCTACATCGACGCACTGTATTTCGTGTGGACGACGGTCATGACGGTCGGTTACGGCGACATTTCGCTGCGCGACGCGCCGGCCGCAGTCAAACTCTTTGGCATGGCCCTGATGCTCGCCGGCGCCAGCTTCATCGCCGTGCTCTTCGCGCTGCTCTCGGACTGGGTACTGAGTCGTCGGCTCGACATGCTTTACGGACGAACCCGCGAGCGCGGCAACGGACACGTGATCATCGTCGGTGCCGGGAACATCGGCTTTAGTGTTGCCGAATTGCTGGCGGCCGATGGAATGCGAGTAGTCATCATCGAGCGTAGCGCCGACAGCCGCAATATCGCCGCGCTCCGGCTCGCCGGACACCACGCCATCATCGCCGATGCCACGCGCAGGGAAACACTCGAACTCGCCGCCCTCGAGCGCGCTGCACTGATCGTCACGGTCACCGAAGTTGACGCCATCAACCTGCAGATCGCCCTGCACGCCCGAGAGATGAACGTTCCGGTCATCATGCGCATGGCGTCGCCCGAACTTTCCGCCCTGGTCTGCGAGCGCGGTGACGGCATTGCCTTTTCGCTGATCGTCGAGGCGGCTGAGGCCTTCGCCCAGCAAGCAGTCTGCGCTTTGGGAAAGTCCGAATAAGAGCAAGGCGCATGCGAAAATCTTCGGCAACTGAATTTATTGATCTGGCCAGGTGAAGTTCAAATTCCGATCGGGCTGAACGCCTCGAAGTCTGCCCAATATGCATCAAGTTCGGGACGAACGGAGTTGAATCGCAGTCAGGTCGAAACGATAGTCCTTCTTCATGGTTGAACTAATGCTTGTGGCTACAAGACTGAAGGCTGAAGGCTGAAAGCAATATGATTACAGGCTGTGATCGGATCGCCATGCTGACCGTATCGTTGGTGCTGCCGGCCAGAAATCTCCGATTGACCGTGACTATCAGGGTCGGACATACTCTCGCTCGTGCCCTTGATTTTTCTATCCTTTCTTCGGTAGCACAGACCCATGGAAGCAGCCACATTTGACGTTTACAGTGGCACGTTAAATCAACCAGCCCTCCATTGGCGAAATTTTTGGCGGAGCAGTACAAGATCATGCCGTGCTGACAGAAAAGGGAAACCAAATGCCCGATGAAATTCATAAAGTGTTTTTCAGTTACTCCCGTAGCGATGCGGACTTCGTGCTCAAGGTCGCAAAAGCCCTGCGCAAGGAGGGAAGGCACATTTGGGTCGACCAGCTCGACATTCCTAAAGGTGGGCGTTGGGATGAAGAGGTTGAAAAGGCGCTGAAGGCGAGTAGATGCCTTTTGGTTGCACTTTCCCCGGCATCCTCTCAATCTCAAAACGTGTTGGACGAGGTGTCTTATGCACTCGACGAAAAAAAGGTGGTCATTCCCATTCTTCTGCAATCGGGCAACATCCCATTTCGTTTGAAGCGGCTTCAGTACATCGACTTCACGGGCGATTTTGATGACGCCTATCAGCAACTCATAGCGACGCTGAACGCGCTGTCCTCTCCGCTTGCAGTGCCTAGGGCTGATCAACCAGTGCAACCAAGCTTAGACAGTCCACCGAAAGCGGCGATTAGTGTTAAGCACGACAAACCGGAGTCTGGCAAACCGGTGGACGCAAATACTCCAATTGAAAGAGGGATCAGCGCACAGCGGCACTTTCCGATGAAGATCATCCCTGCTGTCATCGTGGTCTGCGTCGTGGCTATCGGATATGCACTGTTCGCCAACATGAAGAGTCGGCAGGAAGAGGCTGAGGCTTCTATTCGCACACATTCGCAGGCTGCTGTAGATTCGCTTACAACCCTTATGGAGACTAACAAGCAGGTGATGGCGACCGGCTCAGCAACCGGTTTGGAGACTCACAAGCAGGTGATGGCGGCGCTCATCACCGATTCGCAGGTGAATGATTTTGTCGGCCGCTACCTCGCTGCACAGAACAGCGCGAACGCAACCCAGTTGCTGCCTTTCTATGCCGACCGGGTTGACTACTACAATCAGAAGTCGGCAGACAAGGATTTCATACTCAAGGATAGACAAAACTTCTACCGTCGTTGGACCGAGGTGGACAACCGCCTGGTCAGCACAATAGATGTGCAACAGCCACAAGGCGATGGCACGGTGCAGGTGTCCTACACCATGCAATACCGGGTCACCAACCCTGCCCGTGCCGACAGCAAGTCTGGCGTGGCTCGGGAAGAGTTGCAACTACGCCTGACGAATGGCGATCTGACCATCGTGGCGCAACGAGAGAAGGTCTTGAGCACCGAGAAATAACATGCTGCGAACCGCATTTTATTGCCTGGCACTAAGCCTGTCGCTCGTTGCCGGCAGCGTGGCGCAGGCCTGCGAGCGAGGCGACTTCGTGATCGCCATCGACCCTGGACACACTCGTGCCAGGCCCGGCGCGATCAGCGCTCGCGGGGTACCCGAGGTGCAGCTCAACGAAAACCTGGCGCGATACCTGCTGGATGAACTTGTGCATGCTGGCTTTGCCAAGGCCTTTCTCACGAACAGGAACCAGGCATCGATCTCGTTGATTGATCGTGCGCTGTTGGCCAACGAGCGCAAAGCACAATTGTTCCTCTCGATACACCACGACTCGGCGCAAACGCACTATCTGTCCACCTGGACATATCTGGGAAAGCGCCGCCTTTACACCGACGACATCAAAGGCTACTCGCTATTCGTTTCTGAAAAAAACGGCGACGCCACTGGCAGCGTACGATTAGCGCACCTGCTGGGCAATCAATTGCGCAACGGCTGCTTTATCCCGACTTTACATCACGCCGAGAAGATCCCAGGCGAAAACAGAGAGCTTCTGGACGAGCAACTCGGTATTTACCGTTTTGACGATTTGGTGGTGCTCAAGTCTACCAGGATGCCGGCGGTACTCTTTGAAGCCGGTTTGATCGTCAACCGGCATGAGGAACTCCTCCTTCGAAGCTCAAGTTATCAAAAGAGGATTGCTGTTGCTCTCGCTAGCGCTGTTGTCGAATTTTGCGAAGGTGGATTGCCGCTCAGTTCGGACCAAACCCATTGGCAAACCCACTTCAATGAGCGGTGTAAGAATTGAGTTCCGTTAGAGAGTGCCCTGAACATTTGGGATAGACAGATCGGGAGCAAGATTCAAAGTGCTTAGCGACAAACGCGCATCACCCTTCATACTTCATTAAGCTGGAGGCGCAAAATCCGGATTCTGGTCATGACGTCAGCGTTCAGCGGCGCTCGGCGAGAAACATCTCCAGCAAGCGATTGAGAAAGCGCCGTCCGCGATCCGTGGGGGCGATGTGCCCTGGCTGGCGTTCGATCAAACCCTCCTGTTCGGCCTGTCGCAGCGTGCTTTCAATGTGGATCAGGGGCAGCGCGGTGCGCGCCGCGAAGAGCGGCGCAGCGAATCCCTGATTGAGACGCAGCGCGTTCATCATGAATTCGAAGGGGAGATCGGCGATGTCGACCGAAAACTCTTCCTGCAGGGGTGTTTGTTCTGCGACCCTGGCCAGATACTGTTTCGGCTGCTTCCAGCGCATCTGGCGCAGCACGCGATCGTGCAGCGTGAGTTTGCCATGCGCGCCGGCACCAATCCCGAGGTAGTCGCCAAAAGTCCAGTAATTGAGGTTGTGCCGGCATTGCCGTCCGTCCTGGGCAAAGGCCGAGGTTTCGTAATGCGTGTAGCCGGCCGCTTTATCCCCGCTCGCCAGCCTGGATTCGATGGCGTCCTGCATGTCTGCGCACGCGTCGTGGTCGGGCAATACCGGCGGAGCGGCAGCAAAGGCGGTGTTCGCTTCGAGCGTCAACTGGTAGCAGGAGAGATGCGGCGGAGCGAAGGACAGCGCGGTTTCAATGTCGCTCAGCGCCTGCTCAAGCGTTTGTCCTGGCAGTCCGTACATCAGGTCGAGATTGAAATTATCAAAGTGGGTGGCGGCAATCTCGATGGCATGCCGGGCTTCGAACTCGTCATGAATTCGGCCCAGCGCCTTGAGGTGCATCGGATTGAAGCTCTGGATGCCGAGCGAGATCCGGTTGATGCCGGCGTCGCGAAAGGCAGCGAATTTTTCGGCTTCAACCGTACCGGGATTGGCTTCCAGGGTAATTTCGGCGTCGGGCAGGACTGGCAACAGGGTGCGAATGGCTGTCAGCAAGGTGTCGAGCGCCGGCCCGGAAAGCAGACTCGGCGTGCCGCCGCCGAAGAAAACGCTCGATACCTTGCGCCCCCAGACCAGAGGCAAAGCCGATTCGAGGTCGGCGATCAAGGCCGCAACATAGTCTGCTTCGGGTATGGAATCGCGGACTTGATGCGAGTTGAAGTCGCAATAGGGGCACTTCTGCACACACCAGGGGATATGCACATAAAGCGAGAGCGGTGGCGGGTTGCGGAACTCAAGCCGGGTGCCGCTTGCGCCCGCCGATTGACTGTGCGGGACGATCGGGATGACGCGCGTGAACGACTGTTCAGGCATCAGCGACGAGCTTGCAGGCGTTTAACCAGTCGTGCCAGTGCCTGCCCGCGGTGCGAGCGACGGTTCTTTTCGCTGGGGTCGAGTTCGGACGAAGTCAGGCCGAGTTCCGGCAGGAAGAAATAGGGGTCGTAACCGAATCCCGCGTTGCCGCGTGCCTGATCGACGATCTCGCCGTGCCATTCGCCTTCGGCAATGATCGGTTGCGGATCGTCGGCATGGCGCACAAAGACCAGAACACAGACGTAATGGGCGCGCCGGTCGGTCTTGCCGGCCAGATCGGCAATCAGTTTCCGATTGTTACGCTCATCGGATTTCGCTTCGCCGGCTGCGGTTTGTGCATAGTGCGCCGAATAGACGCCGGGTGCGCCGCCAAGCGCGTTGACGCAGAGTCCGGAGTCGTCGGCGAGTGCCGGCAGGCCGGTGCACCTGGCCGCATGACGCGCCTTTTCGAGTGCGTTTTCAACGAAGGTGTGGTGCGGCTCGGCGCACTCCGGAACCCCGAGTTCCTTTTGCGCTATCGTTTCCCAGCCGAGCGGTGCGAGCAGTGCGCCGAATTCGCGCAGTTTGCCGGGATTGTTCGAGGCGACGACCAGCTTCATGCCGCGACGAGCGTGGCCAGAGCCGCTTTCTGGCGTGCAACCAGTTCATTGATTCCGGCTTCGGCGAGATCAACCAACTGGTTCATCTGTGCGCGGGAGAACGGTTCGCCCTCGGCCGTGCCCTGAATCTCGACGATGCCGCCGCTGCCGGTCATCACCACGTTCATGTCGGTGTCGCACCCTGAATCCTCGGGGTAGTCGAGGTCAAGTACCGGTATTCCCTTGTAGATACCGACCGAAATGGCGGCAACGTGATCGCGGAGCGGATTTGCGTCGAGCTTTCCCCTGGCGACGAGTTGTTCGCAGGCATCGTTGAGCGCCAGCCAGGCGCCGGTGATCGAAGCGCAGCGGGTTCCGCCATCGGCCTGCAGCACATCGCAATCGAGCGTGATCTGACGTTCGCCGAGGGCCTTGAGGTCGGTCACGGCGCGCAGCGAACGGCCGATCAGACGCTGGATTTCCTGCGTGCGGCCGCTCTGCTTGCCCTTGGCCGCCTCGCGAGCGCTGCGCGTGTGCGTCGACCGTGGCAGCATGCCGTATTCGGCGGTCACCCAGCCTTGCCCCTTGCCGCGCAGGAAGGACGGCAGCGACTCTTCGACACTGGCCGTGCACAGCACCTGCGTATCGCCCATTTCGATGAGTACCGAACCTTCGGCGTGGCGGGTGAAATTGCGCGTGATGCGGATGGTACGAAGCTGTGCAGGCTGGCGTTGGCTGGGGCGCATGTATGGTCCTATTTTGAATACTTCTGAATGGTTGAGCGGATTTCTTCGATGGCGCGCTCGATTTCTTCATCGCTCAACTCGGTCTTGTAATTCGGGTTGCGTCCGAATTCGTCGAGTCGGGTGGTGATCGTATCGCGCGACATCGTTTGCGTTGAAATAACGCTGGTTGGAGTGGCCCCTTCTTCGATGTAGCTGTCCTCCCAGCGCACGACAAGAATGGAGAGGTTGTCGGCGTTCGGACCGCCGCGGATGTCGGCCTGTCCAAGCAGCATCGGCACCGCCTGCATCAGATTTTCGCTCTTCAGGGCGACAGCCATCATCTCGCCAGACAACACACCCCACAAGCCATCCGTACACAGGGCCAGCACATCGCCCGCTTCAAGCGGTGTTTTGCGCGAGAACTCGATCTCCGGCGTCTGTCGACCACCAAGGCAACTATAGACCTTGTTACGGTCCGGGTGCACGGCGGCCTGCGCGGCGTTGATCACACCCTGATCCTTGAGCAACTGTACGCGCGAGTGGTCGCGCGTGTGCGTCAGCACTTTACCGTCGCGCATCAGATAAAGACGGGAGTCGCCGGCATGCGCCCAGTAAGCAATGCTGTCCTGGACGATGCAGGCTACGCAGGTCGTGCGCGGCGAATCTTTCAGGTTGTGGTCATCGGTAAAATCGATAATCGCGCGATGCGCATTGGTCATCGATTTCTGCAAGAACAGGAAGGGGTCACGAATTGCCGGTGTTGCTTCCCGCTGAAACGATTCGACGAGTACCTGCACGGCGATCTGCGCGGCAATTTCGCCATAGTAATGGCCACCCATCCCGTCGGCAACGACCATCAACAAGGCTTCACGCGAATAACTGTGTGCCAGCCTGTCTTCATTGTTGGCGCGCTTGCCGGGTCGGCTTTCCTGATAAATGGTGAATTTCATGATGTTCCAGTCTTACCCTTGAACTTGCCAACCATATGGCCAAGCCAGTTCTTCTTGATTAATTTCGGTTTGTTGACCTTCTCGGTGAGCGCCTTTTGCAGTGCAAAGACGCTTTGTGGCCGATAAAGATGATTCAGGCATAAACACCAGTCAATCGTTTCAAGCAATTGATCGGAGTATTGTCCTTCCCAGCGCACCATGGCAGGAATCAGCTTGTCCTTTTCCATACGGCTATCAGCGGCTTGTGGTGCCGATGCGGCAAGGCTGGCATACATTGAAGCACCAACGCTGTAGATGTCGCTCCAGGGGCCAAGAAATTCTCGCTGGTGGTAGTGCTCCGGTGAGGCAAAACCCGGTGTGTACATGGGCTTGAGCATCGGTGTGTCGCAGGCCAGCGTCTGGCGTGCCGCGCCAAAATCAATCAGTACCGGCGTATAGTCATTACGCATGTAGATATTTGACGGTTTGAGATCAAGATGCAGCAGCTTGTGCGAATGCACTTCACGCAGGCCATTGAGCAGCTTGGTAAAGACATTGCGGATGAAATTCTCGGTGACGACCGCCCTGTTCTTCTGGATGAACTCCTGCAGCGTGCGTCCGTGCTCGTACTCCATGACCATGTAAACCGTATCATTGGCGCGGAAGAAATTCAGCACACGAATTACATTCGGGTGCGAAAGCCTGGCCAGTGCACGGCCTTCTTCAAAAAAACACTTCATGCCGTAACGGAATGCGGGAATGTGCTCTTCGCTGATCAGTGGCTTGATTTCGCCTTCGGCACGCAAGGCCAGACTATTCGGCAGGTACTCCTTGATGGCCACCGTCTCGCCCTTGTTGTCGGTTGCCAGATAGACTATGGAAAACCCGCCCAAGGATAGCTGATGCTCGATCCGATATTCATCGAGTTGGTAACCGGCAGGAAGGGCGTAGTTCGCTTGTTGCGCCATCGGTATAGAAGCTATCATGTAGTTTTCCGGCCATTCTCAGGCTTTGGCGGTTGACTGTAAAGCCGCTTGCCCATTCGCTCTCCAATTCCTCAGGATTTCCATGATCTATAGCATGACCGGTTATGCCGCCAGAACGCTCAATGTTGAACGCGGCGCGCTGCATATCGAGCTGAAAAGCGTGAACTCGCGTTACCTTGATTTCCAGTTTCGCGTTTGCGAAGAATTGCGTGCCGTTGAACCGGCAATGCGTGAAATGTTCAGCGCACGGCTGGCGCGCGGCAAGCTGGAATGCCGGGTAAATTTTGCGGCAGCGGCAGCGCGAACCCAGCAACTCGACCTCAACGCCGACCTGCTGCTGCGTCTGAAAGCCTTCGAGGCGCAGGTGCGCAACGAGCTACCGCTGGCCGCACCGCTGGCGGTCAGCGATGTCCTGCGCTGGCCAGGAATGTTCGGGGACGACACGCTCGATTGCGAGGCGCTGGTTCCGGCCTGCCTCGCGCTGGCCAGGGAGGCACTGGACGACTTTACCGCCAGTCGGGCGCGCGAGGGCGAAAAACTGGCGGCGGTGATTCTTGAACGGGTAGCCCGCATGCGCGATCTGGTGCGCGACGTGGCACCGCGGATACCGCTGGCACAGGCGGCGTTTCAGGACAAGCTCAAGCAAAGGCTGATCGATGCCATCGGCAGTTCGGATGACGAGCGAATCCGGCAGGAAGTTGCGGTTTTCGCCGTACGCATCGACGTCGCCGAAGAACTGGCTCGCCTGTCAACCCACCTCGACGAAGTCGAGCGCGTGCTGAAAGCCGGAGGCGCCAGCGGCAAGCGCCTGGATTTCCTGATGCAGGAACTCAATCGCGAGGCCAACACCCTCGGTTCAAAATCGGTGGTCAGCGAGGTTTCGCAGACGGCAATGGAACTGAAGCTGCTGATCGAACAGATGCGCGAGCAGATCCAGAATCTGGAGTGACTTTTCAGGCCATCGTACGGATCAATACAGAGTGGCTCGCTTCTGGCTGGCGGATACACGCAGGACGCGAACATCAAGCGAGCCATCGAAGTTGCCAGGGCATGGAAGGAGATAGCATGACTGAAAAATTTGCGCGATGGGAGCAGGCGGACCACCTCGCTAGCGAATAGGATATGGCTTTGTATCTTGATGCCTGCCTTGACGAAGGCCCTGGTGCCAGTAATGTGGTGCGTGCCGCGCTGATGGATAGTGCTCGCGCTCGCGGCATGTCACAGCTTGCCTGTGACTCAGGGATTACCCGTGAGGGACTCTACAAGACGCTTTCGGCAAGCGGAAACCCCGAATTCTCGACCGGGCTTGAAGTCATCAAGGCCTTGAAAATCAAGTTGCATACGGCCCCAGTCGGGAAGGAAAAGTCACGCAAGGTGGCGCGAAAGAAGTCGTCCGGAGAACTCGCACCCGCCTGATGCCTGGGTTTGGGGGAGATTCAGATAGAAACCAACAACTCTCAACGAATCGGGTAAGCCCATGATAAGCGTGTGCCCATGCGCGTACCTTCTGAAAATATCGAATAGCCGAGATCAAGTAGTGGCAAGTCTTTTCGCCTTCTACTACTGGTTCAAATTTGAGTGCGGCTCTTCTCGGACGCAGTCTCGTGGCATCACGCCGCCATTTTGAGGGCATGGATCGGTGGTACCCAGGCGTAGTTGCCCTGGCTTGGCCACGTGTTGTTCGCTGAGAGCCTTGCCGTGCAATGGTTTCAGACATTTCACGGCAACTGCTCCGCAATACACAACCCGTCACCACAGCCCTTGCTGAATAAGGCGTACAGCCTGCCCGGTGGCTTCAACTGAGTGCAGTGCTTCACACCTGAAACAAGTCTGCGTATAATTCGACCTTGTCCGAGGGGCGCTGCAAAACTGTTGTTCGACAGTTTCAGGCTCGGAACCTTAAACGGCGCTCATCCAACCAATCCGTGCCGGGCACGGGAAGTCGGGTGAGTCTGATCTGTACTACCTCAGCACACTGCCGAGTTGCGCCAGGCAACCTCCTTCCCCTCCCGGCCACAGTTATCAAGGAGTTTTACTGTGGCTGAAAAATTCAACGACTACGTTATTGCCGACCTGAGCCTCGCCGACTGGGGGCGCAAGGAAATCCGCATCGCCGAAACCGAAATGCCCGGCCTGATGGCGATTCGCGAAGAATTCGCTGCGGCCAAGGCACTCAAGGGCGCGCGCATCACCGGTTCGCTGCACATGACGATCCAGACCGCCGTGCTCATCGAAACGCTGACCGCGCTCGGTGCCGAAGTGCGCTGGGCGTCGTGCAACATCTTCTCGACGCAGGATCACGCGGCTGCGGCCATCGCTGCCGGCGGCACACCGGTGTTTGCCGTCAAGGGCGAATCGCTGGAGGATTACTGGGATTACACGCACCGCATCTTCGAATGGAAGGATGGCGGTTACTCGAACATGATCCTCGACGACGGCGGCGATGCCACGCTGTTGCTGCACCTCGGCGCGCGCGCCGAAAAGGACCTCTCGGTTCTGGCCAATCCGGGTTCCGAAGAAGAAACCATCCTCTTTGCTGCAATCAAGGCCAAGCTGGCTACCGACCCGGCCTGGTACTCGGTGCGTCTGGCCGCGATCAAGGGGGTGACCGAAGAAACCACCACCGGCGTTCATCGCCTGTATCAGATGCACGCCAAGGGTGAACTGAAATTCCCGGCGATCAACGTTAACGACTCGGTCACCAAGTCCAAGTTCGACAACCTCTACGGCTGCCGCGAATCGCTGGTCGATGGCATCAAGCGCGCCACCGACGTGATGATCGCCGGCAAGGTCGCGCTGATCGCCGGTTATGGCGATGTCGGCAAGGGCTCGGCCCAGGCCATGCGTGCGCTCTCGGCGCAAGTGTGGGTCACCGAGATCGACCCGATCTGCGCGCTGCAGGCGGCGATGGAAGGCTACCGCGTGGTCACCATGGAATATGCTGCCGACAAGGCCGACATTTTCGTCACCTGCACCGGCAACTACCATGTCATCACCCACGAGCACATGGCGGCCATGAAGGACCAGGCCATCGTTTGCAACATCGGTCACTTCGACAACGAAATCGACGTCGCTTCGGTCGAGAAGTATCAGTGGGAAGAAATCAAGCCGCAGGTCGACCACATCATCTTCCCCGACGGCAAGCGCATCATCCTGCTCGCCAAGGGCCGCCTGGTTAACCTCGGCTGCGGCACCGGCCATCCGTCGTACGTCATGAGCTCGTCGTTCGCCAACCAGACGATCGCGCAGATCGAACTGTTCACGCGCAACGCCGACTACCCGGTGGGCGTCTACACGCTGCCCAAGCATCTCGACGAAAAGGTCGCGCGCCTGCAGTTGAAGAAACTCAATGCCCAACTCAGCGAACTAACCGACCAGCAGGCCGCCTATATCGGCGTCCCCAAGGCCGGTCCGTACAAGGCTGATCAGTATCGTTATTGAGTGTTCGCAGCAAACTGTTTTGAAACCCGTCATTCCGGGCTTGACCCGGAATCCAGTGGCGTATCTCTGAATTCCCGTTTTCACCGGAATGACGCTTCAACCTAAAAAACGCAGTTAAGCGTATTGGCAATATCGTAGGCCCTCATCCCCGGCCCTTCTCCCGCTGGGAGAAGGGTGCACACCCCCTCTCCCCGCGGGTTGGGGTGAGGGCCAAACCCTCGCCAAACTTTGTGTTACGGCGGTCGCGCTCAACTGCTGTTTCTAGGTCAAAACAGTTGCTCGGCTTAACTGAACCACGACCTTTAGCCTCGGAGAACACCATGCGCCTGATCCTGCTCTGGATACTCAACGCCGTTGCGCTGCTTGCCGTGACTTACCTGCTGCCATCCATTCAGGTAGCCTCGTTTGGTTCGGCGCTGCTCGCGGCACTGCTGCTCGGACTGGTCAATACCCTATTGCGCCCCGTGTTGCTGCTGCTGACGCTGCCGGTCACGCTGCTGACGCTCGGGCTCTTCATCTTTGTCATCAACGGCCTGATGTTCTGGCTGGCGGGTTCGATGATTGAAGGCTTTGTGGTCAGCGGCTTCTGGCCGGGAGTCTTCGGCTCGATGCTCTACAGCGTCATATCGTGGGCACTGTCGAGCCTGCTGGTTTCCGGCAAGAACTAACGCCTAATTTATGTGATTGATCCGCATGAAACACACTGAACTCTCAATTGAATTTTTCCCGCCGCAAACGCCCGAAGGCGTTGAGAAGCTGCGCCTGGTGCGCAGCAAGCTGGCGGTGCTCAAGCCGGAGTTCTTCTCCGTCACCTTCGGCGCCGGCGGTTCGACGCGAGAACGAACGTTCGCGGTGATCAAGGAAATCGCCGCCGAAGGTTTCGCCGCTGCGCCCCACCTGTCGTGCATCGGCTCGACGCGCGAAAACATCCGCGAGATCCTGCTCGACTACAAGGCTGCCGGAATCCGTCGCATCGTTGCCCTGCGCGGCGATCTGCCTTCGGGAATGGCCGAAGCCGGTGAATTCCGCTATGCCAACGAACTCGTCGAATTCATCCGCAGCGAGACCGGCGATCATTTCCATCTCGAAGTCGCCGCCTACCCCGAATGGCACCCGCAGGCGCGCAACCCGCACGACGATCTCGCTGCCTTCGCCAGAAAGGCCAGAGCCGGCGCCAATTCGGCGATCACGCAATATTTCTACAACGCCGACGCCTACTTCCATTTCGTCGATGAAGTGCGCGCGCTCGGGGTGGACATCCCGATCATTCCCGGCATCATGCCGATTGCCAGCTTCTCCAAGCTGGCGCGCTTCTCCGACGCCTGCGGCGCCGAACTGCCGCGCTGGATGCGCCGCAAGTTCGAAGGTCTCGGCGATGACGTCGACGCCATCCGTGCCTTCGGCCTCGATGTCGTGACCGAGTTATGCCAACGCCTGCTGGCCGGTGGCGCGCCAGGACTGCACTTCTATTCCATGAACCAGTCGGTGCTGACGCTGGAAATCTGCCGGCGGCTGCAACTTTCGTAAACCATGGCCCGCCCGCTGCCCGAATTCGTCGAACATGCCTGCGAGTTGTTCGCCCCGCTCGGGTCGATTCGCGTCAAGGCGATGTTCGGTGGCTGGGGCTTTTATTGCGACGAGATTTTCTTCGCCATCGTTGCCGATGAAACGCTTTATCTGAAGGCTGACAGCGAAAGCGCCGGCAGCTACCGCCAGGCTGGTGGCGAACCCTTCCGCTTCACCACCAGGGACGGTCGCACGGAAACCATGAATTACTGGACCATACCCAGCGAAGCGCTGGAATCCCCGGTTGAAATGCAGCCCTGGGGTCGCCTCGCGCTCGCCGCTGCGGTGCGTGCGCGCAAACCGAAAAAACCGACTGCCCGCAAGTGAGGTGGTAGTTCCTGCCTGAGAGGAACCGCCAAGACAGCGCGATGCCTCCCTGAAGAGGGACAAAAGACACAAACATTCACCAAGAAAAAGCTCTCTGTGCTTTTTCTGGTACCCCTTGGTAACCGGGTGCTTCGCCGTATCACGTTGACGGTCTGTCAGCCGCCTGGAGGAACGCAAGTCCGGCCTCCCTCTCACCCATCGCCGGGATTGACTCACACTTCCGAACGGTTCCATAATGAAACCCTTGGTCAAAATAGTTCCATAATGGTGCCAGCAATGGGTGTCAGTTTTTCAGTCAAGAACATTCCTGAGGCGCTTGCGCAGCGCTTGCGCCTTCGCGCCGAGCGCAACCATCGTTCATTGCAGGGTGAGTTGATGGCCATCCTTGAGGCGGCCGCAAGCGAAGACTTGCCCGCCATCACCGGGGCGAGTGAAAACCGGGGCACGCGTCGTGTGGAGGACTCCCTGCAAGGTTGGCGCACACTCTTTCCCGTTCCCTCGCGCAGCACCGTCTCCTCGGCCAGCCTGATCCGCCAGATGCGCGATGGCCGTTATGGCGAGGCCTGGGCGGAGACCCGCGAGCCGAAAGGTGCCGCCTGATCGATGTCCGAAGTATTCCTTGCCGAACCGCCGACCATCTACCCGACGCGGGCACCGCTCGTCGTCGATGCCAGCCTGCTGGCGGCCTGCGTTTTCGGCGAAATGGAACGCGATGCCGCAGAAGCCCGATTGCGCGGCTTCATTCTGCACGCGCCGGGGCTGATCGATTACGAACTGACCAATGTGGCGGTCACCCGATTGCGCCGAAATGAGCTGACGCTGGAAAATGCCGTACTGGCCCTCGCCGAGTTCTCCATGATGGAACTGGAAAGACATGCGCCCGTTCCAGAAGAAGTGGCCACCATTGCCAGCCGTTATCGCCTGACCGCCTACGACGCCGCCTATCTGTGGCTCGCCGGCGCGCTCAAGGCACCGCTCGCCACCTTCGACCGGCAACTGGCGAATGCTGCAAGCGATTATCTCGGCCAACTCCCTGCCGCCTGATTTCCGCGCTCGTCACCCCGGCGCACCCCAAGAGTGTTCCCTTCGGGGCAGAAGCCGGGGTCCAACTCGTTTATCTGATTGATTGATGGATGGATATCAGAGGAAGGCACTGGATTCCGGCATTCGCCGGAATGAGCGCGAAGCCTGGCCTCGGGCCACGGTTTGGGAGGTGTTTATCCATTAATTCACAGGCTCTGAGGAGACTTGGCGCTGCGTACCGGAACGACAATCTTGAACGATTACTGCTTGGGTCTTCGCAGTACTTTGGCAATCAAGCAGATAAGCACCGCAAATAGGCACCTCACAAACGAAGCAAATCAAGCTACAATCGTAGCCTTTAAAGCTACGTAATTCGGCCTATCGTGTTACTTGACCTTCTCTTCGGTACTTACCGCCAGCGCGCACTGAATCAGCTACTGCTGCATCCGGACAGTAGCTATCACGTACGCGAACTGGCGCGATTGACCGGCACCACGCCCGGCACATTGCACAAGGAGCTATCCCGACTCGCCGGGTCCGGCCTGCTGCTGCGAGAAAAGCAGGGCAATCAGGTGCACTACCGCGCCAACCGCGAGTGCCCGGTATTTGCTGAACTGGCTGGCCTGTTTCGCAAGACCGGCGGCATGGTTGGCGTGATCGCCGACGCCCTGCACACGCTTGGTACTGCACCCGAACTGGCGCTGATCTTCGGTTCGATCGCACGCGGCGAAGAGAACGCCTGCAGCGATGTCGATTTACTCCTGATTGCCGACTGCACCTTTGGCGACGTCGTCAAGGCGCTGCATCCGGTGCAGGAGCAGTTACAACGTGAAATCAACCCGGCGCTCTACACCGCCGCCGAGTTCAACCGACGTATCTCCGACAAGGACGCCTTCATTGGCAGGATTCTCGCCAAGCCGAAACTATTCGTCATCGGAACCGAACATGACCTTGGAAAACTTGCTGGCCATTCATCGCTTGCAGGCGTTTGAAGCGACGTCCGGCGGTGTGCAGAGATTGCTGGCCTCGGCTTAGCGCATCACCCTCCAACCTCGCCCATGAGTCATTTTGCTCCCCGCTGCCTCTCCATTGACCTTGAAGTCGGGTTGCGCGATACGCGGATTCACCGCTTTGCCGCCGTTCGTGGGGACCAGCCGGAGGCCTCGCTGCAATTCAGACAAGGCAATCTGCCTGCCGCGCTGGAGCAACTTGACGCGCTTGCCGATGGTGCCCGCTTCCTGCTCGGCCATAACCTGATCGCTTTCGACCTGCCGCATCTGGCCGCCGCCAAACCCGATCTGCGGCTGTTGAAACTGCCGGTGGTCGATACGCTGTGGCTCAATCCGCTGGCCTTTCCGCGCAATCCCTACCACCATCTGGTCAAGCATTATCAGGATGGGCAACTCAAACGCGGGCGCTTGAACGACCCGCTGCTCGACGCGCAACTGACGCTTGAAGTCTTCCGCAACCAGCACGCGGCGCTGGGCAAGACCGCGCCGAATCTGGTTCTCGCCTGGCACTGGCTGACGACCGTCAATGACAGCGGGGCAGGGCTTGACCGCTTCTTCATGTCCTTGCGCCACAAGGCGCGGCCGGGCGACGGCGAAGCGCTCGCCGCGATTCGCGCACAGCTCGCCGGCCAGGCCTGCCAGACGCACATGGGCGACATTCTGGCCGATGCCGCCGGGCAGGGCTGGGCTTTGGCTTACGCACTGGCCTGGTTGTCGGTGGCCGGCGGCAATTCGGTGATGCCGCCGTGGGTGCGCCATCAGTTTCCGCAGGCCGGCGTGCTGATCAGGCGTTTGCGCGACACCGCCTGCGCCGACCCGGCGTGCGCCTGGTGCCGCGAACGGCACGATGCGCAAAAGGAACTCGCGCACTGGTTCGGCTTCCCCGAGTTTCGCCCCGAGCCGGCCGATGACGATGGTCGCCCCCTTCAGCAAAGCATCGTCGAAGCGGCACTGCGCGGCGAGCATCTGCTGGGCATTCTGCCGACCGGAACCGGCAAATCGCTGTGCTATCAGATCCCCGCCCTCTCGCGTTTCGACAAGACCGGTGCGCTGACTGTCGTCATCTCGCCGCTGGTGGCCCTGATGTCCGATCAGGTGGCCGGGCTGGAAGCGAAGAACATCAAAAGCTGTGCGGCGCTCAACGGGCTGCTCTCGATGCCCGAGCGCGCCGACGTGCTCGACCGGGTGCGCCTCGGCGATATCGGCATTCTCATCGTTTCGCCCGAGCAACTGCGCAACCGCACGTTGCGCAAGGTGCTAGCGCAGCGCGAAATCGGCGCCTGGGTGCTCGACGAAGCGCACTGCCTATCCAAATGGGGGCAGGATTTCCGCCCGGATTATCGCTATGTCAGCCGGTTTATTCGCGAGAAGGCCGGCGCTCAGCCCGACAAAACCATTCCGCCCGTCCTCTGCCTGACGGCGACCGCCAGGCCCGATGTGGTGGCCGACATCCTGACCCATTTCAAGGACAAGGTCGGCATTGAACTGCACTGCTTCAACGGCGGTGCGAGTCGCACCAATCTTGATTTCTGTGTCGTTCCGACCAGCCCGAACGAGAAGTTCTCGCACATCCATCAGATTCTGCAGGCCGATCTGCCGCCGGAGCTGCACGGCGGGGCCATCGTCTATTGCGCGACGCGCAGGCAGACCGAGGAAGTCTCAGGCTTTCTGCAACAGAAGGGCTGGGCGGTCGGCCACTATCACGCCAGGCTGCCGCCCGAAACCAAGAAGAGCACCCAGAAAACCTTCATCGAAGGCGGTCTGCGCGTCATCGTTGCGACCAATGCGTTCGGCATGGGAATCGACAAGCCGGACGTGCGACTGGTCATCCACGCCGATATTCCCGGCTCGCTGGAAAACTACCTGCAGGAAGCCGGCCGCGCCGGTCGCGATAGTCTGTCGGCACGCTGCGTCCTGCTGTACACCGTCGAGGATGTCGAACGTCAGTTCGGCATGTCGGCGCGCTCGCGGCTCTCGCGCAAGGAAATCCAGGCCATCCTGCATTCGCTGCGTAATCTTGAGCGGAAAAAGCGCAAGGGCGGCGGCAAGGAGGGTGGCAAGGACGGCGACCTGATCGCCACCGCCGGCGAGATCCTCGCCGAAGACGAAGACGGCGCTTTCGAGCGCGATTCGGCCACCGACGACACACGCGTGCGCACCGCCGTGTCGTGGCTGGAAGAAGCTTCGCTGCTCACGCGCGAGGAAAACCGGGTGCAGATTTTCCCCTCGTCGCTGCGTATCGCCTCGCTCGATGAAGCGCGGAAAAAACTGGCGAAGAAGGGCATCGCGCCGGAGTATCTGCAAAGCCTGCTGGCCATTGTCGGTGCGCTGATCGGCGCGCCGGCCGATGAAGGAATCTCGACCGACGAGCTGATGCTCGTTTCCGGGCTTTCGTCCGAAAAAGTCCGCGCCGCGTTCTACGACCTTGAGGCGCTGGGGCTGGCCAGCAACGATACGGCACTCACCGCCTACGTTCATGTTGCCGTCGAACGCTCGTCGAGGAAACGCTTCGAGCAGGCTGCCGCGCTTGAATCGGCGTTGATCGGCCTGTTGCGCGAGCAGCACCCGGATCTGGGCCGTGGCGAATCGTCCGTTCTGCACCTGCGCCACGCCAACCAGCATCTGAAGGACGCCGGCCATGCGGACGCCCTGCCCGAACGCCTGCGCCAGTTGCTCAGCAGCCTCGCCGCCGACGGCCGCGACGAGGAAGGCGGACAGGGGAGCCTGAAACTGCGCCGCGTCGATGCCGAAGCGGTGGCGATTGAACTGCAACGCGAGTGGTCCAGCCTGGAAACCACCGCCCGCCGCCGTCGCGCTGCGGCCGGCGGCCTGCTCGATCACCTTCTCGCCTGCCTGCCCCCGGATGCGCGTGGCAACGATCAACTGGCCGAAACGACGCTCGGCAAACTGCTGGCGGCGCTGGAATCCGATCTGCTGCTCAAGGCCGAGAAGACGATCACGCCCAGGCTGCTTGATCGCGCGCTGCTGTGGCTGCACGAGCAGGAAATCATCCGGCTGAACAAGGGGCTTGCCGTCTTCCGGCCGGCGATGACGATTCGTCTGGAACCCGACTGGAAGAAGAAATTCACACCACCGGATTTCGCGCCACTCAAGCTGCACTATGACGAGCAGGTGGTGCAGATACATGTCATGGCCGAGTATGTGCAGCGCGGGCTGACGACCATGGCCGAAGCGCTGCACCTGACGATGGATTACTTCAGCCTGCAGCGCGACGAATTCATGCGCCGCTGGCTGCCCGATCGCGACAAGGAGCTGGCGCGCCAGACGACGCCGCAATCGTGGCACACCATTGTCGAGGCGCTGAACAACCGGGCGCAGCGCGAGATCGTTGCCGACGATCGGGAAAATGCCAACGTTCTCGTTCTGGCCGGCCCCGGCTCGGGCAAAACACGGGTACTGGTGCATCGCATCGCCTACCTGATTCGCGCCCGCCGCGAAAACCCGAACGGCATCCTGGCACTGGCCTACAACCGCCACGCCGCCGTGCAGATTCGCCAGCGCTTGGCCGCACTGATCGGCGATGACGCACGCGGCGTTTCGGTTCTGACCCTGCATGCGCTGGCCATGCGCCTGGTCGGCGCCAGTCTGGCAACGCAGAATACGGGGTTTGTCAGGGGCGCGGATGGCGAGTTGTTCAAGCAGATCATCGAGCAGGCGGTCAGCCTGCTCAAGGGCGACGAGCTGCCGCCGGAAGACGCCGACCTGCTACGCGAACGACTGCTGGCCGGCTTCCGCTGGACTCTGGTCGACGAGTATCAGGATATTGCGCCCGAACAATACGCGCTGATTTCGGCGCTGGCCGGTCGCACCCGACCCGAAGAAGAGGGCCGCATCAACCTCTTCGCTGTCGGCGACGACGACCAGAACATCTACGACTTTAACGGCGCCTCGGTCGAATTCATCCGTCGCTTCGAGGCCGACTACGCCGCCAGACCGGCCTTCCTGACCGAAAATTATCGCTCGACGGCGCACATCGTCGAAGCCGCCAACGCGCTGATCGCACCGGCCGCGCAGCGCATGAAGCAGGCGCACCCAATTCACATCGATGCGGCGCGCAAAACGCAGGCCGCAGGCGGCGAATGGGCCGGCCTCGACCCGGTCGGCCGCGGTCGCGTGCAGATCCTGCCGGCCGGCGACAACGACCAGACCCAGGCCCTGGCCGTGATCGGCGAGTTCGAGCGCATGGCCGATCTGGCAGCCCATTGGGACTGGGCGCGCTGCGCCGTCATTGCGCGCCATTGGCGCTCACTCGACCCCGTGCGCAGTTATTGCGAACTGAAGGGCATCCCGGTTCAGCAGGCCGATGAAGACAGCAGCGGCTTCTGGAGCCTGCGCGAAACGCAGTCGCTGCTCGGCTGGCTGCGCGCAAGAGCTAGCGGGCTGATCGATGCCGCAACGATCGCGCACTGGCTGGAGTTGCAGCCGGCAGGTGGGCTCGGCGCCCACTGGTGGGACTACCTGCGCGAGGCCATCGCCGAATATGCGCTCGATGTCGGCGACGCCGAATTGCCACACGATCACTTTCTCGACTGGCTGGCCGAATGGGGCCGGGAAGCACGGCGCCGGCAAACCGGCTTGCTGCTGCTCACTGCGCACAAGGCCAAGGGTCTCGAATTCGATCACGTCGCGGTACTCGACGGCGAGTGGTGGAAAAGTCGGGGGCAAAGTCAGCGGCGGAGAGGCACCAACGAGGATGTGGATGCCACACGCCGCCTGTATTACGTGGCCATGACCCGCGCCCGGAAAACTCTGGCGCTGGCCCGCTTCGACCGCGGCCAGGGATTGCTCGACGGATTGCCTGAATCCCCGGCCATTCTGCGTCGCCCAAAGACAGTACTGCCAACGCCGCCGCCCGAACTCGCCCGCCGCTATCGGCGGCTCGGCTGGCGGGAGATCGACCTCGACTTTGCCGCCCAGTATCCGCCAGGCCACGCCATTCATCGAGCGCTTGCCGCGCTGGCGGTGGGAAGCCCGATCGAGCTACGGCAGAAATCCGCAAGCACCTGGCGCTTGTGCGATACGCAGGGCGTAGACATCGGCGCCCTGTCGCAACACTTCGAGCCGGAAAACAACATGGACTGCATCGCAGCCCGCGTCACCGCAATCCACGTGCGCCGCCCCTGCGACGTGGCAGATCAATACAAATCCCGGATCAATACACGATGCGAATCCTGGGAGATGCTCGTACCTGAACTGGTCTTTGCACCGGTCAGATGAGCGATTTTTCGAACCTTCTGTCATGCATCCACTTGCTTCGCAGGGCGGCTGGGGGACGTCGCTTCAGGGCGGTTCTCTCCAAACGATTCGTCACTCCGACGAAAGCCGGGGTACGGTGCATTAACAGCACATTTATCGAGTCGACTTTCCATAATCAGCGGCTATGCATAATCGGCCTTATGGAAAGCTTCACATAAGGCCGAGAAGTTGCCGGTCGAGACGATTTTGACCAAAGGCCGAGATCGGCCTTTGCCGCCGGTGGCTCAACGCAAATCTGACGACCACTATCCGCGTTATAGATCATTAATCTCCCGCTCCAGCGACCGCAACGTCTCCATGATCTCGTCGAAGCCAGGATAGCGGCCGAACATCATGTTGCGCATCTGCACATAATCCTTCTCGACTGCCGTCAATACATGCCCCGAAGGCAGCAACCTGAACGTTCCCGGAGTGGCCTGTTCGTATTGCGCCCAGGGACGTCGATAGAAACGTAGCTTGAACGCCACCACATCCTTCAGCAATACAAGGTCTGCCAGTGCAGCATCCTTCACCGCTGAATTCGCCATCATGGCCAGGTCATAATAGTGCCGCGAATAGCGTAGCGGCTGCGGGCTGTTTTCCGGGCGATGGGCTTCATGGTGCAGTATCGTCGCCTTCTCCCAAAAGGTGCGCTCTGCGCGTATGGCCTGCACCGCACAACCTGGCTGCTTGAATAGCTGAGGAAATTCCTCGGCGGCATAAGGCTGGATTCGATAATTGTCGTAGGGCAACCACGCGGCCAGCGGCCCGATCTCAAGGCGTACCTCCGGTCGCAGATACGTATCAGAAAAGGCTGCCGGATACATCACATTCAAGGCATGCAGATCATCGGCAGCAAGCTCACAGCGGCAGACCGGATCAACCGCCCGTGAAATCATGGCCAGCAACTCACACCCGATGAAATTTACCGCCCTGGCATCAACCGTCTTGTTCAGCGCTTCCTGTTTCGCGACGGACCGTTCTGCCAGCGGATCATCCTCGCCAATCACCACGCGCCAATCCAGAATCAGATCGATGTCCTCGGAAAACCGCTCGGTCAGATGGAACACCTTGGACAAACTGGTGCCGCCCTTGAACATCAGCAAGCGCGACAGCTCGGGATGCGCAAACAATCTGCCCAGCGTCCAGCACACCCAGAAATCCTTCTCCACCACGGCGGGCGTCATTCCCTTGCGCACTGCAGTTTCGCCAAACAGTTCGCGACGTTCAGCGGATGACAGGTGCGCGACCGACTCCATCAGCCGCGCTCCCCGCAAACTCGTTTGATCGCTTCATACACCCAGCCGGTCGCCGTCACCGTGTCTTTGAGAACCCGCTTGCACACCGCTTCATCCAGTTGTTTGCGCAGCGTGGCGATCACTGCATCGTCCACCCGCTCCTGGCCCAACGCCTTCACTGCCTGCACGACCAGCCCACTCTCGCGGTATTTAAAGCCAACATCCTTCAGCGCAGACTTCTTGAACTCCAATGTGTAATTGCCGATGTCGTACTGGCGGTTCGGCCCGTCGGAGAGATACACCAGCCGGCCTGGCACCTGCGTGGAAAGCCCCAGCAGATTCAGCGCCGCATCGCCCGAAGGCTGGATACGCCAGTTGAACTTGCGCGCGAATGCTTGCGCCACCTGGTCGAAATCCGGGCTTAGATCCTGCTGCAACAACTCGCTGAATTTCGGGTAGTCGTAAATACCCCGGCAAACGCGGCGGATCTTCCCCTCACGGCACAACTCCGACAGTGCATAATCGATCTGGTTGCGGCTGAAATCTTCGACGAAATCATTCGCCGAGAATGCCCAACCCCTCCCGCGCCCGTATATCCTGAAAATCACTTTTTTATTAACAGATTGCATCACGATCACGCCTGCCATTTTCCTAGAAAAACATACTACTTTTTCTAGGTAAAAAATGGAAGTAAAAAGGATGCACGCAATAATCCAGTTGCTCGTATAACGCTATCCTTTTAGAGAGGGTTGAGCACTTCAAAACGACTCAGGGGACAGCTCGATGAAAAACTCGGATTCGATGAGTGATCTTTTCTTGAATGGCACGCGCGCTAACCCGCAGGTCGTACTCCGTCTGCAGGTTCAGCCAGAAGCGAGGTTCCATGCCGAAAAACAGACCCAGGCGCAGTGCCGTATCGGCGGTTATCGGGCGCGAACCGTGCACCAGCTCGCTGATGCGACTGGGGGAGACGTCGATGTCGGCCGCAAGCTGACGCGCCGAACTTCCCATCGGCTTCATACAGTCCTCCAGAAGAATTTCACCGGGGTGGATTTCGTCAAGTCGTTCAGCCATGTTCAGTTCCTAGCCCGACTTCCGCTATTCGCCGCAATTTTTCCGATTTTTGATGAGCTTCGTGCGCATAAGTGTCTGATCGATAGGGCATGGGAGTGAGCAAAACCGTCAAAACACGCTGTAGTGCCGACCTTGCCCCTTGCGTGATGC
>NZ_JAEUOI010000061.1 GCF_016790145.1 Propionivibrio sp. | reverse complement strand
CAGGGCTCGCTGAATTTTAGCGGTTTGGGGGCAGGCCGCACACTCGCCATCGATCGGCTTCTTGAGGCTGCTTATGGGGCAACTCCACACCAACGGCGGCTTTGGAAGACAAAGCTCACTGGCCGATAGTGGCGGTTATGTAAATAGAATTAGTCGTATCGTGCGCCCCGGCGAGGTGTACCGCGCGTTCGCCAGCCACCATGCAAGGGAAAAGGGATGTCGGAGGAGCAAAGTTTCTGCTATCTTATTTCAATAATCGAAGAGTTGCCTGGCTTACATTCCGCAGGTCGCTGAAGCGCAACGCGAAACCTGAACAAAATTTCTCCGGTGAAATTACGCCTATATTCGTTCAGCGACCTGCGGAATGTAAGACCAGTGTCCTGGCGCGGCGGATTAACGGATTTCGAAAAAGTCGTAAAGATGATAGCAAGAGAGAATTCCCATGAGCACTTCACGTACTGCAACCTTGATAGTCGACGATAAAACTATCGAACTCCCGGTATTGACCGGCACCCACGGCAATGACGTTATCGACATTCGCTCGCTCTACACCAAGACCGGCCTGTTCACCTATGACCCTGGCTTCCTTTCGACGGCCAGTTGCGATTCCACCATCACCTTCGTTGATGGCGACCAGGGTGTCTTGCTTTACCGCGGTTACCCCATCGAGCAATTGGCCGAAAAATGCTCCTTCCTTGACGTGGCCTATCTGCTGAAACACGGCAAGTTGCCAAACGAAAAGGAAAAGAACGATTTCGAAAGCGTCATCAAGAATCACACGATGGTGAACGAATAGATGGCCAAGTTCTATCAGGGATTCCGTCGTGACGCTCATCCGATGGCGATCATGGTCGGCATGGTCGGCGCACTCTCCGCCTTCTATTACGAAGCGGGCGACTTCTCAGACGCCGAGCATCGCAATATCAGTTTCAACCGCATCGTGGCCAAGTTGCCGACGATGGTTGCGCTGGCCCACAAATACTCGAAGGGTGAGCCCTTCATGTACCCGCGCAATGATCTGGAGTACACCGCCAACTTCATGCACATGATGTTCGGTACCCCTTGCGAAAAATACGAACCGAATACGGTCTTGGTACATGCCCTCGATACCATCTTTACCTTGCATGCAGACCACGAGCAAAACGCCTCCACCTCGACGGTTCGGCTGGCAGGTTCGTCGAGCGCCAATCCTTACGCCTGTATTTCTGCTGGTATCGGCTGCCTTTGGGGGCCAGCCCATGGCGGTGCCAATGAGGCCTGCCTGAAGATGCTTGAGGAAATTGGCGATGTGTCGCGCGCGCCTGAATACATCAAGCGCGCCAAGGACAAGAACGACACCTTCAAATTGGTGGGCTTTGGCCACCGCGTCTACAAGAATTTCGACCCGCGTGCCAAATTAATGCGCAAGATTTGTAGCGATGTATTGCAGGAACAGGGGCTTGAAAACGACCGGCTGTTCAAGCTGGCAATGGCACTGGAAAAAATCGCGCTGGAAGACGATTACTTCATCGAGAAAAAGCTCTATCCTAACGTGGATTTCTACTCGGGCATCGTGCAGAAAGCTTTGGGCATCCCGACTTCCATGTTTACCTGCATCTTCGCGCTGGCACGCACCGTAGGATGGATGGCACAGTGGGAGGAAATGATCACTGACCCGGAACACAAGATCGGTCGCCCTCGCCAGCTCTACTTGGGTGCCGCTTGCCGCGATGTCCCTGACCTGAAGATGCGTCCATGACCAGCGGACGCTGAATACTGACGCATGCCCCCGCTCTGCCAGATTGATGGCCTATATAGCATGCTCGCCCATTTGGGCACGGTTTGGCTGTCCGGTCAGCGGGTCAAAATGGGCCAAATAGTAAACACGCCAAGTTTGGGAGACAGAATGCTGACACCCCTGACACGTCGGAACGTTGAGAGATTGCAACGGGATGATGTATTCGATGTTAAGAAACCAAGTGCCTGCAGACCACTTCAGCCCCTTTGCGCTTCCAGATTAGCGTTGATCTTCAGCCAGCCTCAGCCACACCTCGGTGCGCTTCCCGGTGGTTGCGGCAGCGCGCAGCAACCGAGGCAGGATAACGGCCAGATCGAAGCGGCGATTGAATCGATATTGCATCTCGGCAAGATAACGATTGCCATACTTCTCGAAATCGAATGAATGATACGTTCCATTAATCGCTGTTTTGAGATTTCCAAGAATCGTATTGACCCAGAGGAAACAAGACATGTCGGTACTCTTGCGTTTTTTGCCAACCACCTCCTGCTCGTGATGACACCCAGCCTTGGTCACCGCAGAAAAACAAGCCAATCCGTCAGAGACCACCGTGGCGGAGGCGGCCAGATGTTTCGTCGCCCACGCTTCCACCTCGGCCAAACTGAACGTCTTCACCCTAGAGAATACGGCCAGAAGGGGATGGTGATCGTCAGTCGTCTTTACGGCGGCAATGAACGAAACCTTGTTTTCCGATCCCCGGCCCGCTTTGCCGCCAGAAAGCTCGCCCCCGAGATAGGCGTCATCGATCTCGACGCGCCCATCCAGTTGGCGCGGGGCCTCGCGCTCGGTCATTACTTGCAACAGCTTGTGCTTGAGGCGCCACGCGGTTCGATAACAGACGCCAATCAGCCGTTTGAGTTCCAGCGCCGAAACGTTATTCTTGGTCTGGGTCAGAAAGTACATGGCCTGGAACCACTTCCTCAACGGCAGCTTGGTCGCGTGAAAGATCGTGCCTGCGGTCAGCGTTGTTTGTTCTCGACAGGTAGCGCATTGAAAGGTTTTCACCTGGTCATGCCACACCACACAATGCCCCGTTCCCTGGCATTCAGGGCAGACAAACCCGTTGGGCCAGCGGCTTTTTTCAACCGCCGCTTCGCACTGACTTTCGGTTCCATACAGTTCCAGAAATTCCGTCAAGCTCATACCCGGTTGAAACTGAACTCGGTTCATCTTTGCCATGATCGCCTGCCCTCCGATAGGATTAACAGGTGTCAGGCTAACAGTAGAAAGGCTCATAGCGTGAGCCAGGCAAGCGTTGGCTGAAGATTAGCGCTAATCAGGTTGCGCTTTGGGACGGTTACGGATCGGCGATCTCGTTACTTTTGTTGAGCCCGGCTTTCTGGGCCTACCCAATGCAATGCGCTCGTCAAAATCAAATTCCACGACCTCAATGCCGCGCCTTTCCGCCTGAATGCGCCGCTCCATAATCCACGCTGGCAGCAAATCGAATTTTCGCCTGTCTGAACCAATGCGACAACTATTTGAAACTGAAGGGTATGGCATGTCTGACGTTGATTTTCCTAACGAATTGATTTTTAGTCTAGAACATTCTGACGCGCTATTCAATGTAATGCGCCAACCGCAACCGTGCCTACACACAAAACGGTATCTTGAAACCAGCGTGATTTTGCTATACTAAAGCCGTGTTTTCAGGAGAATTAGTACAACAAGATTGGTGATTAACTCATGCCTCTTATCTGTGAGAGAAGATCGGGCAAGGACCGGCGACAAAGAGAACTCGGTTTGCTTGGTAGGATTGAGCGGAGACGCCGAGTAGAAGCCCGAAAAACCGCGGTTGTCGATGTTGCTCTTTCCGAAACCGAATGGGAATTGCACTTCGGCAATGGCTCTGCCCGAGAAAACTATTCTGTTACGCCTCGATTTTGGAGTCAGGCTCCGGCTGTTACTCGCAACTACAAACCAAGATCAGGCGTTGATCGGCGGCAGGAAGACCTTGGTTTGCCCGTAAAAAGGGAGCAGAGAAAGAGAGTGGAACCGCGCCAACCAGAGATCTCCGAAATGGAACTTAGTACTTCAGAATGGGTTAGGCATTTCGGCGATCTTTATGACTCCGAAGGTGAGTATGCGATGAATCCCTTGTTCATCTCGACCCGCTTGCGTGTCAGGCGATAAACTCCACCACCTTCAAGGGTCCGGAAACTCGTTCGAGCCGAAGCCGGAACCCCGGTAATTGAGAACGCGCATGCGCTTTGTACTCAACTGGTCGGGCATGCGATTGTCAAGGTGGGTGACAATGTCCTGCGCGCTCGACTCAGGTAATCGGCGGTTATTGAGACGGCGAGGCGCTCTACACGGATTTTTAAATTCGGGCTATCCGATTTCCGTGATTGATGAGCAGCAGGAATGATGCCTTGATGCATTGGAAAGCGGTGTCAGACATTCGGAAGCTTGCAGTCCAGTACCCAAGAAAAAAAGCGGGCCACAGGCTTTCGCCCGCGGCCCAGCTTTACTGAAAAGCAGGCGGCTTCAGTCGGAAAGAACTACTTCATGCCACAGCCTGATCACTTGTAGTAGCCCACCGCGCATACCTGGTCACCGATCCTGGTGAAGTAGCTGACTTTCTGCACCAGCGGCTCCGTCGTTCCCGGACGCGGCCACTTGTAGGAAACCTCGGAGATTTTTCCTTCCTGCGCGTTCTTGTACATTTCCTCACCGATCGGCTTGCCCTCCTTGTCCTTCAGATCCTTGAGGCTCTTGCCGGTCAACGTCGGGTGGGCGGTGAAGTTCCCATCGGTTCCACCGCAGAACGGGTACAGGTCGCGATCCTTGAAACCGCCTTCGCCCTTGGCGAACTGCGTCAGTGCTCCGGGCTTGTTTGCCTTTACGGCTGCGACGGCTTTTTCGAGCATGGCTTTCGCTTCCGCTGCTGTGCC
>NZ_JAEUOI010000003.1 GCF_016790145.1 Propionivibrio sp. | reverse complement strand
CCCGCAGGGATCACACCCGTGCAATGGCGCCTGCTGACCAATCGGGTAGCACCCACCCTGGACGCGGTCATCGAGTTGATCGATTGGTACAGGGCGCGCTGGGAAATCGAAATGTTCTTTCACGTGCTCAAGAACGGCTGCTGCATCGAAGCCCTTCAATTGTCAGGCGTTGACCACCTTGAGCGGGCTCTGGCGCTGTTCATGGTGGTGGCTTGGCGCATCGCCCTTTTGGTGCGAACGGGTCGAACTTGCCCCGATCGGGACGCTGCACTGTTCTTCGATCCCGATGAAATCCGGGGCGCGTTCTTGCTGACGAAAAAGAAACCGCCAAAACGTCCTCCCCGTATCAACGAAGTCCTCCGTTTGATCGCTACCCTCGGCGGCTTTCTCGCGCGTAAGGGCGATGGCGAGCCCGGTGTCAAAACTATCTGGCTCGGTTTGCAGCGCGTCAGGGATGCCGTAACCACACTGCAGGCATTACGGGACGAGTCACTGTGACTTGTGTATAACGTGATGCCTTCAACGGGGGTTTCGTCGTTTTAATGCATCGAAACGGCAAAACATGATCAATGCGGGGGACTGCGCCGATGCTCACACGTGATCAACTACTGACGATCATGCCGTACGCCCGGACGCGGGTCGATACTGGCATGACGAAGGAGCGATGAGATGGGTGATTTTCTAAAACTGGTTGCACCGACGCTGGCCAGCACCGTGCTTGGGCCTCTCGGCGGTGTCGCCGTCGCCGCCATTGGGCACATCCTGGGCATTTCCGACGCGACCACCGAGAAGGTGGCGCAGGCCTTTCAGGACGGCAAGATCACGCCGGAGCAACTGGCTGAGATTCGCAAACTGGAAATGCAGTAAAAGAACGAGGAGGCCGATCGTGGGTTCAAGTACGTAGAACTCGAATTCAAGAACGTCGACAGCGCGCATGTCATGAAATCGGTGACCAACGGCTATTTCCCGGAGGTGCTGTCGGCGCCTGATCACCGTTGGGTTTTTTGGGAATCTGGGCTGGATGATGCATGACCACACGGCCATTGATAACCAACCGCTGCTCATCATGCTCGGCTCGCTCGGCGCTGCCTTCGGCGCAGTCGTGAATTTCTGGCTGGGGTCGACGAACAAGGGCTCGGATCGCATCAAGGAACTGTTGGCGCAGGCCGCACCGATTAGGCGGTAGTTGTCATTGGGGAGTCCTCCGTTTTGCAGGGGATTCAAGAAAGAAATATGCTATATTGAACTGATCTTCGGTCCGTCAAGAGGGGCGCAGGAATGCCTGTTAAACACGAGAATAGACGTGGTATTGATCGACGGCTGTTTAACCCGCCTTCCGCTCCCGCCATTGGGGTAGAGCGGCGACGGAATATCGACCGACGGAACAGCGACTCGTATTGCTCAGCTGTGTTGCACAAGGACCAAACTGTATTGTGCCAATTGCAAAATATCGAAGGCTGACGTGAAACGTATGGCAATTCCATGACGTGCTCGCTCTGCCGGTGCTGACATCTGGCTCGGACCGCACCAAGGAACTGCTGGCGCAGGCGGCACCGATCAGGCTGTAGAAACGGACCAGAGCAGTAGGAACGAGAACCAATAGCCCCGATCTGGTCTCCTCATGGAGGCTGGGTCGGGTCTTTTTGTCGTTATGGGATGCTATTTAAACGAGAAGCACGAGCGGCGGATATCGGACGGCGAATTTGTTGAGTTCCATTTCGACTCTCGACCCCTATGCACAGTTTGAAACTATGTGCAGTTGGTGTTTGCTGCGGTCGTTTATGTCAAGTATGGCAATGGATTCAGTGAGGTAGCGAAAGCCAAAGCTGGACATAGTTTTTGCGAAAGGATGCAGTGGTGGTCCCACATAAGGAGACCATCATGGAATTCAAAGCGTACGTTGAAGCCGATCTCGCAATGAAGGAAAAAGCACTCGCACGATTGGATCCACCCGACACCACGTTGCGCCGATTCAATGCACCAGATTCTCTGATCCAATTTCTTCAGACGCTGTAACTATGTGCACCTGCGCCCGGCCTCAACAAAGGACGGCGCTGACTATCGCCAATTGACTGCACATAGTTTCAAACTGTGCATAGGGGTCGATACCGGAAGTAGCCTGAAGTACCACCGGTCGTTCGAGCCGACTTCCAGAGCTACGACCGCTGACCTGCCCATTGCAGACGTTGGTGGCACAGAGTCCCAATGACCGGATTGGCCGAGTTGCTGTCCTTGAGTGACTGTGGCGGGCGATTGCTCCACTCCAAAACCTGCCGTTTGACCTCTGACGGTTCGACCGGCAGCAGTGGGTCGTCTACCGTCTCATACCATTGGTTTGCTTGTACGGCAGCAAGCTGACGTGAGTTGCCTTTCACTGACATGCGAATACTGCTCTGTCATAACAAGCCGCACACACCATGTTCCGTAACCACACGTATGGAAATGTGAGACGAATTACAAAGTCGTATTTTCAGCGAGTAACCGCTAGATCTGCGAAAGCCCTACGTCCAGATCGTTCTGCAAATCGACCACGGCTTCCAGCCCCACGGCGATACGCAGCAAGGCTTCGGTGATTCCGCTCGCCGCCCGCTGCTCGGGCGTGATGCGACCATGCGTGGTTGTCGCCGGGTGCGTGAGCGTGGTTTTGGTATCCCCGAGATTGGCCGTGATCGACAGCAGACGGCAACTGTCGATCACCTTCCAGGCTTCGGTTCGCGCGCCCTTGACTTCAAAGGCGACGATGGCGCCGCCGCTTTTCTGCTGGTGCCTGGCGAGTTCGAATTGCGGATGTGATTCGAGGCCGGGGTAGTAGACGCGTGCAACTTTGGGATGCGCTTCGAGCCAGCGCGCGAGTTCCAGGGCCTTGGCCGATTGGGCTTCGAGCCTGATCTTGAGCGTTTCCATCCCCTTGAGCAGCACCCAGGCATTGAAGGCGGAGAGCGTCGGCCCCGCCGTGCGCAAAAACTTGAACACTTCGTCGGTGAGTTTCCTGGGGCCGGCCACCGCACCGCCGAGAACGCGCCCCTGTCCGTCGAGAAACTTGGTCGCCGAATGCATGACCAGATCGGCACCCAGATCGAGCGGGCGCTGCAGGATCGGCGTGCAGAAGCAGTTGTCGACCACAACGATAATGCCTCGCGCATGAGCAAGAGCGACCAGTGCAGGAATATCGGCAATTTCGGTGAGCGGGTTGGACGGCGTTTCGAGAAAAAACAGTTTTGTCTCGGGGCGTATTGCCGCTTCCCACGCGTCGACGCGGGTCTGCGCGACGAAACTGGTGTGCACGCCGAAGCGCGTCATGATGTTGCCGAGCAACTGCTGGGTGGCTCCGAAGAGGCCGGTCGAGGCCACGATATGGTCGCCGGCGCTGCACAGGGCCATGACCAGCGAGAGGATGGCCGACATGCCCGAGGCGGTGGCGACACAGGCTTCGGCGCCCTCAAGCGCCGCCAGACGCTCCTGGAAGGCGCTGACCGTCGGATTGGTGAAGCGGGAATAGACGTTACCCTCTTCCTCGCCGGAAAAACGCGCGGCGGCCTGCGCCGCGTTAGCGAAAACGAAACTGGAGGTCAGGTAGAGCGCTTCGGAGTGTTCGTTGAACTGGCTTCTTGCCTGCCCGGCACGCACCGCCAGTGTTTCAAGTTGATAGTTATCGGTCATGGCTTCAACGCGCTGAGTGGAGATTAAGGTGTAACTGCCGTGAATCGCCGCCATCGACCTTGCCGGCGGCGATCTTGCCTTCGCGAGTCTGTTCGATGGCGTCAAGATACTCGGTGCTCACATCGCCGGTGACGTACTGTCCGTCGAAACACGAGCAATCAAAGCTGCTCAGCGAGGGATTCAAATCGCGCACCGAGGCCTTGAGTGCATCGAGATCCTGAAAGACCATGGCGTCGGCGCCGATCTCGCCGCAGATCTCCTCGACCGTTCGACCGGTGGCGATGAGTTCGCTGCGCGTCGGCATGTCGATACCGTAAACATTGGGGAAGCGCACCGGCGGCGCGGCCGAGGCAAAATAGACCTTGAGCGCGCCGGCGGCACGCGCCATGTCGACAATCTCGCGACTGGTCGTTCCGCGCACGATCGAATCATCGACCAGCAGGACGCGTTTATCCTTGAACTCCTGAGCCACGGTATTGAGTTTCTGACGCACCGATTTCTTTCGTGTCGATTGCCCCGGCATGATGAAGGTACGACCGATGTAGCGGTTTTTTACAAAGCCTTCGCGATACGGAATGCCCAGGCGCTGCGCCAGTTGCATGGCCGACGGGCGGCTCGAATCGGGAATCGGCATCACGACGTCGATCTCCTCGACGGGAATCTGCCGAGCCACCTTGTCCGCCAGATGTTCGCCCATGCGCAAGCGGGTTTCGTAGACCGATACGCCATCGATCACCGAATCCGGGCGTGCCAGATAGACGTATTCAAAGATGCACGGTGCCAGCACTGGGTTCCGCGCGCACTGACGATGGTGCATCTGGTGCGCCATGTCAACGAAGATGGCTTCTCCCGGCGCCACATCGCGCAGCACCTGAAAACCCAGCGTATCGAGCGCTACCGACTCTGAAGCCAGCAGATATTCTCTACCCAGCAGCGTTTCGTTCACCCCGATCACCAGCGGACGGATACCATACGGATCACGGAAGGCGAGCAGGCCGTACCCGGCAATCAGCACCACTACGGCATAGGCGCCCTTGCAGCGACGGTGCACGCCGGCAACCGCCGCAAAGATGGTATCCAGATCGAGGCGAAAGCCCCTGGCCGTATCCTGCAGCTCGTGCGCCAGAACGTTGAGCAACACCTCGGAATCCGAATTGGTATTGATGTGCCGCAGATCCTGGCGGAACATCTCTTCCTGCAACTGTTCGGTGTTGGTCAGATTGCCGTTGTGCGCAAGCACCAGACCGAAAGGCGAATTGACGTAGAAAGGCTGCGATTCGGCAGAATCGGAAAATGACCCGGCCGTCGGATAACGGCAATGGGCGATTCCCATATTGCCTGGCAGGGCACGCATGTTGCGCGTGCGGAACACATCGCGCACCAGGCCGGAGCCCTTGTGCATGTGAAAGGCATCGCTTTCGCCGGTGGCGATGCCGGCCGCATCCTGACCGCGATGCTGCAGCACCATCAGCCCGTCATAGAGCAACTGGTTGACCGGCGTGGTCGCTACAACCCCGAGAATCCCGCACATAATATTCCCTACCTGAATCGAATCCGTTTAGCCACGTCCGGCGGCAGCCAGGGCTTGCCGGCCAGCACCGCCGTTTCGAGCGGCGCCGAAAAATACGCCTCACTCCACCACTTCTCCTTCGGTGCCGACGTCATGCCCCCTGCGGCGACCAGCGCCAGGACAATAATCAGACCGCGTGCCACGCCAAAAACGACGCCCAGCAGGCGATCGCTGAGACTCAGGCCCAGCGCCTTGAGCAGGCCATGCACGGCCAGACGCAGCAGCGCCATCAAAACCAGCACGACAAAGAATACAGCCACCCAGGCAGCGACGATACGCAACGCCGGGTCGCCGATGCCGGTGAAGAAAACCCTGGCCACTTCTGCCCCGAACCACTTTGCGGCAAAGAACGCCAAAACCCACGCCACCAGCGCAATGATCTCGCCCACCACGCCGCGCCACACACCGAGCGCCGCAGACGCCAGCACCATGGCCATGGCGACGTAATCGAAGGCGGTCATTGCCTGGCCGTGACCACCCCGTTAACACCAATCCGTTTCAACTTGTCGAGCGCCTTGTCAGCCGCTTCGCGATTGGGGAAGGGGCCGGCGCGCACGCGCGTCTTCTTGCCCTCGGGCGAAGCCAGCGATTCGGTATAGACCTTGATACCCAATTCGCCGATCTTGGTCTGCAATTGCTTGACGTTTGCCGGATTGGAAAAGGCGCCGATCAGAATGACGTACTGTCCGCCAGCGCTGCTGGCCGGTACGCTCGATGCGCTTGCTGCCGCTTCCTGCGTCTTGCCGCCAAGAATCGCTGCGGCACGCTGGGGTTCGCTGTCACTGGCCCTGGCCGGCTTTTCCGTGGGCTTATCAGTCGCTTTTTCAGCCGCTTTGTCTGTCGGCGGCGCTTCGGCTGGTTTGGCTACTTCAGCGACCGACGGCGAGGGCACAGCCGGCTCTTTCTTTTCCGGCGTCACGGCTTTGTCGCCGGCAGCGGGTGCCGCTGGTGGTTTGACGAGCTTGGGGGTGAAGGGCGTCTTGTCCTGACCAGGGATACGGATCTGGACATCCTGAACCTGCTGCTTCGGTTCCTCGTCCATGACCATCGGCAAAACCACGGCGGCCAGACCAGCAAAAGCAATGGCGCCCACCAGTCGGCGGCGTGCGCGTTTTTTTAGCTGCAAATTAGCGTCAGAGGGATCGGACATCGGGTTCAGAAAAGTCGAGTGATAAGTAGTTCTGGATGATCGCCAGTGGAGTCGCCTGCATCAGGAACGGTTTTTCATGGCACGCATGACCGCTGCCACCGTGTAGAACGACCCGAAGACGAGGATTCTATCATTTTCCCCTGCCCGCTTGGCAGCACTCGTGAAGGCTTCTTCCGGAGAAGCGAAGCACTCGATACTGCCACCCGGCTTGCCGTCCGCCACGACGCTGGCCAGTGCCTCGGCTGGCGCGCCACGCGGCACGCCCAGGGCGGCCAGCAGCCAGACATCGACCTTGCCGGCCAGCGCTGCCAGTGCGCCGGCGATATCCTTGTCGCCGAGCATGCCGACGACGGCAATCGTCTTTTCAAAAAACCCCATGTCGCCAAGGTTGTCGGCCAGCGCAGCCACAGCTTGCGGATTGTGTGCGACGTCAAGTACGATGGCCGGTCGTCCAGGCACCACCTGGAAACGTCCCGGCAGTTCAAGTTCAATCAGCCCTCGCCGAACGGCCTGCATTGAAACGGGCACTCGCTGCTTGAGCACATCGACGACGGCGAGTACCGCCGAAGCATTGCGTAACTGGCAAGCGCCGCGCAAGGCCGGGTTGGCCAAACCAGCTCGGCGCTGCCGCTCACGACCCCAGAAGGTCCATTGCGCCTTGTCGCCGAAGTAGCCGAAATCGCGGCCGAGCAACTGGAGGTCGGCGCCAATCGCGGCGGCATGATCAAGCAGCGACTGCGGCGGCTCGGGATCGGCGCAGATGGCCGGTTTTTGGGCACGATAGATTCCGGCCTTCTCGAAACCGATGGCTTCGCGCGTGGTACCCAGCCATTCCATGTGATCCAGCGCAATCCCTGTCACCACCGCGCAGTCAGGATCGTAGGCATTGACCGCATCGAGCCGGCCACCCAGACCCACTTCGAGAATGATCACCTCGACCTGGCGGGCGGCGAATACTTCCCAGGCGGCCAGCGTGCCGAACTCGAAATAGGTCAGCGCCACATTGCCGGCGGACTGCCTGGCCGCCTCGACCCTGGCAAAAGCCGTGCACAGCGTTGCGTCATCGACCGGCACACGGTCAATGCGAATGCGCTCGTTATACAACAGCAAATGCGGCGAGGTGTAGCAGCCCACCCGGTAGCCGGCGAAGGTATAGATGGCTTCCAGATAGGCGCAGGTCGACCCCTTGCCATTGGTGCCGCCAACGATGATCAGCGGGCAGTGTTGCGTTTGCCGCAAGATCTCTTTGACGCGAGTGACCCGCTCCAGCCCCAGTTCGATACCGTCCTGCCCTTTTGGGTGGAGGCTTTCGAGGTGGGCCAGCCAGGCAGGAAGTGAATTCACGAAAACTCTGTCAATGCTTGAACAAGCGTAGGGGCAGCGGGGGTCAAATAGATGATCGAGGAGTCGAGAGTGAAAGTCGCTGTTCGTCCCGATGCGGGATTGGGTTGAAGCGCAAAGGGGTCGGTGAGTGATGAACGACTAAAATCATCAGGCAAAGTTTGCACGAACCCATCCGGAGTGGGATGCTTTGAACTAGAATGGACTGCGCTGCGATTCGTTGCAGCCTGTAATTCAAAGATCTTAGGGAAAAATTCGCATCTCGATGGCTGTTTTGAAAAAGCATTGGGGGAACTGGCATTTTTCTCCCGACAACTGTGTTGTTCAATTGCTTCCACGGAGGTCCATCATGACAAGAGCCGTCAGAAACTTTTTCCTCGTTCTCTTATATTCATTCGTTTCATTTCACGGTGGTATTGCTTTTGCGCAGGGGAATACGGAACTAGAAAATGCGCGACAGTTAAACAAACAGGAAATTGTTGATCTCATTGCCAACAAGACAGTTCGCTACCGCATCACGGTCGGGTCAAGGACAGACAGTGATGTTAATGTGGAAATGAACAAAATCACTTTCACGAAAACGGAAGAATTCGGCGGTAACTTATCTGCCTTTTCAACAAAATCCTCAACAGACGGGAAATGGTACGTAAATGACAAATCCAGATTGATCAGGCAGTACGACAGAATAGCCTGGGGAAACAAACCGTTTGGAGTAAGTGTTTTTGAGAATAAGGGAAAATACTACTGGAAGATTGGCGAAGTATTTCAGGAACTGCTCAGTATTGAGTAAGCCTGGTAAAGGAAGACCCGGTTCTGACGGGGTGATCTGCTCCCTGATCTGTGCCTTCTGGCGGTGTTTGTTGCCCATCCTCGCAATCGAAGCCTCAAGCCACAGCCGGCAGTCTCTGCAGCAGGGTCAGAATCTGCACCAGCTTTTCTCTCATTTCGCGGCGGTCAACGATCATGTCGATGGCGCCTTTTTCGAGCAGGAACTCGGCGCGCTGGAAGCCTTCGGGCAAGGTCTGACCAACGGTCTGTTCGATGACGCGCGGCCCGGCGAAGCCGATCAGCGCGCCCGGTTCGGCCATCACCACATCGCCGATGAAGGCAAACGAGGCTGAAACACCACCCATTGTCGGATCGGTAAGGATCGACAGATAGGGTAACCGGGCTTGCGAAAGTTTGCTCAGGGCCGCGGAGGTCTTGGCCATCTGCATCAGGGAGAACAGGCCTTCCTGCATGCGCGCGCCGCCGGACGCCGTGACGCAGATGAACGGCAGGCCCTGCTCGACCGCCGCCTGCACGCCGCGTACGAAGCGCTCACCGAGTACCGAACCCATCGACCCGCCCATGAAATCGAATTCAAAAACCGCGACAACGACTGGCAAGGTCTTGATTGCGCCCTGCATGACCACCAGCGAGTCGGTTTCTCCGGTACTTTCAGCCGCATCGAGCAGGCGTTCGGAATAGCGGCGGCTGTCCTTGAACTTCAGGGGGTCGACCGGCAAGACTTCGGCGCCGATTTCAAAGCGTCCCTCGGGATCAAGCAGAAGATCGATCCGAGCCCGCGCATCGAGGCGATTATGGTACGCGCACTTGGGGCAGACGTGGGCGTTTTGCTCCAGATCAGTGGCGTAAAGCACGGCCTCGCACGACGGGCACTTGCTCCACAGGCCTTCGGGCAGTGAAGACTTGCGCTCTACTCCGGAGACATTTCGCTTGATCTTCGGCGGCAGGAGTTTGTTCAACCAGCTCATGATGCTCCTCGGACAGGAGGGTTTGTTCCGACAGCGTCGTCCATGCCGCGACGCAGCTCAGCGACCAGCGCATGAACCTTCGCGCATACGTTGTCACTGGTCGATTGCTCGATCTCTTCGATAATCCGGCTGCCGACGACGACGGCATCGGCGATTCTGGCCACCCGGCCGGCCGTTGCCGCATCGCGGATACCGAATCCGACACCGACCGGAACACCCGTACTGGCATGGATTTCCGGGATGCGCGCGGCAACCGCTGCAACGTCAAGCGCGGCTGAACCGGTAACGCCCTTGAGTGAAACGTAATAGACGTAGCCACTGGCCAGCGCCGCAACTTGGGCGATGCGTGCAGGTGTCGAGGTTGGCGCCAGCAGGAAGATCGGATCAAGCGCATTGGCGTGCATCGCACGAGCAAACTCGATGCTTTCTTCCGGCGGATAATCGACGACCAGAACGCCATCGACGCCGGCATCCAAGGCAGTCGCTGCAAATTCATTGACGCCCATCGACTCGACCGGGTTGGCATAGCCCATAAGGACTACCGGCGTGTCGTTATTGTCGGCACGGAAGTTGGCCACCATGCCCAGCACCTGCCGCAGGCTGACGCCTTTGAGCAAGGCGCGCTCGGAAGCACGTTGAATCGTCGGCCCGTCGGCCATCGGATCGGAAAACGGCACGCCAAGCTCAATGATGTCGGCACCAGCCTCGACCAGGGTATGCATCAGCGGCACCGTCAGTGCAGGATCGGGATCACCGGCGGTGATGAACGGAATCAGCGCCTTGCGCCCTTGCGCCTGCAGGCGCTCGAAGGTGGCTTGTATTTTTGACATGATCAGAACCTGATTCCCGATTTTTCGGCAACGGTGTGCATATCCTTGTCACCCCGCCCGGAGAGATTGACCAGCAGGATTTTGTCTTTCGGCAAGGTCGGCGCGAGCCTGGCAGCATAGGCAATGGCATGGCTCGATTCGAGCGCCGGGATGATGCCCTCCAGGCGACACAGATTGTGGAAGGCCTGCAGCGCTTCGGCATCGGTGATGGTGACGTATTCGGCCCGCCCCGAATCCTTGAGCCAGGCGTGCTCCGGGCCGACACCGGGATAATCGAGACCGGCCGAAATCGAGTGTGTCTCGATGATCTGGCCGTTTTCGTCCTGCAAAAGATAGGTGCGGTTACCATGCAGCACGCCGGGACGTCCGGCGGTCAGCGAAGCCGCGTGGTGGCCCGTCTCGATACCGTCACCCGCCGCTTCAACGCCGATCAGGCGAACTCCGGCAAGCGGAATGTAGGGATGGAAAATCCCCATGGCATTGGAACCGCCGCCCACACAGGCAATCACGGCATCGGGCTGGCGCTCGCACTGATCCTGCATCTGCACGATGGCTTCCTTGCCGATCACCGCCTGGAAGTCGCGTACCATCATCGGATAAGGATGCGGGCCGGCCACCGTGCCGATGATGTAGAAGGTGTTGCTGACGTTGGTTACCCAGTCGCGCATGGCTTCGTTGAGCGCGTCCTTGAGCGTTCTGGAACCGCTTTCGACAGGCACCACGCTCGCACCGAGCAACTTCATGCGATAGACGTTGGCGGCCTGCCGCTTGATGTCCTCGGAGCCCATGTAGACGACGCATTCCATGCCGTAGCGTGCTGCTACGGTGGCGGTGGCGACGCCGTGCTGACCGGCACCGGTTTCGGCGATGACGCGCGGCTTGCCCATGCGCCGGGCAAGCATGGCCTGGCCAATGCAGTTGTTGATCTTGTGCGCACCGGTGTGATTGAGGTCTTCGCGCTTGAGGTAGATCTGCGCGCCACCGAGCAGATCGGACCAGCGCCTGGCATGATAAACGGGACTCGGGCGACCGACGTAGTGCTTGAGGTCGTACTCGAATTCGGCAATGAATAGCGGGTCGCGCTGGGCAAGCGCGTAGGCTTCGTTCAGTTCTTCAAGTGCGGGGATCAGTGTTTCGGCAACAAAAACGCCACCATACGGGCCAAAATGGCCGAGGGCGTCAGGCAAGTCGTAGCGGGGGGCAAGCATGATATCTCCTTGAGGCAATGGAAAACGAACAGACGATCAGAAAGCTGTCGTCGGCCTCAGGCATGGTTGGCGAAGAAACGTCGCCAGCAGGTACGGGTACGTCCACCAGAACTCTTGCGCATCGATCATCCTGTTCTACAGGTGAGGTATTCGGTAGTCCCGAATCAATCAGTCGGCATCAAACCCGCCGCTCGCACGGCGGCAACAAAAGCGCGAATCTTTTCAGCATCCTTGATCCCCCTGGCCGCTTCGACGCCCGACGAGACATCAACCGCCGCCGGCCGCACGCGAAGCATGGCCTCGCCCACATTGCCTGCATCCAGACCCCCGGAGAGTACCATCGGCTTGCCCAGATCAGGCGGTATCAGGCCCCAGTCGAAAACCTTGCCGCTGCCGCCGTAACCGTCGGCAAAGGCGTCAAGAAGAATCGCCTGCGCCGAAGGGAAGCCAGCGGCGTATTGTACCAAATCCAGCCCCGGCTTGACGCGAGCCGCCTTCATGTACGGATGCTCGAACTGCCGACAATAGCTTTCATCCTCATCGCCGTGAAACTGCAAGAGGTGAATGGGGACAGCGGCCAGCGTGGCCTTGACCAGAGCCGGGTCGGCATTGACGAAGAGACCGACGATGGTGACGAAGGGCGGAATCGCGCGCGCCAGTTTGCTCGCTGTCGCCAGATCAACGTGGCGCGGGCTTGGCGGGTAAAAAACCAGGCCAATCGCGTCGGCACCGGCGCCCACCGCCGCCTGCACGTCCTCCAGCCGGGTCAGGCCACAGATCTTGATTCGTGTTTTCATCGTCAAAATTCCTGATTCTCAAAGACCGGAGATACCTGGCAGAAACGAATCATTGCTGACCGGCAACCCCCACAGCAGCTCATACTTGACAGCGACCAGATAGAGCCCGGCCGCCGGGAAGGTGGGTGCCGCCAGACGGCGATCACGCAAGGTGAGCAACCGGCCTATCCACTCGGCAGGATGTTTGCCCTGCCCGACATAAACCAGACTGCCGACCAGATTGCGTACCATGTGGTGCAGGTAGGCGCCCGCTTCAAAATCAAAGACAATCAATTCTCCGGATCGTTGCACATCGGCTTTCCGGATCGTCCTGACCGGTGAACTGGCCTGGCAATCTGCCGCCCGGAAAGCCGAGAAGTCGTGCTCACCGAGCAACATTGCGGCGGCCTGTTGCATAACCGCTACATCAAGCGTGTGATGATACCAGCCGGCACGCCCGTGCCACACGCCAGTCCGTTGCGGCCGGTTGATCAGGAGGTAGCGATAGCAGCGACCATACGCCGAGAAGCGGGCATGGAAAGCGTCAGCCACCGGATGCGCCCAGCGCACCGCAACTGCCGCCGGAAGATAAGTATTGGTACCGCGCACCCAGGCACTCAGCGGGCGCTCAACCCGCGTGTCGAAATGCACTACCTGAGCCGTCGCATGCACACCGGCATCGGTCCGACCGGCGCACACGACAGCAACCGGCAGTCCGGCAATCCGGCTCAGCGCCGCCTGCAGCGCGTCCTGAACCGTATTGCCACACGGCTGCTGCTGCCAGCCATGGAATGCGCTACCGTCATATTCAACACCGAGGGCAATTCTCATCCTGAACACCTAGCTGAAACAAAAAAGCATGATGGCTCCAGCACTGCTCAGTGTAACAATGTAGTCCAGCCAGCGCATCGGCTGATGGCTCACTTCGACCAACTCGCTAGCGCTCGACGCCGGTGCGTTGAGCAAGGCTCGCCAGTCGCGCGGACGCGGCAGCGATTCGACATAACGCAGAACCAGCATGAGACGAACGACGCCACGATCGGTATCAAATCCGAAACGGCGCAGAGGTTTGAGCAAGGCATGAGTGGCCGCCAGCAAATCGGGAAGCGGCATGGCCTCCAGAAAGGCGGCAACGGCCATCAGTACCAGTAACAGGCGTCCAAGATGGTTTAGCGCTTCCAGCAGACCTTCCTGTGTTGGCGCAATAGCGCCATTCCACAGCGGCTCTCCGGCAACACCCCAGGAAAAAATGACCAGGAGCGAGACCAGAAGCCAGCGCGCACGCCAGATCAGACCCCCGCCACGCTGCACGACGCGCGTTCCAAACAGTGGCAGTAGCAGAAAGGCCGCAATCAGCGCAGTGCCACTCAAGCACTGAACGGCAAGCACAAGCAGAAGCCAGACGATGAGACGTGTCGTTGGGTGGACGGTAAGGCTCGGCATGCGTCAGTCGACTCCGGAATCGTTAAAAAAAAAGCCGTAGCCCTGTATAGAGCTACGGCCTGCATTTTACTTAGCCTGCGGCTTATTCGCCGATTTTGGTCAGGATAGACTGTGCTTTCTCCCGTTGAGCGACGTCACCCTCTTTCAAAACCTCCTGCAAGAGTTCGCGAGCACCCTCAAAGTCACCCATTTCCTCGTAGGCTTTCGCCAGTTCAAGTTTAGTCGTAACTTCTTCTTTAGCATTGATTTCGGTGTCCTGCGCAAAACCCTGGTCACCACCAACCTGCCGATTAATGAGCGTTTCCGACTGCATTGTCGAGAAGTCCTGTTCCGGCAACATATCCGGTTCTACGACATCGCGTGGACTGATGAGCGTTTCTGCCTGCTCCGTTGCAAAGTCCGGATTTACAGCGGTCGATAACTGAACGCTCTCGTATGATATATCCGGCGAATCAACTGATAGCGACGAGATGAGCGTCTCTGCCTGCTCCGTCGCAAAATCCGGGTTGACAACGGTCGATGCCTGAACGCTCTCGTATGATACATCCGGCGAATCAACTGACAGCGACGAGATGAGTGTTTCTGCCTGCTCCGTCGCAAAATCCGGGTTAACAACGGTCGATGCCTGAACGATCTCATATGACGAATCCGGCGAAACGTCGGTTGCAACATAAGCAGAAGGTGCCGGTGCCGGAATTTCAATTTCCGGCTCTTTGAGGTCAAGGTTGATCGATGTCATATCGAATGAGGAAGGCTCGGGCATTGACTGGCCGAGGAAAGTTGACTCAGTCAGACTGACGTCGAATTCTACGCCGTCTTCATTAACCGAAGCGAGATACGGCTCGTCATTCGCCTTGCTTTGAGGAGTCGACGACGTTCCGGTCAATTCTGGTGCAGTGCTCGAATCGAATCCGAGGTCAAAGTCAAGGTCGGCAACCTCTTTTTTGGCTCCCTGATCGGATGCCACTGTTGTCGAAAAATCGGGCAGGCTCAAGTCAAGATCAGTTGCTTCCGGGTCGGTACCTGTAGCAGAATCGGAAATCTCGGCATGGTCGGCCGCAAGATCAAAATCGAGCGCACCGGCTTCAACCACAGGTTCCGGCAACCTGAGCGTCTCTTCCATCTCCGCCTTTAGAGTGTCGGAAACAGCCAACGGCTTGTCATCTCCGAGACCAAGATCGAAATCAAGGCTGGTCATGTCGGCTACAACTTGCGCTGAGGAATCCGACACAGGTTTGAGGATGCTTATTGTGTCGGCCAAGTGCGACAATTCTCCCGGCAGGGGAACAGTGTTCTTGTGCGCCTGCGGGGGAGATACAATCACCGTCGCATCAGCATCAAAAGCCGTCGGAGCAGCCGGTGCAGAGGCGCCGAAGAGGGGATTGCCCGGATCGAGTTTGACACCCATCGCGGCCGCCTTTTCCCAGTCGGCCCCGACACCACCGGTCTCGCCATAGAGATCGGTCGCCAGCGTCTCGAATTGCTTGACCTCCTTCCGGTTGGAATAGATTTCAAGCAACTTCAAGTGAATGGCATAACGCTTCGGATCTTTCTGCTTGGCTTCAACAAGTATTTCCTCGGCCTGCACATCTCGCCCATAAGCCATATAAACATCGGCCTCGGCCACCGGATCAACCTCATCGGTATCGATACTGCCCGGTCCAGCCTGGCTGAAATCAGTATGATCTGGCGCATGAGAGGTATCGACGCTCTGCCCTCCCGTACTGCGGAAGACCGAATTGGCGGTCAGACTCGTGCTCTGCGGAGACAGGGTGCTGCTCAAATTGAGCGGGGCTTCCTGCGAGCTGGCGCGTCGCCGGCGAGCAATGAAATAAGCGGCAATGAGCGCCAGAATTCCCCCACCGCCGGCCAGGGCCAGCGGATTGTCAAGCAAACCGTCTATGAAACCTGGCTCCTCGGGGGGGGGAGGCGGTGGTGGCACTGGTTTTGGTTTTGGCTTGGGTAGTTCGGCCGGTTTTGGCTCCGGCTTTGCTTCAGGCTCCGGTTTGACTTCAGGCTTCGGCTCGGGTTTGGCTTCCTCGGGTTTGGCGACCGGCTCTGGCGCTTTCGCTTCAGCCGGTTTTTCCACGGGCTTCTCGACCGCAACCGCTACCGGCTCAACCTTGGCCGGAACGACGACTGGGACTGGCGGTGGTGTTTGCGGCTTGGCTTCTTCCGTCGGTTTCTTCGCTTCGACCGGCATGTTCTTGTCGGCGGCCTGCTTTTGCAACTCGGCGAGATTCTGATTTTTCAGTTCAACCAGCTTCTGCAAGTCAGCCACATTTTTCTCAAGCATGGCCAAGCGTTGATTGGCTTCATTGAGTGCTTTGTCCTTGGCAATCTGGTCATCAGCATTTGGCTTGGGTGCGGCAACCGCCTTGCTACCGCTCATCTCGGTTTTTGAAACCTTGACCTGATCCCTGGGCTCCGCTGACGGCGTTGATTTGTCCTCAACCTTTGCCGTTATCTTGCCGGAGGCCTCCTGTTTGGCGGCCTCTTCCTTTACCGGTGCCTGTGACGCAACAGCAGCCAACTTGCTTCTGTATGCGTTCCAGTCAGAAGACTGTGCAACGACAATTCTCCTGGCCTCGCCTGTGGAAACAGCCTCAATGGCAGATTTTTCAGGAACCGTAAGAATTTTGCCGGCCCTCAGCCGGTTCATGTTGCCGCCGTCAAAAGCTTCCTGATTGGCGCGCAACAAGCCGACTAGCATCTGATCGAGTGAAACGCCTTCCGGCTTGACTTCGCTGGCGATCCTGTTCAAGGTGTCACCGCGTTTGACCTCACGTACGACTTGTCCTGCGACCGGCTGCTCTGCTGTTTTTTTGACTGGCTCCTGGGAACGACTCCTGGCTACCGCTCTGCCGCGCAACTCGTCGTCAATCGGTGGCGTCGTTCGCGCGCTTGCCGGTGGCTTGCTTGCCATTACCGGCTTGTCAGTTGCCAGAGCCACTGGCGCGGCAGCTTTTACCGCAAGCTCTGGCGGATCAAGCAGGAATGTGTATTCGCGAACCAGGCGACCGGAAGCCCAGTTGAGCTCAAGCAGCATGTCAATGAATGGATCGTTGATCGGCTTGTCGGAACTTAGCTTGATGACGGACTGGCCGTTGGCACGCTTGTCCATCACGAAGCGGATACCCAGCAAGGTCGTGGCGTAATCCAGACCAGCCTGTTTGAAGGCTTCTGGTGGTGCCAATTGCGCTTTCATGCCGGAGAGCTCTTCAGGTGGCGCGGAAACTTCGATCTCGGCACGCAAGGGTTGCCCAAGCGCCGAGAACACGACAATTTTTCCGAGACCCGCTGCATGAGCAGCCAGCGGTACTCCTGAGAGAGCGAGGCAGGAAGCAACCGCCAATACGGAGGTACGCAACCCGAGATGTTTTAGCGTTTGATATGTTTTTTTAGTCACGGCGCCACCCTGAGCGTCGAAATCGGAATTATTAAAATAACATCATGGAGTTAGCCATGCAAGCTAAACTTGCTTGTGATGTCAAAATTTAAGCAAATAAAAAAACCGGGGCGTAAACCCCGATTTTTTATCTCATAAAATCAATTAGTTATCAATCAGAATACGTAACATGCGACGCAATGGCTCGGCAGCGCCCCACAACAACTGGTCGCCGACAGTAAAGGCGGCAAGATATTCGGGGCCCATTGCGAGCTTGTGCAGACGGCCAACCGGCACACTCAGCGTACCGTTCACGGCAGCCGGCGTCAGCTCGCGCTCACTGATCTCGCGCTCGTTCGGCACCACTTTTGCCCACGGATTGTCCCG
>NZ_JAEUOI010000220.1 GCF_016790145.1 Propionivibrio sp. | reverse complement strand
ATCTGCGACGAGCGGCAGCGGCTGTGCTTCGCGTTCGCTTTATGGAACAGCCGCGACTCGATTTTGAAAGAGCGGGCGTTCGGCCTCACCGGCAATCAGGGCAACCACGGCGAGGACGTGAAGGAGTATTACTTCTATCTCGACGCCACGCCCAGCCACAGCTATTTGCGCTACCTGTACAAGTATCCCCAGGCCGAATATCCCTACGGCCGGCTGGTCGAGGAAAACGGACTCCGGGGTCGCCAGGACCCGCCGTTCAACCTGCTGGACACCGGGGTTTTTCAGGACAATCGCTACTGGGATGTGGACGTGTCTTACGCCAAAGCCGGCCCGGAAGAAATACATATCTGTATTAACGTCGCCAACCGTGGACCCGAGTCAGCGACCCTGCACCTGTTGCCGCAACTGTGGTTCCGCAACACCTGGGCCTGGGGCGACGAGGAGAAAGAACGAGCGCTGGCCGAGTTGCGGGGCGATCCGATTTCACCCGACCAGAAGCCGGACAAGCCAATCTTGCGCGCCATGAAGGCGCCGGCCAGCGCGAGTTGGGCGGTGCGGGCCGAGCATCCGACTTTGGGCGCGTATCACCTTTACGGTCGGCAACCCGCCGAACCGCTGTATACCGAGAACGAGCACAATGCCCAGCGTTTGTGGGAACTCGCGAACGCCTCGCCCTACGTCAAAGACAGCTTTCATCGCCGGGTGGTTAATGGCGAGCGGGACGCGGTCAATCCCGCGTGTGAAGGCACCAAGTTCGCCGCTTGGCATGTGCTGACCGTGGATGGCGGCCAGCAGGCTGAAATAGAACTGGTGCTGAGCGCTGCGCCGCTGGCCCAAGCTTTCGCCGCCACTGCCGCGGTGTTCGCCGACCGCCGGTCCGAAGCAGATGGCTTCTATCGCGATCTGCTGCCCGAATCCTCGGATGAAGACCGACGCATCCTGCGCCAGGCCTCGGCGGGAATGATCTGGAGCAAACAGTTCTTCCATTACGACGTGGCCCGCTGGCTGGACGGCGATCAACTCCCGCCGCCCGACGCTCACAAAAGTGGCCGCAACCGTTCCTGGCGGCACCTCAAGGCGTCCGACGTCATCTCCATGCCCGACAAATGGGAGTATCCCTGGTTTGCGGCCTGGGATCTGGCCTACCACTGCGCCGCGCTTTCGCTGGTGGACGTCGATTTCGCCAAGGATCAGATCGAGCTGGTGTTGAAGGAGAGCTATCTCCACCCCAACGGTCAGATTCCCGCCTACGAATGGGCGTTCGGCGACGTGAATCCGCCGGTGCACGCGATGGGTGCCCTCAAGGTGTTCCGGGCGGAACGGGTGCAGCGAGGCCGGGGCGATCTCCATTTCCTGGAGCGGGTGTTTCACAAGTTGCTGTTGAATTACGCCTGGTGGATCAACCGCAAGGACAGCGACGGCAACAACGTGTTCGAGGGCGGCTTTCTGGGGCTGGACAACATCTCGGTGTTCGACCGCTCCCATCCGTTGCCGGCTGGCTATGCTCTCAAGCAGGCCGACGCCACCGGCTGGATGGCGATGTTCGCCCTGAACATGACGGTCATTGCGCTGGAATTGGCGGCCGAGGATCTGGAATATGAAGACATCGCCATCCAGATTCACCAACAGTTTCTCGCCATCGCCAACGCTATCGCCGGACACGCCGGCAACGAAGTGCCGTTGTGGGACCCGGAAGCCGGTTTCTTCAAGGATTTGATGATCTGCCCGGACGGTCAGACCCAGCGGATCGACGTATACTCCTGGGTCGGGCTGATTCCGCTGTTCGCCTGCGAGGTAGTGGACCAGCGCATCCTGGCCAAGGTCCCCCGCTTCCGGGAACAGCTGCGCCAGAACCGCCACGGCGTGTTCGACGGCAGCATCATTTGCCAATGCCCGGATTGGGAAAACGAGCGGGGCGAGCATTTGTTGTCGCTGGTCACCAACCGGATGCTGCCGCGCATCCTGAAACGGCTGCTGAGCGAGGACCAGTTTTTGTCTCCGTACGGCATTCGCAGCGTCAGCCGCGTCCACGCCACAGAAAAGCATTTGGGCACGCTGTCCGGCGTTGGCGAGGTGCTGATTGAGTACGTGCCCGGCGAATCCAACTCCGGCCTGTTCGGCGGCAATTCCAACTGGCGCGGCCCGATCTGGTTGCCGACCAACTACACGCTGGTGCAGGCGCTGGAGAAATTCCACCGCTTTCTCGGCGACAACTTCACCGTCGCCGTGCCCAGTCTGGGTAACCGGGAACTGAATCTGAAGGAAATCGCCACCCTGATCGCCGAGCGGCTGGTGGGTATCTATCGCCGCGATTCGAACGGGCTGATGCCCGCGTTTCCCGCCGACAGCCCTTTCCAAAATGACCCGCACTGGCGCGACCTGCTGCAATTCTACGAATACTTCCACGGCGACACCGGCCAGGGTTTGGGTGCCGCCCACCAGACCGGCTGGACCGGACTGCTGGCGAATCTGGTGACGCGCCGTTATCGTCGGGATATTCCGGCCTATTGGAGCCAGCGGATGGCGACCCAGGACTCACCTCTCCTTCTGGTAGAGGGGTCAGGGGTGAGGGCGATTCCAGCCATGAACGCGGCGGAGGGCTGAACCATGCTGACCACAACCGTCGCCGCCCTCCGGCACCGCCGGGCCAACGTCATCGCGGCCTACCTAAAGCACGTGGACGAAGCGCTGCGCGTCGCCGAGGTCACGCTCTATCCCTTCCTGGATCTGGCGATCCGGCTTTGGCTGGCGCAAGCGTTCTGGGTATCTGGCGTGCTTAAACTCGCCAACTGGGATACTGCGTTGACGCTCGCCACCCACGAATATCCGGTGTCCTGGTTGGACCCGTTTACGGTCGCCGTGCTGGGCGTCAGCATCGAAGTGCTGGGCTCGATGCTTCTGGCGTTAGGGCTGGCGACCCGGCTGGCCGCTATCCCGATGTTGGTACTGTCCCTGGTCATTCATTTCGAGTACCTTGCTCTGGAATCGAATCTGTACTGGGCCGCGCTGTTCGGCTGGTACGTGGTGATGGGCGCGGGGCCGATTTCCATGGATCGGCTGCTGGCTTCCGGCTTGGCCGCCTCGGCATTACCTCTGGTCAAGCCTCTGGGTCGCCTGTACGCCGTATGCACGCGCTATCTTGGCCCGGTCTATCAGCTCGTGTTGCGTCTCTGGCTGGCGAGCTTGTGGTACGCGCCGGTTCTGGTGGGACCCTCGTTCCTGGAAGCGATGTTGGGTTTCGTCGGTCCTCTGCTGGCGCTGGGACTGGCGACCCGCCCGGTCGCCATCGCCGCAGCGCTGGCGCTGCTCGGTTCCGGTTTCATGGGTGCGGACGAAATCCAGACCATCAACCGGCTGTATCAACTCTTCCTGCTCGGGCTCATCGCGCTGCGCGGGCCGGGGCCTATCGCCGCCGACGCTCTCCTGCGCCGGCAACTGGCTCGCTGGTTCCCACCGCTGGCAGGCTGGTCCGATGCGGCGCTGAACGACGTACCGCATGTGGTCGTCGTCGGCGCCGGCTTTGGTGGATTGACGGCGGCGCACGGCCTGCGGCTGGCAGCCTGCCGAGTCACCGTCATCGACAAGCGCAACTATCACCTGTTCCAACCGCTGCTCTATCAGGTGGCGACCGCCAGCCTGTCGCCGGCCGATGTCGCCACCCCGATCCGTGCGCTGTTCCGCGACCAGCACAACGTGCGGGTGATGCTGAGCGAAGTGGTGGACGTGGACATCGCCGCGCGTCAAGTGAACCTGAGCGACGGCGCGCGCATCGGTTACGACTACCTGGTGCTGGCCACCGGTGCCCGTCACAGCTACTTCGGGCGCGACGACTGGGAACCCCACGCGCCGGGACTGAAGCGCGTCGATGATGCTACCGTCATCCGCCGCCGTCTGCTACAGGCCTTCGAGCAGGCGGAGAACTGCGCCGACCCCGAGGAGCGGCAGCGCCTGTTGACCTTCATCATCGTCGGCGGCGGTCCGACCGGCGTCGAACTGGCCGGCGCTATCGCCGAACTGGCCCGCCACGGTCTAACCGGTGAATTCCGCAACATCGATCCGGCGCAAGCGCGCGTGCTGTTGGTGCAGTCGGCGCCTCGCCTGCTGCCGTCGTTTCCCGAATCGCTGTCAGAGGTATCGGCGCAATCGCTGCGAACGCTGGGCGTCGAGGTGATGACCAAGAGCCGAGTGGAAATGATTGACGCCGAAGGAGCGCTGGTGTCCGGCCAGCGGATCGGGTCTCGTACCGTATTCTGGGCGGCCGGGGTGATGGCCTCGCCCGCCGCGCAATGGCTGAAGACTGAAGCCGATGCGGCCGGCCGCCTCAAGGTCGGGCCGGATCTGACCGTACCCGGCCTGCCCGAAGTCTTCGCCGTCGGCGACACCGCTCTGAGCGAAGCCTGGGACGGCAAGCCGGTACCTGGGCTCGCGCCGGCGGCCAAACAGCAAGGCGCCTACGTCGCCCGGATCATCAAAGCTCGCCTGGAAGGGCGAACCCAATTACCGCCGTTCCGCTACCGCCATCTGGGCAATCTCGCCACCATCGGCCGCCAGGCGGCGGTCGTGGATTTCGGCTGGTTCAGGTTGAGTGGAGCGTTGGCGTGGTGGCTGTGGGGCCTCGCCCACATCTATTACCTGGTCGACACGCGCAAGCGTTTTTCGGTGGCCATCGAATGGTTCTGGGCCTATCTCACCTACAAACGCGGCACCCGGCTCATCACCGGCGGCCAGGAGTGAGGAGTATTCCCGTGATCAAGACAACTTCGTCGAACGGGCCTGCGGTACTCGCGGTGTATCTCATCGCCTTCCTGCAAGGGTTGACGCTGGTCAGCTTCCCCGCCAGCAGCGCGGTGTTGAAGCAGATGCACGGTTTTACCGACGCCCAGTATGGCGCGATCTTCTTGCCGCAAGTCGCGATGGCGGTGCTGGGCGCGGTGGCCGGCGGGTCGCTGGCTCGCCGTCTGGGTCTCCAACCGCTGCTCTGGATGTCGGCTGTCGGCAACGGCTTGTCGCAATTGGCGTTGGCGGCGAGCGTCTGGGTGATGCCGGCGCTGGCGTTCCCGGTCATTCTGGCGGGAACGGCGTTGCTGGGGCTGAGCTTCGGGCTAGGCGGCGCGCCGCTGAACGGCTATCCGCCCCGGTTTTTTCCCCGGCGTGCGCCGACTGCAGTGGTGGCCTTGCACACCCTGTTGGGATTCGGCTTGATGGTGGGACCGCTGCTGGCGGGCGGTTTCGGTCTGGCCGGTTGGTGGATCGGGTTTCCACTGTCCTTGCTGGGCTTGAGCGCGCTCCTGGCATTGGCCGCCGCGACCGTTCGGTTGCCGACGGATGGCGGTGGCGAAACGACGCGCCGCGACGATGAGAGACCGCCGCTGCATTCCGGCGCTTTCTGGATCTTCGTCGCCATTGCGGTGCTATACGCCTTTGCCGAAGGCACTTTCAGCAATTGGGCCGCCATCTATCTGCGCGACGCCAAGGGGTTGTCGGCAATCGTGGCCGGGCTCGCGCTGTCGGTATTCTGGGGCGCCATGGTGGCCGGTCGCTTGCTGGTCTCGTTGCTGGTGGCGTGGATCGCGCCGCTGACGATCTGGCTGGCGTTGCCGGCGCTGATGGTCGTGGCGTTTTTGCTGCTGCCCTCTGCCGAAACCCCGCTACTGGGGTTGGGCCTGTTCGCGCTTGCGGGATTGGCCTGTTCGGCATTTTTTCCGCTGACCATCACCCTGGCGTCGGAGCGATTTCCACAGCATGTGGCTTGGGTGTCGTCCATGTTGATCGCCGCGCTAATGGTTGGCGTGGGGCTGGGCTCGTTCGTGATCGGCCCGCTGCGGGAATGGCTGACGTTCGAGCAACTCTACCGGATCTCGGCTTTCTACCCGGCTACGGTGATCGGACTGGCGTTGTGGCTGGTCGCCCGTTCGCGGTGACGGGTGGCGGTCTAAACCAGAGTCTGAAGATGCGGGCATTCTTGAAGTCGCCAATCAATTCCTCCTTCCTGGTGTCGACCGAAATGACGGGATCCTCTGCCGAGCTCGATATTGATTCGATGATTTTGATTCCGGTCTTTCGCCGGTCACGGTGCGCCGTCGCACGTAGCGGCAAGTGTTGCCTTGGCCCGACTTGCGGCGTGCTTTCAGCGCTCCAGGGATGCTCTGGCAATCTGGCGACAGCCTTGGCCCACGGAGCAGGCCGCGATGTCTGAACAGCCTGTTCAGCCCGGCGCTGGCTACTACGACCCATCGATTTCGCTGACTCTGCCCTCCCGCTTGCTGGTACACCTTGTTACGGCGGCTGCGTATTACGGCGCCGGCATGCTTGCCTTTGCCGTCTTTCCGATCGGCAATGGAGTCGCCGGCATCTGGCCCGCCGCGGGCATTTCGGTGGCGGCCATGTTGCTGCTCGGCCCTTCGGTTTCACTGGCGATTTTTTTCAGCGATTTTCTCGTCAACCTGAATACCGGCCTGCCGGTCGTCCACGCCTTGCTGCTGGCTATTGGCGCCGTCGGCGAAGCGCTGATCGCCTGGTATCTGCTTACGCGCATTGCCGGATTCGACCCGCGACTGCGGCGTATCAAGGATGTGACTGCCTTCGTCACGGCAGGCGTCCTGCCCGCCGCCATGTTTTGTATGATGCCCCGGCTGCTGCTGATCGCGGTCATGGGCGACGCCGGGCCAATGCCGGTTCCGAATGCGCAAACCGTTTTCGTCGGCTCTCTGGGACATGGCCTTGGCGTGCTGCTGGTGGCACCCGTCATTCTTTCATGGACGGCCGAAAGACCCCTGCTCAAGCCGTCCGCCGAGTTTTTTCTGTTGCTGCTGGCGGCCGTACTGCTCAACGCCGCCGCCTTCACGGCGACTCCAAGCGGTCCGGCATCGGCGCTTCTCTATGCCGTGTTCGTCGTCGTTCTGTGGGCTGCATTGCGCTTCGGTCCCCGCGAGACCTCCGACGTGATGCTGCTGACAGCCATTTTCGCCACCTGGGCGGCCTGGCGCGCCAGCGGTCCGTTCATCATCAGCAACCAGATCGAGGCGCTGTATTCATTGGGCCTGTTTCTGATGATCGCCACCGTCACGGCCCTGTTGCTCGCGGCCGCAGCCCGCGAACGCTCTGCGTCGGCGCAACGCGTCGAGGAAAGCGAACATGCACACCGGATGCTGATCGAGCAGATGCGGGAAGGAGTCATCACACTCGACGGTTTGCGTCGCTTTGCCTTTGTTTCGGATCGCTTCTGCGCGCTATCTGGCTGGCAACGTCAGGATCTGATTGGTCGTCCCTTCACTCAGTTGGTTGCCACCACGGATCGTCTTCGTCTTGAGCAGGCGTTAAACGATACCGAAGGCGGACAGGACGTCCAGATCGAGGTCGCGCTGGAGCGCGCCGGCGAAGGAACCATGCTCGCATCGGTGGCACCGCGCCGTTTGGCCGGTTCTGCGGGACAGCCGAAGAGAATCATGGCCGTGGTCGCCGACATCACCGAGTCGCGCCGGGCTGCGGAACTCTCCCGCTTGCGCCTGCAGCAAATCGCGCACACCAATCGTGTGCAGTCCATGGACGAAATGGCAATCGCGTTCGCCCATGAGATAGCCCAGCCGCTGACCGCGATCACCAGCTATGCGCAAGCGGCAAGGCGCTTTCTGTCGTCTGGCGCCGGCGCCATCGGTCCCGCCCGGGAGTCCATTGATGGCGCCGAGCGCGAAGCGCGTCGCGGATCGGAAATCGTCCGGCGGATTCGCGGCTTCGTTCAGGACAGGAAGTCCGAGCGCGTGCCGCAGGTGGCGGATCTTCTGGTCGGCGAAGTCGCTCGTCTCGCCGAACCGGAGGTCCGTCAGCATGGCGTCGAGTTGCGTACCGACCTGTGCGGTAGCGGCTGCAGGGTTTTTGTCGACCCGGTGCAAATTCAGCAGGTTTTGCTGAATCTTGTGCGCAACGCTGCCGAGGCCATCGCCGAGGCCGGGTCGGCGATAAGGCTCATTACCCTGAAAAGTATTAACGCCCCGCCCGATGGCGTGGCCTTCGCGGTCATCGATTCGGGGCCGGGATTCGCCGCAGCTGAGATGGAAAAGATATTCGAGCCGTTCTACACCAGTAAGCCTGACGGCGTCGGTATCGGGCTGGCGCTGTGTCGATCGATCATCGAGGATCACGACGGCCAACTGCATGGCGCCGCCGAGCCGGACCGTGGCGCGACATTCACCTTCACCCTCAAGGAGTTCCGGGATGCTTGAGACCCCCCCGGGAATGCCCATCGTCTACGTCGTCGACGACGAGCCGAGCGTGCGCGATGCGCTGCGCTTGCTGTTTCAGTCTGTCGGCATGAAGGTGGTCGAGTTCGAGAACGCGCACGCCGCACTGGCCGGCGCCGACGATCTGGAAAGTGGTTGCCTGATCACCGACTTGCGCATGCCGCTGATGAACGGCATCGATCTGATCGAGGCCCTGCGCAAACGCGGTTGCCGCCTGCCGGTTATCGTCATCAGCGCGCATGGTGACGTCAAGCTGGCGGTGCGCGCACTGAAGGCGGGCGCCAACGACTTTGTCGAGAAGCCATTCAACGACCAGGATCTGCTCGACCTGGTGAATTCGGCGCTCAATCTGCCGCCGGGTAGCGACCGGTCGCAGGCGGTAAGCGGCGACATGGCGGCGCGCGTAGGGCAGATCACGTCACGCGAACTGGTCGTGCTGAAGCAGATCGTCGCCGGCCGATCGAACAAGCTGATCGCACGCGATCTCGACATCAGCCCGAGGACGGTGGAGGCGCATCGGGCGCGCGTCATGCAGAAAATGCAGGCCAGTTCGGTCGCCGAACTTGTCAGCCTGGCGCTGCGCGCCGGCATCGTGCTGGATGAAGACCTGGTCTAGCCGCCGTCACGCCGGCACGTATACGTAGTCAACGCATGCCGATTAAGTAGCAATACGAATATTAAGGCCCATGTCGAACGCCTAAAGTGATAGCGTCGTTTGGAGTTTCAGAAAAAGCGCTCTACCCGACAAACAACCAGTCAGCCGACTGGCAACCATTTGACTACATCAAGGAGAATCACCATGAGCACACGTAAATCCGTTTCCATCGTCGCACTTTCCCTGGCCCTGGCCGGCGGCATGATTGCCACCCCTGCCTTTGCCGCCGATAATTCCGCCGACATGATGAAGATGATGGACACCAACAAGAATGGCATGATCGAGAAGGACGAGTACCTCGCCTACCACTCGAAGGTGTTCGACAAGATGCCCGTTGATAAGAAGGGCGGGGCGACTATGCAGGACGTCATGAAAAGCTTCCGTGACAGTTTTGATTTCAAGACATACGGTTACGGCGGCTAATGATCGTGCATCGAAGCTGCGCCTGAATGTCGACCGGAGCCACGCCATTGGCTTCCTTTGCGGAGCGGCGTGGCGACCGGCCTTTTTATTCGTCACATGATTCATCCGCCACGGCCGATGCAAGACGCATTGCTGCCGTGACGGCCATTTAGCTATCCGGGAGCGAAAACTCGGCCTGCTTGCTGTCCGGAACCGGAGAAAGTTCAAGGGCGGATTCAAGTCTGAAGTGCTACAACGTTATGACGCGAGTGTTGCTGCTTCATGAAAGCTTCGTGAGTGGTCTTGAAGCCGAGGCACTTTCGGCAGGTTTATTGGTTTTATAACTTGTTGTTTATAAAAGCAATCGATGTAAAACGAAAAATATTTTACATTTAGTGTAAGTAATTCCCATCATTCTGCGTCTAATCGGTGTCGGCAAAGCCGTTTGCGGGCGGCCGGCTTTTCCTCTACCCCATCAAATCAAGGAGACTCATCATGTCAAATCAACTATCCGGTATTGCTCTTGCCGCTGCTGCGGCTGCCCTTTTTGCCACGGGTGGCATCATGGCACCTGTTGCCCAGGCGGCCGAAGGCGGCACGGTGCATTGCACAGGTATCAATTCGTGCAAGGGAACCTCTGATTGCAAAACAGCCAAAAACGAGTGCAAGGGCCAGAATAGCTGCAAGGGCCAGGGCTGGGTAAGCAAGGCCAGCGCCAAGGAATGTACGGACGCCGGCGGCAAGGTCGCCAAGTAAGCGGGTTGCTGACCACCCTGGCTATCGCCTGGGTGGCCTTTTTAAGAGAATTCAATGCGTTTGCATCTGATTCTGCGCATTGCCTGCCGACGTTTTGACGCACAGATGGATTTGCTGCGTTAGGCACTTCGGCGCTTTCCCGGAGATTAATCCCGATTCCGGCCGACAGTTTGTGATAACCAACTCATCCAATGGAGACTTACATGAAATCTGAAAATACCCTCGCTCAAGCCGCCATCGCCGGTCTGCTCGCCCTTGGCCTCAGTGCATCTTCCGGTGCTGCCTTCGCCGCAGCCGACAAGGAAAAATGCTATGGCGTCGCCATGGCCGGCAAGAACGACTGCGGCGGCAAGTATTCGAAGCACGCCTGCGCCGGCACCTCGACCGTCGACAAGGACCCCAACGACTGGAAATACGTCGATAAAGGCAGTTGCGAAAAAATGGGCGGCAAGCTCAAAGCGGCGGCCGAGCTGGAGAAGGAGATGAAGAAAAAAGGCTGAACCAGGAGTAGCGGGCATGCGCTCTTTTTCCTCACCTGCCACGCCCATCAGACTGCCCCTTGCCGCCGGTATCGGCCTGCGCGCCCCGCATCATGCGCAGGTTCTTGCCGAACGGCCGGCGGTGGCCTGGTGGGAGGTGCATAGCGAAAACTTCTTCAGCGCCGGTGGCGCCCCGATCGAGTTTCTGCACCGTATCCGGCAATCCTATCCGCTCAGCCTGCACGGCGTCGGCCTCTCGCTCGGTGCGCTCGATACCCTGTTTGAAGCGCATCTGGAGAAACTGGCGGCGCTCGTAGAGCGCATCGAGCCGGCGTCGGTATCCGAGCACCTGTGCTGGTCGTCCGCCGGTGCACGGCACTTCAACGACCTGCTGCCGCTGCCCTACACTAAAGAAGCGCTGGAGCAGGCCGTTGCCCGCATCGACTGCGTGCAGGAACGCTTGCAGCGGTCGATTCTGGTTGAGAACGTGTCGAGCTATCTTCAGTTCGCCGACTCGATGATGAGCGAATGGGATTTTCTCGTCGCTGTTGCCAGACGCAGCGGTTGCGGCATTCTGCTCGACATCAACAACATCTACGTGTCGGCGTGCAATCACGGTTTTTCTGCCCAGAGCTATATCGACGCCATCCCGGCCGACCTCGTCGGCGAACTGCATCTGGCCGGCTTCGAGGCGTGCGAGGATTTCCTCATCGACACCCATGGTCAGCCGGTGCATTCGCCGGTGTGGGACTTGTACGAGTACGCCCTCGACCAGCTCGGCGCCAAGCCGACGCTCATCGAATGGGACGTCGACATCCCCTCTCTGGCCGTGCTGCAAGGCGAAGCGGCGCAAGCCGAGCGGCGGCTGCGCGCCCGCATGCACGTTGATTCGGCATCACCTCAGGAATCTGGTCATGCCCTCGCTGCCTGAAGTGCAAGCCGTATTTGGCGGCGCGCTGCGCAATGACGCCGCGCCTGGCCACACCCCGGCACTGTGGGCGCTGTTCACTGAACCCGAAGCGCTGGCCGAACGACGGCTGGCGGCTTACCGGCGCAACGTGATCGGCAACTGGCGCAGCGCCCTGGCATCGAGCTACCCGGTACTCGCGCAGCTTCTCGGCGCGCAGCGTTTTCGCCAGCTTGCCGATCAGTACATCGCCGGCTACCCGAGCCGTAGCGGCGACCTGAACGACTATGGCGGTGAGCTGGCGGCCTGGCTCGAAGCCTCATCGCTGAGCAGTGAACGACCTTATCTGCCCGACATGGCACGGCTGGAGTGGGCGCTGCTCGTCGCCTATGGTGCTGTCGATGCCGCCGTCTTCGATCTTGCCGCGCTGGCCGAGATCCCCTCCGCCTTGCAGCCGAATCTGCGCCTGCACATCTGGGCCGGCGCCGCGTTTATCGAATCGCCCTGGCCGCTGGTCGATATCTGGCAGGCGCACCAGTTGACCGAGGACGAACGTGACAGCGCGCTCGCCGCTATCGATGCCCTGTCACACTCAGCGCCTTGCCGGGCGCTGGTCGTGCGCAGTGAAGGCAGGGTCTCTGCACTGGCCTTGACGGCCAGTGAAGCGGCTTTCCTGCGTGCTCTGCAATCCGGGCAGACGCTGGCGGAAGCGATAACCGCCGCGCTGAGCGAAGACCCCGCCTTCAACCCCGGCGCGACGCTGCAAGCCTTCATCGTACAGCGCACGCTGACCGGATTTTCAATGAACGAAACAGATCATCGATTGTAGGTCGGGTCAGGCCGACAGGCCATGACCCGACTGTTGTGTCCACCCCAAGCGCGAAACGAAACCCCGCCTCATCGACTGACTCAAGGAGAAAAAAATGAACGATGCTTCCCTCACCGGATCGACTTCCTCCACACCGCTGGCCGGTTCCACCGGCGCTCTGCTCTCCTTCGCACAGCGCAGCATTGCCCTGATCGAGCGCTGGCTGACGCCGCTCTTCGATCTGTCCATCCGGCTTTATGTTGCCAGCGTATTCTTCAAGTCTGGCCTGACCAAGATCCAGGACTGGAGCTCGACGGTGGCGCTATTCCAGTACGAGTATCAGGTACCCGTCCTGCCGCCGGAACTGGCAGCCCTCATGGGAACCGCCGGCGAGCTCGGTTTGCCCGTCCTCCTCGCACTCGGCCTGGCCGGGCGCTTTGGCGCCGCCGGTCTGTCGGTGATGAATGTCATTGCCGTTATTTCCTACGCTGATCTTTCCGATCTCGGCCGGCAGGATCATGTGCTATGGGGAGCCTTACTACTGGTCATTCTCTTTCACGGGTCGGGGCGCTGGTCGCTGGATTACTGGCTGAAGCAGCGCTGGGGAAGTGCGCACTAAATGTCTGCCTTCGACTGATCGAGTCGCTGGAAAGGATAAAATCGGCATTGATCACTGATCGCTTTACACATCATAGGAGCCCTTCGTGATCATTATCCAAGCGACTGCCCATCGGCCTTCTGAAAAGCTTCACATAAAGCCGACGAGCAGTTGCCCAAGCCGATTTCTTGAGCATCTCCGCTGTCGCAAAATGCAGCCAATCGCGATTTTGCGCCAACAAAATCAAAACCCCGGTATCTTCTACGCTCTCGCCAGATAGTCAAAAACCAGGCAATACAGTGCAATCGGCCGAGGCAGGCCGAGCAGGGTTCCGGTGAGGTACTGGCGGAATCTGATGCCGGATATTGCGAGGGCATAGTTGAGGGCGGGTACGGTCTGGAACAGCACTCTCAGGAGGACGACGCTTCTGATCGGCTGTACGTCAAGCTGGTTGAGGATGCGCACGGCGGTTCTGTTCTGCAATTGCCGCAAAGCGTCGCCGCCGATCAGCCGGATGGTGAAAAACGTCAGCACGCATGATATGCAGGCGGCAGCATAGGTGGCGAGTCCTCCCCAGCTTCGCCCGAGCGTGGGAACGGCGGCGGTCAGAATCACCCCCCCCCGGGATGCCTTGTAAAAAGAACTGAGTTGGTTCGCGAACGAAGAGGGAAACGTAGCCCAGGCGATTTCGATGCTGACTGATCATCTGCAACGGGAAGCGACGGACTACGAGGCATGCAACCTGCTGTTGCAGTGTTTCTATCTCACCGAGCGATATGAACTCCGCGAGCAGTTGGCCGTTACGCTCATGGCTCAACGCACTGCAAATGACTGCTTCGTGAATAATCGATTCCTTTTTCGGCTGTTGGGCGCTGATGGGCGGAAATTTCTGGAGAACATCGTCGATAGCGAACGATCCAATCCATTGAAGCGATTGAACTACGAAGTGGCAACCGAAACCCCGCGAAGATGGGGCAATAACGGTGGGCCGACGCTGAAGTCCAAGCTGATGTTCCAGGATTGTCGATTTGGTTCCATCGAAAAGCGCAAGAAGGTGCAGTCGATTTTTCTTGACTGTGGCGATGGCGATGTCTATTCGCTTCATACTCCTCTCATGACACTGGGGGAGAATTGAGAGCAACACTATTCCTTTCGACCAGAACGGCATCAGCCACCGGCACGCAGTGATCGTGAACTACCCCAATGATGTGTGGATTTACGATCTGGGGAGCCTTGCTGGTATCTCCGTCAATGGTAATCCGGTTCACGGCAAAGCTTTTTTGGATGGCGTACATACCGTGGATAATGGTTCCCGGAAGATCTGGAAAGCGACCGAGGAAAGCTTGCTGATTTGATACTCGACTAGCCCGAGGTTACCAATACGGCAAAAGCAGCGGTACCGGGCATGGCTTTTAGCTGGCATCATTCGGGGGATGACTACTAATACTGTGCCCATTTTCCAGACTGGAACCCGATCAACCAAGCAACGGCGCGGATTCGCGCCTGTTCGCTAGCTTCGTATTGAGTCCGTGAGCATTGACTATTCCCTGCTGGCCGTCATTTCGTGTGCGGCCTTGTTTGCGGGTTTTATCGATTCGATGGTTGGCGGAGGCGGTCTGATCCAGATCCCCGCCTTATTTACCATGCTGCCGAAGGAGTTGCCGGCCACACTCTTTGGTACGAACAAGATCGCCAGTGTTTTTGGCACGGCGAATGCCGCCTGGCGTTATTCGCGTCGGGTGAGCATGCCCTGGCGAACGACGCTTCCGGCGGCCACGGCAGCGTTCGCGTTTTCCTTTCTGGGGGCAATGGCGGTGGCCTGGCTGCCGCGCGACCTGCTGCGTCCGCTGATTCTGGTCATGCTCGTTGCATCTGCCGCCTATACTTTCTGGCGCAAGGATTTCGGTGCGCTGCACCGACCACAACACGCCGGGCGCCATGAACTGGTCTACGCACTGATTGTCGGTGGAGCGATCGGTTTCTACGATGGATTCTTTGGTCCCGGGACGGGGAGTTTCCTGATTTTCCTGTTTGTCCGCTTCTTCGGCTTTGATTTCCTGCATGCCTCGGCCGCATCAAAAGTAGTCAACGTGGCAACCAATCTGGCGGCCATCGGATTCTTCATTCCCAACGGTTTCTACTTGCCCCTGGTGGCGCTGGTCATGGCGATCTTCAATATATTTGGCTCGGTCATCGGTACCCAACTCGCGCTCCGTCATGGTAGCGGATTTGTACGGCAGGTTTTTCTGTTTGTCGTCAGTGCGCTGATCATCAAGTTCGCCTTAGATACCTTCTGATTACGGCTGGCAATCCGACCGCAACATTAAAATGTTGATTCGGAAGACCTTTGTCAGAAGTTCCTGGCTGGCGTGGCTTGCCTGCTGGAAGTCGGATCGGTAGCGCATGGATCCCGTTCAGGCATCTATTGTGGGGACGGCTTGATCCGTCCAATTGCCCAGCGTCCGAAACCCACCCCCGCTGCCAGAGTGACAAAGCCTGCCGCCCAGCCGGCCTGGCTGGCGCGACCAAAGGCGTCAAGCGCCATGCCAAATACGACCGGACCGACAAAGCCTCCGGCAAAACCGATCGTTGAATAAAACGCCAGCGCCGTGCCGCGCAGTTCCGGCGCTGTTTCGGTGAGCAGGCCGGCCGTGAGTGCTGCCGAATCGAGGTTCATGCTTGCCGCGTAGACGAGAAGCAAAGGCACCAGCAGCGATGCGGCCTGACCGCCCGCCACCGCGACCAGCAGAGCTAGTCCGCCCGACAGCGGCATGACCGAAGTCAACCAGCGACGGCGTCCCCAGCGTTGCGCACCTTCGTTACCGAGGATGCTGGACGGAACGGCAAGAAAGGTGGCCAGGGCGGCGATCAGCCCGGGCATGGCCGTCCATGCATCCGGGGTAGTCGCATGCGTCCACGTCAGGTAGGCAACCAGCCAGCTACGAAAGCCGAAAAGCTCCCAGTTATGGCCGAAGTAAGCGCCGCAGAAAGCCAGTATGCGCCGGTTTCTCAGCACACTCGACCAACGATCATGCGCGATGTGGATCACCGGCGCCGCTTCTCCTCCGGCAACCCCGAAGCAGACAAGCACAACAGCCACTGCGGCACAGAGTGCAGCGATGCCGAACAGCACCGGCCACGCAAAAAAGGATTGTGTGAATTCAACCCAGAGGTAGGAAAGCCCGGCGCCGACACCGAAAGTCGCGGTATAAAAAGCCGTTCCGCGCGATTGTGAGCTGACCGGCAGGCGGTCGGTCAGCGCTTTCAGCCCGGGCATATAGGTGCCGGCCAGGCCCAGTCCGGCCAGCCACCACCAGAACAGCGCCGCTTCGAAACTGCGTGCAAAAAGGGCAAAGCCGGCCAGCGCCAAGCCACTCAAGGCGGCGCATGCGAGATAGACCCGCCGCGCATCCAGGCGATCGGTAAGACTGACGAGCATGGGCACCGCAAGGATGTAGCCGAGAAAAAAGATGCCGCCCAGCCAGCCTCCTTCCGTCGCCGACAATTCCCAGTGCGCGGTAAATTGCGGCAGCAGAGAAGGCACCAGCGCAAAGCCAGCCATCGTGAGTGTTTCGGCACTACAGAAAACGAGCACCAGCGCCAGCGAAGAACGCACCGGCGTCATGGCGCTGACTTGAATTTTTCCTCGTCGCTCACGATCCGGAACGCAGTCCCAACACCAACAATTTATTGCGCACTGCCCGCCAGGTTTGCCAGGCAAAGAAAGCGCGTTTGCTCCAGCGCCAGATGCGCCTGGGTCTGGCGATGAAAAATGCGGCAACCGCCAGCGTAGCAAGGCCGGGGTGTCGCTTTACCTGATCAACACCGACGCACACGATGGCCAGCAGGCGATCCGCTGTATATAGCGAGGAGCGCACGGGCTGCGCTTCCCGGCCCAGCGTTGCACGCTGGTTGGCGATGCGCTCGAGCAAGCGGCCACGCCGAAGGTGCAGGTCATTCAGCCGGTGATTCATGGCCGACTACCGCTTTCAACTGGCGCAGATCTTCCTTGAGCTCGGCAATACTGGAGGCAAAGACTTTCTCCGGCCGGGTTGTCAAGCGCTTGAACAGGGCGAAAAAAACGCCACCGAGTACCAGGAAGAGGCCGGCAGAGGCACAAAGTACGAACAGCCGGTTGTCCCAATACAGTACGGTGAAAAAGGCGACGGTGAGCAGCGTGCCGACACCGAAACAAAAAACCATTCCCTGTGCCATGAGAAGCAGATTGATGGCACGCAGCTTCTCCTCCTCGATTTCGTTTCCGAGAAGTTCAAGCCGAGTCTTACCGCTCGCCAGCAGCGTAACAGCGATGTTTTTCAGGGCGGCGAACAGCCGACTGTTCTCGCCGCCTTGGCTGTTGCTCATAGTGCAGTGCGCCGCTTAACGGCGACCGATGATTATGCCGATCAGAAGACCGATGCCGGCGGCGATGCCGACAGCCTGCCAGGGATTTTCGTTGACGTAATCGTCGGTCGCACGAGCGGCGGCCTTGGTTTTGTCGACTAGCGCCGCTTCGGCATCGGCAATGCGCAGCTTGGCATCGCGCAGACGCTCACTGATGCGTTCGCGCAAGTCGACCATTTTTTCACCGGCTACACCAGCGGTAGCGCGCAGGATTTCCTCGGCGTCGGAAACAACAATTTTCATGTCGGAGACTAGTTTTTGTTTGCTGCTGTTGGACAGATCGGTAACTTCAGACATAGCACACCTCATCGCGTTAGTAGGGATGAACACAAAATATGGAACGAAACAATAGGGAGTTAGCGAACCATCTCTCTCAGGTTATCCAATTTGCGTCAATAGATCAATGCGAAGTTTGATGGTGCTAGGCCAGGGTCAATACAAATCGAGGTGATTGGTTTACAACTTGCCGGTCGCGTAGCCGTTGGGGGTTGAATTTATGGGTGCCATGGCAGGGCAGGCCTGTTCGAAGCTGACCTCCTGAACCCATGATTAAGGTATAGCCCGGCTCAAGCAGGATCCTAAGTTCCTCTTGTCTTCCGGGAAATGGTCAGGCATCCTGCTGCTTGCGGTAATCGGCCCGCACAACCCTGTTAATAGAGATCTTCTGAAGATTTTCGCAGCGATGACGAACGTGAATATGGCGAATCAATCGTTCCGTGTATCTTGAATCCTGGACACTACACAAGCTCGTAATCGATTGTCAGCGGCGCGTGATCGGAAAACCGTTGTGCCTTGAAAACGGTGGCCGCACGAGCCGTAGCGGCGAGAGCTGGAGTTGCAAGTTGATAATCCAGCCGCCAGCCAACGTTCTTGGCCCATGCCTGGCCTCGATTTGACCACCAAGTGTAGCACTCGTCGCTCGTTGCCGGGTGGAGCCTACGATACACGTCGCACCAGCCGCCTTCCTCGAGAACACGGCTGACCCAGGCACGTTCTTCGGGCAGAAAACCGGAATTCTTGCGGTTGCCTTTCCAGTTCCTGAGATCGATTTCCTGATGTGCGATGTTCCAGTCGCCGCAGATCACGACATCGCGCTCGCTCTTTGCCAGTTCGACGAGATGGGGGTAAAAAACGGTCATGAAACGGAATTTGGCCTGCTGCCGTTCCGGCGAACTCGAACCGGAAGGCAGATACAGCGAGATCACCGAGAGTTGACCAAAGTCGGCGCGCAGATAACGCGCTTCGGCGTCGAATTCGGCGTTGCCCGTGCCTTCGATCACGGCGTCGGGCTTTTGCCGGCACCACAGGCCAACACCGCTATAGCCTTTCTTTTCGGCGCAGTGGTAGTAGGCGTGCAGACCGGCCGGGTACTTCATTTCGTCTGTGAGGTCGGCATATTGTGCCTTGAGTTCCTGCAGGCAGACGACATCGGCATTCTGTGCCGCGATCCAGGGCAAAACGCCTTTACTGTACGCTGAACGAATGCCGTTGAGATTTAGGGAAATGATGCGTAACATAGTGAATCCTTGCTGGAATTGGTTTTCAGGATAAACAACGCTTGTTATGGACTTTCGTCAGGAATTCATCGGGTTTGCCCTGGGGCACAACGTTTTGCGTTTTGGCGAATTCAAGACCAAGGCGGGACGGCTGTCCCCGTACTTCTTCAACGCCGGCCTGTTCAATGACGGAGAAGCGCTGGATCAACTGTCACAATATTACGCCAGGACCATCCTCGCCAGCGGCATGGCCATCGACATGCTGTTCGGGCCGGCCTATAAAGGCATTCCCCTGGTGGCCGTGAGCGCGCTGGCACTGGCTCGTGCCGGGCTCAATCTGCCCTTCGCCTACAATCGCAAGGAAACCAAGGATCATGGCGAGGGCGGAAGTATCATCGGTGCGCCGCTCAGGGGGCGTGTGCTGATTATCGACGATGTCATTTCCGCCGGTACCTCGGTGCGTGAATCCATTGAATTGATCCGTGCGGCAGGGGCCACGCCCTGTGGCGTGGTCATCGCACTCGATCGCATGGAGCACGGTAGCGGCAAGTTGTCAGCGGTACAGGAAGTCGAGCAGGAATATGGCATCCCGGTACTGGCGGTTGCCACACTCGACGATTTGCTGGCCTTTCTTCGCGAACGCCCGGATTTCAAGGAGTATCAGTCTGCGGTAACGCGCTATCGGCAGGAGTATGGCGTTGCATACTCTCTCTAGGTTTCCGGTACTGGCTATCGTGCTGGGACTCGGTGGTCCGGCCATGGCGACCGGCAATTTTTATTGCTGCGTCGACGCCAACGGCAAGCAGATGTGTGGCGACTTGTTGCCTCAGTCATGCTATGGGCGCGCCTATCGTGAGCTTGGCCCTTCTGGTCAGACACTGCGCACCATCGAAGCGCCATTGACCGCTGAACAGCGAGCCGCACGGAGCGCTGAAGAAGCGCAGCGCAAGGTGGAAGCAGAGATCCTCAGGGAGAAACAGCGCAAGGAACAGGCTCTGCTCAACACCTACGGCAGCGAGAAAGACATCGAAATGATGCGCTTGCGCGCCTTGGCCGATGTGCAAAAGTCGATCAATGCGGCCGAGACCAAAATCGTCGAAATTCGTACAGAGCGCAAGGTTTTCGAGAACGAGGCCGAGTTCTACAAAAAGAAAAAAATACCGCCTGAAGTTCAAAAAGGGTTGCGCGACGCGGACTATGAGATCAAGGCGCAGGAATACCTGATCGAATCGAAGAAGAAGGAACTTGATTTGATCCGTATCAAATACGACGAGGATCTCCGTCGCTACCAGGAGATCGCCCGGCGCAACACGTCGGCACGCTGAGGTCTTGTTGATCCGTGGGGGTTTATTGCTGACCGAGTTTCTTGCGCAGCAGTTCGTTGACCTGCTGCGGATTGGCTTTACCTTTCGTCGCTTTCATGGCCTGACCGACCAGCGCGTTGAAGGCTTTTTCCTTGCCCGCCCTGAACTCGGCAACCATCGCTGCGTTGGCTGTCAGTACTCCGTCGAGCAGTGACTCGATGGCGCCACTGTCAGTGATCTGCCGTAGACCCTGTTTATCGATGATCTCATCAGCCGAGCCACACTCGCCGTTCCACAATACTTCAAAGACCTTTTTGGCGATATTGTTTGAAATCGTGTTGTCGACAATACGCCCGACCAGACCGCCGAGTTGCAGCGCAGATACCGGAGATTCGCCGATTTCCTTGCCTTCCTTGTTCAAGCGTGCGGCCAGATCGACCGTTACCCAGTTGGCGCAAGGCTTGGCGCTTGCCTTCCCGGCAACGGCAATGGCCGCTTCGTAGTAATCTGCAATATCCAGCGAGGCCGTTAAAGCCGTCGCATCATAGGCCGATAATGCATAGTCGGTAACAAAACGGTCCCGCTTGGCAAGGGGCAGCTCCGGCATGTTTGCCCGGCTTGATTCGACCCACTCGCGGTCAATGATCAAGGGTAACAGGTCGGGATCGGGAAAGTAGCGGTAGTCGTGCGCATCCTCCTTGGAGCGCATCGCGCGCGTTTCGCCGCTGTCTGGGTCGAATAGCACGGTAGCCTGTTCGATGCGGCCGCCGTCTTCTATTGTGGCGATCTGCCACTGCACTTCGTAGTCGATGGCCTGTTGCATGAAACGGAAGGAGTTGAGGTTCTTGATCTCGCGCCGGGTACCCAGTTCCATTTGCCCGAGCGGACGAACCGAGACATTGGCGTCGCAGCGGAATGAACCTTCCTGCATGTTGCCGTCGCAGATACCGATCCAGCGCACCAGCGCATGGAGTGTCTTGGCGTAAGCCACGGCTTCGGCAGAGGAGCGCATGTCGGGTTCGGTAACGATTTCGAGTAGCGGCGTTCCGGCACGGTTGAGGTCGATGCCCGTCTTGCCGTGAAAATCCTCATGCAGGGACTTGCCGGCGTCTTCCTCAAGGTGGGCGCGCGTCAGCTTGATGGTCTTTTCCGTGAGGCGGTCACCCTGACCCATCTGAATCGTGACTTGTCCGCCAAGCACCACCGGTAACTCGTACTGGCTGATCTGATAGCCCTTGGGCAGATCGGGATAGAAATAATTCTTGCGCGCAAAGACCGATTTCGGCGCGATCTGCCCGCCAACCGCCAGCCCGAAGCGTATGGCACATTCGACGGCGCCCTTGTTCAACACCGGCAATACGCCGGGTAAAGCGATATCAACCGCATTGGCCTGGACGTTGGGTTGTGCACCGAAAGCAATCGAACTGCCGGAGAAAATCTTCGAGCGGGTCGCGAGTTGTGCATGAGTCTCGATGCCGATTACGACTTCCCATTGTTTCATTGCGTTTTACTCATTTGTCAAGAACAGCTACCCTTTCGGGTATCAACCACAATCGGCCAGAGATAACTGAAAGCATCGCCACCACACATCGACTGGCAGGCGCTAAAAGCGACGGTAACGCTTTTCTCCTGCTCCCACATGTGCACCACGCAGCCACTCGCAGCATCAGTCAACACGACATTCGGCAGCATGGCGGTCTGCTGAAAATTCTTCATGTCAAAGCGGCACAGACCCTGTTTGGGGATGTCCACCTCGGCGCTAAAACGCTTGACCTCGGCCTTTGCCACCTGCAAATCCAGCATTCCTCTGCCGCCGGACAGATTGCGGAAACCGCACTTGGCGCGTACCTCCAGCGCCCTGTCCGGGATCGGTTTAAGCGTACGGCCGATCAGGTGCTTGAGCGGCTGCGACTTGATCCGTTCCGGCTCAGGGCTGGTGGCGCTCGCTGGCGGATCACCCGGAACAGGCTTTGGTTCTGGGGTGGCGCAGGCACCGAGCAGCAAAACCAGAGGCAAGGCATGAATCAATCTCATCAATGTACCCAGTCAATTCCTGCCGGATGCCGGAGATGCCAGTCCGTTACCCCCTGGTAGCGGTGCGCTATGTTGAGCAGTCTGGCTTCGCTGAAGTAATTACCAATCAGTTGCAGACCCGCCGGCAAACCTCTGGAGAAGCCACAGGGGATCGACATCCCCGGCAGTCCGGCGAGGTTGACGGCAATCGTGTAAATGTCCGAGAGATACATCTGCACTGGATCGGCAGCCTTTTCACCCAGCTTGAACGCGGTGCTCGGGCTGGTCGGTCCCATGATTACGTCGCACTGCCTGAAAGCGGCAACGAAGTCGCTGGCGATCAGGCGACGGATGCGTTGCGCCTGCAGGTAGTAGGCGTCGTAATAGCCGTGCGAAAGCACGTAGGTGCCGATCAGGATGCGTCGCTTGACCTCGGCGCCAAAGCCTTGCGCCCGGCTCCTGGCGTACATTTCGTTGAGGTCGCCGTACTCGGGAGCGCGATAACCGTAACGCACGCCGTCAAAGCGCGAGAGATTCGAGCTGGCCTCGGCTGGTGCAATCACGTAGTAAGCCGGCACTGAAAGCTTCATGTTCGGCAGGCTGATGTCTACCGTTTCGGCACCCAGCTTGCGGTATTCGGCGAGGGCGGCTTCAACCAGTTGCATGACTTCAGGCGAGCAACCCGATCGTTCGTCGGCACCGAAAAACTCTTTCGGCAGGCCGATTTTAAGCCCGGCGAGGGGCTTTTCACCCGTCGCCGCGTTCAATTGCGCACTGAAGTCTTCGCGCGGGCGGTCGAGGCTGGTCGAATCGCGTTCGTCAAATCCGGCCATGGCGTTGAGCAGCAGTGCGCAGTCTTCGGCCGAGCGTGCCATCGGACCGGCCTGGTCGAGAGAGGAGGCGAAGGCGATCATGCCGTAGCGCGAAACGACGCCGTAGGTGGGCTTCAGGCCGGTCAGGTTGCACAGCGCCGCCGGCTGGCGGATCGAACCCCCGGTGTCGGTACCGGTGGCGGCCGGGGCGAGCCGGGCGGCAACTGCCGCCGCCGACCCACCCGATGAGCCGCCGGGAACACGTTCCATGTCCCAGGGGTTGTTCACCGCACCGTAGTAGGAGGTTTCGTTCGACGAGCCCATGGCAAACTCGTCCATGTTTGTCTTGCCGAGAATGACGGCTCCGGCAGAATTGAAGTGCTCGATGACGCAAGCATCATAGGGGCTGATGAAATTGCCGAGTATCTTCGAACCGCAGGTGGTCAGCCAGCCCCTGGTGCAGAAAATGTCCTTCTGCGCCAGCGGGATGCCGGTCAGCGGCCCGGCCTGACCGATGCTGCGTAATTGGTCGGCGGCCCTGGCCTGAGCCAGGCTCTTTTCCGCATCGACAGTAATAAAGGCGTTGATTGTCGGGTTGTGGCGGGCGATCCGCTCGAGATAGAGCTGTGTCAGTTCGACGCTGGATATTTTCCTGGCCGCCAATGCCTGCGAGAGAGCCGAAACGCTGTGCTCGATCATTCGATCACCTTCGGCACGAGGTAGAGACCGGCTTCGGTTTCCGGGGCGATGGCCTGAAAGTCCGCGCGGCGGTTTTCCTCGGTAACGCAATCAGGGCGCAGGCGCTGGGCGAGATCCTGAGCGTGAGCCATCGGCTCGACGCCCCGGGTATCGACCGCCTGCATCGCTTCGATCAGGGTGAATATTCCGTTCAGGTGGCCGAGCGTGGCTTCCGCCTCGGCATCACTGACTTCGATCCGGGCGAGGTGGGCGACGCGTCGGACCTGTTCCAGGGTAAGCGACATGGCTAGGCAATCAGTAAGGTATTAAAACGAAGAGCCATATAAGGTATCATAAATACTTTATTCGCCGCAGCCCCTGCGGAGCTTTAAGGGATATTCACGCATGTTCAGTTTTCTTCGCAGTTATTTCTCCAACGATCTGGCCATCGATCTGGGTACCGCCAACACGTTGATCTACGTTCGCGGCAAAGGAATCGTTCTCGACGAACCCTCGGTTGTTGCAATCCGCATGGAAGGCGGCCCCAACGCCAAAAAGACCATCCAGGCTGTCGGCCTGAGCGCCAAGAACATGCTTGGCAAGGCACCGGGTGCCATTACGGTCATCCGTCCGATGAAGGACGGTGTGATCGCCGACTTTACCGTGACCGAACAGATGCTCAAGCAGTTCATCCGCAAGGTGCATGATTCTCGACTGCTGTCGCCAAGTCCGCGCATTATTATCTGTGTGCCCTCGGGGTCGACGCAAGTTGAACGTCGCGCCATACGCGAATCGGCGATCGGTGCAGGTGCCAGTCAGGTATTTTTGATCGAGGAACCGATGGCGGCAGCGATTGGTGCCGATTTGCCGGTTTCCGAACCGACCGGATCGATGGTCGTCGACATCGGCGGCGGAACGACCGAGGTCGGCGTCATTTCCCTCGGCGGCATGGTCTATGCTGGTTCGGTACGCGTCGGCGGCGACAAGCTCGATGAAGCGATCATCAATTACATCAGCCGCAACTATGGCATGCTGATTGGCGAGAATACCGCCGAGAACATCAAGAAGCGCATCGGCTCGGCTTTTCCGGGTGCCGAAGTGCGCGAGATGGAAGTCTCGGGAATCAACAAGGCCGAAGGCATTCCGCGCAAGTTCACCATTTCATCGAACGAAATTCTCGAAGCGCTCACCGAGCCACTCAACAATATCGTTTCGGCGGTAAAGTCGGCGCTTGAGAAAACGCCGCCTGAACTTGGCGCCGATATCGCCGACAAGGGCATGGTGCTGACCGGCGGTGGTGCGCTGCTGCGCGATATTGACCGCTTGCTGATGGAAGAAACCGGTCTTCCGGTGATCGTCGCCGAAGAACCATTGACCTGTGTGGCCCGCGGTTGTGGTATGGCGCTCGAGAGGATGGACAAGCTCGGCAGCATCTTCACATCGGACTGAAATTCCGTGAGGGGTGAGGGGTGAGGATTGAGAAGTAAAACCCTTGCCTGTTTTACACTGAATTCGTGTCCGCTAATTCCGGTCGGCAAGGCAAACGCCAGTTGTGGAGCCCGCATGCTGGTTCCGCATTCCTCACTCCTCACTCCTGCCTGAATCATGGATCATCAACCGCCACCATTTTTCAAACGTGGACCGGCACCGCTGGCGCGCTTGTCGTTCTATGCCGCGCTTTCGCTGGCGCTGATTTTCATCGATTCCCGTTTTCAGACCCTTGAGCTGCTGAGGCAGGGGGTATCGCTGTTTACGCATCCCATACAAAAGGCGGCACAGGCTCCGGTCGAGCTTCTCCAGAATGCCGGAAATTATTTTTCCGGCATCAACCGCTTTCAGGATGAGAATGCCCGCCTGAAACGCGCGCAACTGGACGGTGCCGAGACACTATTGCGCACCCAACAGCTTGAAGTGGAGAACGAGCGTCTGCGCAAGCTGCTTGACATCAAGGGACGGCAAAAAACGAATGGGCGGGTAACACAAATCCTTTATGCGGCACGCGATCCCTTTTCGCGTCGGATCATCGTCGACAAAGGCCAGCAGGACAAAATCGTTGCCGGACAACCGGTGGTCGATGATGCCGGTGTCGTTGGCCAGGTGACGCGGGTCTTCCCCTTCGTTTCGGAGATCACGTTGATTACCGACAAGGATCAGGCCGTGCCCGTTCAAATTGTTCGCAACGGGCTGCGCTCGGTTGTTTTCGGGCTGGGCAATGGCCAACTCGAACTACGCTATATGCCGGCCAATGCCGATGTGCAGAACGGCGATCTGCTGGTGACTTCAGGACTGGACGGCATCTTTCTGCCCGGACTCCCGGTGGCCAAAGTCGTGCATATCGAACGTGACACCTCGTATTCCTTCGCACGCATTTACTGCGTACCCGTCGCCGGCGTTGAAAACTTCGGCGACGTCATGGTGCTGGATCCCCGCGAGACGATCCCGTTGCCCGCACAATTGACCAGCGAAGCCGCTGCCGGTGGCGCCAAACCGTCTGCCAAATCCGGGGCAAAGAAAAAACGACTGAAAAGAGAATAGCCCATGCAACCCACTTACTCCTCATCACGCATTCTGCAGCCGGTCCGCCCCTGGTTTGTCCTGATCAGTCTGGCGACCGCGCTGGTCTTCAACTTTTTTCCGACCACAGCCTGGCCATGGATGCCTGATTGGGTGGCTTTACTCATCATCTTCTGGAGCATTCGTGAACCACGCCACGTGGGCATGGGAACCGGCTTCATTCTCGGATTGACCATGGACGTTGCCGATTCAAGTCTGCTCGGGCAGCATGCGCTGGCTTATGTTCTGGCGTCCTACGCGGCCACCTCGCTGTCGCGCCGCATCCTGTGGTTTCCGCTCGGCCAGCAGGCCTTGCATATCCTGCCCCTGTTGTTGATGGTGCAGCTTGTGCAGTTCGCTGTTCGCGTCATGCCGGGTGCCGACTCTCCCGGATTGAGCTATTTTGTCGGACCGTTCTTTGGCGCCCTGTTGTGGTTGCCCCTGACCTTCGCACTGCTTCTGCCCCAGTATCAGCCGGTAGACCGTGACGCCAATCGGCCAATCTGAGGACACTTGCCTTGTACAAGCGGCACTCGTCATTTCATACACAGGATAGTGATCTTGATCGCTTCCGCTTCCGCATTGCCTTTGCGGCGGGTGCCGTGGTGCTGGCGTTTGCCATCCTGATCGGACGTTTTTTCTATCTGCAAGTCATTCAGCACGACTATTACACCACGCGAGCCGAGGACAATCGCATCTCACTGGTTCCGATCACACCGAACCGTGGCGTCATCCTTGATCGTAACGGAACGATTCTGGCGCGGAATTACTCGGCATTTACCCTCGAAATCACGCCGTCCAAGATCGAGGATCTTGATGCCACGATTGACGGTCTCGGCAAACTCATCGAAATTCTGCCCAAGGATCGACGGCGTTTTCGCAGGATGCTCGAAGAAAGCAAGACGTTTGAGAGCCTGCCGATTCGTTCGCGATTGAGCGACGAGGAGGTCGCCCGTTTTGCCGCGAATCGCTATCTCTTCCCAGGCGTTGAAGTCAAGGCGCGTCTTTTCCGGCAGTACCCGCTGGGCTCGATGGCCTCGCACGCTTTGGGCTATATCAATCGTATCAACAAGACCGATCTTGAAATCATTGAGAAGAAAGATCAGTTAGCCAATTACAAGGGTACCGACCATATCGGAAAAACCGGCCTTGAACAGAAATACGAATTCGATTTGCACGGCGAGACTGGTTATGAGGAAGTCGAGATCGATTCCGGTGGGCGGGCAGTTCGTAGCCTGTCGCGTACCGCTCCGGTTTCGGGTAACAACCTGACCTTGACCCTTGACGCGCGTTTGCAGGAGATTACCGAAAAGGCTTTTGGCGAGCGGCGCGGCGCACTGGTCGCCATCGAGCCGTCCACCGGCGGAATTCTTGCGCTGGTGTCCACGCCCACCTTCGACCCGAATCTATTTGTCGACGGTATCCGCACAGAAGACTGGGATCTGCTCAACAATTCACCTGATCGACCGATGGTCAATCGGGCTCTGAACGGCGCCTATCCACCAGGCTCAACTTTCAAACCCTTCATGGCACTGGCCGCACTTGAACTCGGCAAGCGTACGCCGGGTCAGACCATCTTCGATCCCGGCTTCTTCAATTTCGGCGGCCACCATTTCCGCGACGACAAGAAGGGCGGTCACGGAACGGTCGATATGTACAAGTCGATCGTTGCCTCGTGTGACACCTACTACTACATGCTGGCCAACGATATGGGAATCGACAACATCGCGCGCTTCATGGGCAGCTTGGGTCTTGGCAGCCGCACCGGCATCGACATCGAAGGCGAGTCGGAAGGCGTGTTGCCTTCGCAGGAATGGAAGAAACGCCGCTTCAAGCGCCCGGAACAGCAGAAATGGTTTGCCGGCGAAACCATCTCGGTCGGCATCGGTCAGGGTTATAACGCTTACACACCGATGCAACTGGCGCAGGCGGTGGCGGCCTTGGCCAACAACGGAGTGATTTTCCGCCCGCATCTCGTCAAGTACATCACTGATACCCGGACCGGCGAAAAGACCCTGATCGAACCGGAACCTTTACGCACACTGGCGTGGAAACCGCAGAATATCGAAACGATAAAAAAGGCGATGATTGGAGTCAATAAGGAAGGAACCGGGGCCCGCGCTTTTGCCGGTGCCGCCTATGAATCAGGGGGCAAGACAGGCACGGCGCAGTTGTTCAGCCTGAAAGGCGCCGACTACAAAGGCGGCAAGCTCAAGCAGGAATTGCGCGATCACGCACTGTTCATAGCCTTTGCGCCGGCCGATCATCCCAAAATCGCCCTCGCCGTGCTGGTCGAGAATGGCGGCTTTGGCGCCCAGTCCGCTGCGCCGATCGCGCGCATGGTACTCGACTATTACCTGCTGGGCAAACTGCCCAAGGGGCCGGCGAAGGAAGACGAGACGCCGGAAGAGGACGTGGAGGAATAGCTCGTGTTCCTGCAATTAATTCAACGTTTCAGGGAACGCCTGGTCGCTCATATTGACGGCCCCTTGCTGGTGATTGCCCTGGCCTTGATGAGTTTCGGCCTGGCTACAGTCTATAGCGCGACCTACGACGCCAACAACCGCGCACTCAGCCAGTCGCTCAACATGCTGGTCGGACTGGCCGTGATGTGGGCCGTCGCTCAACTGCCGCCACAGAAGCTGATGCGCTTTGCTGTCCCGCTCTATGTTCTCGGTGTCATTCTGCTGGTGCTGGTTTTTTTGGTGGGGGTAAAGGTCAACGGAGCCCGGCGCTGGTTGCCGCTCGGCTTCACCCGAGTCCAGCCGTCCGAGATCCTCAAGATTGCAATGCCGCTGATGCTCGCCTGGTACTTCCAAAAATATGAAGCCGCCCTGAAGTTTCGCCATTTTGCAATCGCCGGCCTGTTGCTGATTGTTCCCTTAGGCCTGATAGCCAAACAGCCCGACCTGGGAACGGCTGTCCTGGTCGGCGCGGCGGGCTTTTACGTCATTTTCTTTGCCGGCCTGCCATGGAAGGTGATCATCGGCATGATTGTCTTGGGGGCAAGTGCCGCGCCCTTTGTCTGGACCGTGCTGCATGGTTACCAGCGCAAGCGAATACTGACACTGATCGACCCGACGAGCGATCCGCTCGGTTCGGGCTATCACATCATTCAGTCGACAATTGCCATCGGTTCCGGTGGCGGATTCGGCAAGGGCTGGCTGGAGGGTACACAAACCCACCTTGAATTCATCCCGGAACGTCACACCGACTTCATTTTCGCCGTTTTTTCGGAAGAACGCGGCTTGCTGGGCAACAGCATTCTGGTTTTCCTCTATCTGATGCTGATTGCCCGTGGCCTGATGATTACAGCCAACGCATCGACGCTTTTTGCGCGAGTTCTGGGCGGCTCAATCACCCTCAGCTTTTTCACCTACGCATTTGTAAACATGGGAATGGTCAGCGGTATATTGCCGGTGGTTGGCGTTCCGCTGCCTTTCATGAGCTATGGTGGTACCGCCCTGGTGACCTTGTTCCTTGGTCTCGGTATTCTCATGAGCATCCACTCACACCGGATGCTGGTCAAGAAGTAACAAGGAGGGAAGTGTGGGGAGTGAACGGTGAGCGGACGCCCGGTTGCGCTGGCGCTGGTTCTGTTTCTGGGGGCCTGTGGGGGTTCGCCGCCGCGCCCCGTCGATGGCGCCCGGCCCGCTGCCGGGCCGCTGACACCACCGGCCGGCGCTGCGCGCAAGCCGGCGGTGACGCAAAAGCGCGGCGGCGGGTATTACAAGGACGACGGTCCGGGAGACGATATACCGGACAATCTGGACGATATCCCTGACGCTCAGCCACGTAGCGAACCTTTGCATCGTTTTGCCAACAAGCCTTATGTCGTTCTCGGCAAGTCGTATGTACCGGATACCAGCCTCAAGCCTTTCCAGCAGCGCGGTATCGCCAGTTGGTACGGTAAAAAATTTCACGGCCAGAAAACCTCAATCGGCGAACCTTACGACATGTTCTCGATGACCGCTGCGCACCCGACGCTGGCGATACCCTCGTATGTGCGGGTAACCAATGTCAGCAGTGGAAAATCGGTTGTCGTACGTGTAACGGATCGCGGCCCCTTCCACGCCGATCGAATCATCGATCTCTCCTACGCCGCTGCGCATCGTCTTGGCTATATCAACAACGGCAGCACACCGGTTGAAGTTGAAGCTGTTTTCCCCGACGATGCAACAACGCTGACCTACGCCCAGGTCAAACCACCGGCAGCGACGCTCAAGTCCGCCCCCCCTGTCGCCGAACGCGACGAGATTGAACTGCTGGCGGCAGCTCTGGCCGTCAGCGAGACGCCGCTTGCAGCCCCCACACCGCTCGTTCGGAAAGGCATTTTCCTTCAGCTCGGCGCCTTTTCCAATGTGGACAATGCTGAAAGTCTGCGCTCACATTTGTCGCGCGAACTGGACTGGCTCAGTGAAGGTATCCAGGTCAATGCCGGTGGCGGAATACACCGCGTGCAACTCGGCCCCTACGCCACCCGAGCCGATGCCGAGAAGGTCGCCGAGAAAATTCATCTGGCGCTCGGTTACAAACCCGGCATTGTGACGAGATGAAGCGAGTATTAACCAGGCGGTGCTTTACCCCCGAGCAGGTACTGCTGCGCAACCCACGCCTGACCCAGCGCCAGTCCGCCATCATTTGGCGGCAGGTGGCGCGCCTCGATCAGGTGCAGGCCATGACCACCAAGTCGGGAACGCAGGCCACGGGCAAGCACCAGATTTAGGAAACAACCGCCGCTGCCAACTACCGTTGTGTTTACCGGTGCTACGGCGCATACCCAGTCGGCCAGCGCGGCAATCAGTGTGGCATGAAAAACGGCGGCACCGCGCTCGGCATTTTTCTCATCGGCCAGAACCGCGAAAAGGGGCAGCAGATTCAGAACACCATCTTCAATCGTCCAGGCGTCATTGAGTGGCAAAACATCGCCATAGTGTTCGGACATTCCTTCGAGCAATTCAGCCGCCTGCCCATCAAAAGTCAGCATGGACTTGACGCCGAGCAAACCTGCTGCAGCATTGATGTAACAGCCAAGACTCGAAGTCGCAGGACAGTTGCCACCACTGACGAGTAGTTTTTCGACCGCGGCAGCAGAACGCTGTTTGGCAAAACGCCGACCGATTTCCTTGCCGCGCCCGAGTTGCTGCAACACCGCTGCGGCCAGTCGCCATGGTTCTCTTAGCGCCTGGTCGCCGGTCAGCTGAATCGGCGCAAGATGGCCGAGACGCTGCATTAGCGCTCCATCAACGCGCATCAGTTCGCCGCCCCAGCAGCCGCCATCCGTCCCCAGGCCAATTCCATCAAGCGCCAGCCCGATAACCGGGGCGTCAACCCGATGTTCAGCCAGAACAGAAGCGATGTGGGCGTGCTGATGCTGCACGGCGAGTGCCGGCACCCCTCTATGACGGGCAAACTCCAGGGCATATCGTGTCGAGTGGAAGTTGCGATCCAGATCGTGCGCGACCAGCGCCGGTTTGATCTCTAGAAATTTGAGCAGACGGGCGACAGTGGTTTCAAAAAAATCACACGCTGCCGCATTATCCAGATCACCGATATGTTGCGAAACAAAGGCCTCATCGCCGCGTGTCACGCAAACCGTGTTCTTGAACCAGCCGCCTACCGTCAGTACCGGCGGACCGGAGCGTGGCAACTTGATCGCGCGTGGCGTATAGCCGCGCGCACGGCGAACAAGTTGCAGCCCACCGGGGCCTGAGCGCGCGATGCTGTCGTCGCAACGAGCCTGTATCTCGCGATCATGCAGGAGAAAGGCATCAGCGATGCCGGACAGGCGCAGCAGGGCTTCGTTGTTGCCAATCACCAATGGCTCGCCGCCGGGATCGGCGCCGGTCATCACCAGTGCGAGTTTCTGCGGCTGATCCAGCCAGCCCGTACCCTGCGGGCGACCCGCCGCTTCATGGAAGAGCAGGTACTGCAAGGGCGTGCACGGCATCATGACGCCCAGCCAACCCAGCCCCGATGTCACTCCCGGTAGCGCCGCATCGCAAGTGGCGCGCTTTTTGAGCAAAATGATCGGTCGCTCCGGGATAGCGAGCAGACCCGGTTCGCCAATGCCCAGATGAACGAAGGTGCTGGCGGAAGAGGCATTGGCCAGCATTACGACAAACGGCCTCTGATCACGCTGTTTGCGCTCGCGCAAGACGGCTACAGCCACGGCATTGCGTGCGTCGCAGGCCAGATGAAAGCCCCCCGGGCCCTTGATGGCGACGATCTTCCCCTGCTCCAGAAGACTCAAGGCCTGGGCAATCGGATCGCCTTGCAGAGGCCTGCCTTCGGCGTCGAGCAGCGCAAGCTGCGGCCCGCACTTCGGACAACAATTGGCTTCGTTATGATGGTGCCGATCTGCAGTCTGCCGGGACTCGATTTGACACTTCAGGCAGAGCGGAAAGGGTTTGAGGCTCGTTCGCTCGCGAGTGTAAGGCAAGGCGCGGCAAATCGTGTAACGCGGGCCGCAACTCTTGCAACTGGCGAACGCGTAACGCCAGCGCCGGTTCGCCGGACTGAACATCTCCGTCAGGCAATCGCGGCAGACGGCCGTGTCGTTCCCGACCATTGCCGGTGCCCGGCCACCACGGCTGTTCAGGATATAGAAATCCTCGGCAACACACTCCACTTGGGTCTCGTGCGCCTTCACAGAATCGATGCGTGCCATTGCCGGAGCATCTTCTTTCAGCCGCTCAAGCAGATTTTGCACTTGTTCAAGCGCACCGCAGACTTCGATTTCCAGGCCATGCGAGTCTTTTCTGACCCAGCCGGTAAGATCGAGCTCCTTGGCCAGCCGCCAGACAAATGGCCGGAAGCCGACACCCTGAACGACACCACTGAGCCGGATGCGTTGGCAGACGATATTTGGATTGTCAGAAGTTTGCACGGGGCAGAGGTCCGAATTTTTTCGCTGGAAGGATTGGTATCCGCCAGTCCGGATTTGCTTGATAGTCCGAACAGCTTGTTACGCCTTTTAGTGCGAGCATTCGATGCGATGACGATCAGCTAGCTTAGCTGCTTGTTTAACTCTGATTACATATAACATAACACATTGCAGCTTAAGTTACTCTGTGAAATTCAGGATCAAAAATGGCTGACGGTGCAATTTCAGCGTCATTGCTCAACATCATCAAGCCCATTGCGTGTCATCCCGACGCTTGTTGGCACGACATTGGTATCAAACCGCAAGTTCGGCGCTGGCGTTCATCGCTGCTGTGCCATCCGGTCCCTGCGCTTCCAGATTTACCCGGCCATCATCTGCTGCTATGCCGACGAGGCGAAACGGAGCCAGGTCGAAGAGCGGTGCCAGTCCTCGGAAGCTGTATCCGAGCACCGGTCGAGCAACATGGTGTCGTACCATTTCCATAAGCAGGACGGCCGTCAACGGCCCATGCACCACCAGGCCCGGATAGCCTTCGTCATGCGTTGCATAGGGGCGGTCGTAATGAATCCGATGCGCATTGAAGGTCAGCGCCGAAAAGCGGAACAGCAGTTTCGGGTCTGGCGTCACGATGCGTGACCAGGCACCGTCGGGTAACGGCGGCCATTCGATCACGCGCGGGCAGGCAACCGCCGGACCCGGTTCACGGTAGACGATGTCCTGTTCCTCCTCGATACACAGCAGGTCATCCTGGTAGTAACTGCAGACTACGGAGACAAAAGCCAGCGAGCCTGAACGACCCGACTTCTGGCGGATGTCGCGAATCACGGCTTCGCGGCGCGCCGGTTGACCGATGACCAGTGGGCGATGAAAGCGCATGCGCGCACCGGCAAACATCCGTCTTGGGAAAGGAATCGGTGGCATGAAGCCGCCGCGCTGCGGATGGCCGTCGACGTCGAGCAGCGCTTGCGGCGCCTTCGGAAGAAAGTAGAACCAATGCCACAACGCCGGCAATGAACTGCCTTTCTCGAAGCGTGTCACCGTATCGTCGAGCATGGCCGCCGCCGCCAGCGCCGGCGCCAGTCCCAGGTCATCTTCGGTGATCTCCCGGCGGCCTATCCACTGGGCGTAATCTGTTGTCGAGTCGGTCATGCCTTGATCCTTTCAGGTTAACTGGAGACGTTACGGCAAGTACAGCACAGCAGCCAGGTAAACTCAAGTTGCCACAAGATTATCGTGTGAATCGCGCAGCACCCCGCTTTTGCGCCGTTAAGCTTTTCTGTTGTATATTACCCGACTTGCTTCGGCAAGGATCTGTCGTAATATGATAAATAAATATATTTTACGGGTATGCTATTAGGAGGATTGGCTATGAAAAAAAGAGCAGGTACGTCGGATTCCGACCCGCTGAGGTCAGGATCTACGGCCACGGCGGAGGCAACGCCAGCCAGCGATTCATCCACAAACGCTCAGTGTCTGCAGGATGACCCGGATCAGGAGCGTATGCCCGATACTGAAAACCTGCCAATGAGCGGCGTACGCGTCATCGACGTCGGCACCTTTCTGGCTGGTCCCTATGCGGCATCGATGCTTGGCGAGTTCGGTGCCGAGATTCTCAAGGTCGAGCATCCAATCAACGGTGATCCGATGCGGCGCTTCGGAACGGCATCGAAGCGCCACGACGCAACGCTGGCCTGGCTCAGCGAAGGTCGCAACAAGAAATCGGTGACGCTCGACCTGCGCCAGAAGGAAGGCGTCGAACTGTTTCTGAAACTGGTTGCCAAGTCCGACGTGCTGATCGAAAACTTCCGTCCCGGCACGATGGAGGAATGGGGGCTCGGTTGGGACGAGTTGAGCAAGGCCAACCCTGGCCTGGTGATGCTCCGCGTCTCCGGCTACGGGCAGACCGGGCCCTATCGCAATCGTTCGGGTTTTGCGCACATCGCCCATGGCTTCGCCGGCCTCTCCTACCTCGCCGGTTTCCCCGGTGAAACCCCGGTGGTGCCCGGTACCTCGCCGCTCGGTGACTACCTGTCCAGCCTCTACGGCGCCATTGGCATCCTGATCGCATTGCGTCACCGGGACGCAAGCGGAGAAGGACAGATCATCGACATCGGCATTTACGAAGCCGTTTTCCGCCAGATGGACGAGATCGCTGCGGCTTACGGCCTGTTCGGCAAGGTTCGCGAGCGTGAAGGTGCTGGCAGCTACGTTGCCGTTCCACACGGACATTTCCGAACCGTCGATGACAAATGGGTCGCCATCGCCTGCACTACGGACAAGATGTTCGAACGTATCGCTGCGGCCATGGGCAAACCCGAACTTGCTTCGGCCGAGTGCTATGGCAATCAGCGCAAGCGCCTGGCCGCGCGCGACGAGGTCAACCGGATCGTCATCGAATGGGTCGGAACGCTGACCCGCGACGAGATCATGACGCTGTGCATTGATGGCGAAGTGCCGATCGGCAAGCTCAACAGCATCGCTGACATCTTTGTGGACGAACATTTTCTGGCGCGCGGTAACCTGGCCCACCTCAGGGAGGAAGGGCTTGGCGAGGTGGTGATTCCAGGTGTCGTACCGACGCTGTCGGAGACGCCGGGCAGGATCTCCAATCTCGGGCCGCCGCTCGGCAATGCGACCTATGAAGTCCTGCGCGAACTGCTTGGTATTTCGGCACAGGAAATACAGCGCTTGCGGCAACGCAAGATCATCTGAACAGGCCATTGCGAGGACTCCACATGACCACTGAACAGAAAGAGACAAAGTTACCGCTCGCCGGCATTCGTGTGATCGATGCCGCCACGGTCATCGCCGCGCCCTACAGCGCCAGCATTCTCGGCGAATTTGGCGCCGAGGTCATCAAGGTCGAAAACCCCAAAGGGGGCGATCCCATGCGTTACTTCGGCACGCCGACCAAACGCAAGGACACGCTGGCCTGGCTGAGCGAAGCGCGCAACAAGAAATCCGTTACACTCGACCTGCACCTGCCCGAAGGCGTCGAGTTGTTCAAGAAACTGATCGAGAACTCCGATGTGCTGTGCGAAAACTTCCGGCCCGGCACGCTTGAAAAATGGGGGCTTGGCTGGGACGTTTTGCACGAAATCAACCCGCGTCTGATCATGCTGCGCGTCACCGGCTACGGGCAGACCGGCCCCTACAAGGACCGGCCCGGTTTTGCCCGCGTCGCGCACGCGGTCGGCGGCATTGCCTTTCTCTCGGGTATGCCGAGAGGAACACCGGTCACTCCGGGGTCGACCACTATCGGCGATTACCTGACCGGGCTCTATGGCTGCATCGGCATATTGATGGCTTTGCACCACCGCGAGCGCAGCGGACGCGGCCAGTATATCGACGCCGCCCTCTACGAATCGGTGTTTCGCTGCACCGACGAACTGGCGTCGGCCTATGGGATGTACGGAACGGTGCGCGAGCGGCACGGACCGACACACAACGATTTCGCCTGTCCGCATGGCCATTTCCCGACCAAGGAGAACGGCAAGTGGGTGGCCATTTCGTGTGTTACCGACAAACTGTTCGAACGACTGGCGATGGCCATGGGACGTCCCGAACTGGCGGCTGCACACGTCTATGGGGATCAGAAGGTGCGCATGGAACATCGTCACGATGTCAACGAAATCGTTCGCGACTGGTGCGGTTCGCTGACGCGTGAAGAACTGCTTGCCCGCTGCTTTGCGGCGGGTGCGCCGGCCGGCCCCCTGAACAGCATTGCCGATGTTTTCGGCGACCGGCAGTTTCACTCGCGACGCAATCTGGTGGCCATCGACGAGCCGGACATCGGCGAGACGGTCATCGTACCCTCGGTGATTCCACGCCTGTCGGTCACACCGGGCCGCATCGGGCACCTCGGACCGAAGCTCGGGCAACATACGGACGAAGTACTCTCCGGTCTGCTCGGCATGAATCAGAACGAGATTGACGCGCTGCGCAAAAAGCGCGTGATCTGAAACCGCTCAAGTTGAGCGCAACACGGGATGGGTGGACAAAATGGAAGGAATTCTCAAGGGTTTGCGTGTTGTCGAAGGCACCGCCTTTGTCGCTGCGCCACTGGGCGGGATGACTCTGGCGCAACTCGGTGCCGATGTCATTCGTTTCGACCCGCTCGACGGCGGGCTGGACAACAGTCGCTGGCCGCTGACCCTGGATGGCAAGCACAGCCTGTTCTGGGCTGGCCTGAACAAGGGTAAACGCTCGATCGCCGTCGACTTTCGCAAGCCGGAAGGTCAAGAGTTGCTGACCCGGCTGATCTGCGCCCCGGGTGAAAATGGAGGCCTGTTCAGCACCAATTTCCCGGCCAAGGGCTGGCTCAGTTATGAAACGCTGAAAGCCCATCGTCAGGATCTGATCATGATCAACTTTCTTGGTCGTCGCGATGGCGGTTCGGAGGTCGATTACACCGTTAACCCACAGGTCGGCCTGCCCTTTTTGAACGGGCCGATCAATTCGTCGGAGGTGGTGAACGACGCTTTTCCGGCGTGGGATTACACCAGCGGTCACATGATCGCCATCGGCCTGCTCGCCGCCGAAAGACATCGACGGCTTACCGGCGAAGGGCAACTGGTTCGTCTGTCATTGAAAGACGTGGCACTGGCGATGCTCGGCAATCTCGGCTTGCTGGCCGAAGTGATGGTCAATAATGCGGATCGGCCCAAGTATGGCAACTATCTCTATGGCTCCTTTGGGCGCGACTTCAGAACGCTGGACGGTAAACGCCTGATGATCGTCGGCCTGACCGACATGCAGTGGCATTGTCTGACCAAGGCGACCGGCCTGCAGAACGCAATCAAGAAACTCGGCATCCGGCTCGGCCTTGACCTTAACGACGAAGGCAATCGGTTTCGCGCCCGCCAGGAGATCGCCGCGCTCATGGAGCCATGGTTCGAGGCCCGCACAATGGCCGAAGCCGCGAGTATTCTCGATGCCAACCGGGTTACCTGGGGCCCCTACCGTGGTGTGCGCGAAGCCATTGCCAAGGATGCGGATTGCTCGCTTGACAATCCGATGTTCTCGATGGTCGATCAACCGGGTATCGGATCGTATCTGGCGCCGGCCACACCGCTTGATTTCACGGACGTTCCCCGCCTGCCGGCGAAGCTGGCGCCGGTACTCGGGGAGCATACCGACCAGATTCTGCTCGACATCCTCGGCTTGAGCGAAGCCGAAGTCGGTCGTCTGCACGATGACGGCATCGTTGCCGGCCCGACCTGAACTACACTACTCAGCAGCACCCTGACTTCCGTCAAATCCATCCGCCTTCCACTGATAAAGGAAAATGCCATGAAGCTACCCGTTCATTTCTACAAGCCACTCGCCATCGGCGCACCGCAACCCCTGCGCGAACTGCCGGTGAGACCGGAACGGATGATCCATTTCTTCCCTCCGCATATCGAAAAGATCCGCAACAAGGCCCCCGAGACGGCCAAGCAATGCGATGTGATGTGCGGCAACCTCGAAGACGCCATCCCCATCGAATCCAAGGACGCCGCGCGTGCGGGCTTCATCGAGTTGCTGAGCAACAACGACTTCGGCGACACCGCGATGTGGGTACGCGTCAATGCCTTGAACAGCCCCTGGATACTCGATGACTTGAGCGAGATCATCAAGCACGTCGGCAACAAGGTCGATGTGATCATGATTCCCAAGGTCGAGGGGCCGTGGGATATTCACTTCGTTGACCAGTATGTGTCCCTGCTCGAAGCCAAATATGGAATCAAAAAGCCGATCCTGCTGCATGCCCTGCTTGAAACGGCGCAGGGCGTCACCAACGTCGAAGCCATCTGCGGTGCCAGCCCGCGCATGCATGGCCTGAGCCTCGGCCCGGCCGATCTGGCCGCTTCGCGCGGCATGAAGACGACGCGGGTCGGTGGCGGACATCCCGGCTACGGTGTACTGGTCGACGAGGAAGAAGGCAAGGATACGCGCGCTTTCTATCAGCAGGATCTCTGGCATTACACCATCGCTCGTATGGTCGATGCGGCCGTGGCGCATGGGCTGCATTCATTCTACGGCCCGTTTGGCGACCTCAAGGACGAAGCCGCCTGCGAAGCGCAATTCCGCAATGCCTTCCTGATGGGCTGCTCGGGAGCCTGGTCGCTGGCGCCGAACCAGATCGCCATCGCCAAACGCGTCTTCAGCCC
>NZ_JAEUOI010000216.1 GCF_016790145.1 Propionivibrio sp. | reverse complement strand
ATAGTTTCAAATGATGCGGATGTGGAAACAGTCGAAGAATTATTGAATGAACTGGTGCACTACACCAACGTGCATTTCGGCTGTGAAGAAAGACTGTTATTCGATTTTGGTTATCGTGACATCGGGACGCATGGGAAATATCACGATCAACTCAGAAATCAACTTGCCAAGCTGCAAGGCAAAGTGATCGAAAGCAAGGTATCGGTAAATACCGAATTGCTAGGGTTTGTAAAAAAATGGCTACAGCACCATATAGCGATTGAAGACAAACGCGCTTTTATTGATATCCGGATGAAATTGGGTGATGAAACGGAAGGGGTCAAGCTGGAATATCAGCCTTGAAAACAAACTCTGCAAACCGAATCGAACATTGTTAAACCGAAACTTAACCAGACTGCAATCCTGCTGTAATCTTTTATGCCTACTGTCTGTCTCCGGGACAACAAGGAGATGGACCATGACCGCAACGTCAATCGACAGCCTGCACTACGCCAAACCAGTTCGTCATAAACTCTCGGTCGGTTTCGCTCACAGCGAGCGCGAGATTCTCGAAGCGCAGAAGCTGCGTTACCGCATCTTCGCCGGCGAACTCGGCGCCAACCTGCCGACCCGCACACCGGGTGTCGATCAGGACATCTACGACGCGTATTGCGAACACCTGGTGGTGCGTGACGAAAACTCCGGCGCCGTGGTCGGCACCTATCGCATCCTGTCGCCGGATAATGCACGTCAGATCGGCAGCTACTATTCCGAGAATGAATTCGACCTGACTCGCCTGCACCATCTGCGCCCGCGCATGGTCGAAATCGGGCGCTCGTGCGTGCATGCCGACTACCGCACCGGCACCACGATCACCCTGCTGTGGGCCGGTCTTGCCCGATACATGATGGAAAATAGATACGACTATCTGATCGGTTGCGCCAGCATCAGCATGGTCGACGGCGGGCATGCCGCCGCCAGCCTGTTTAACCGGCTTGGCGAGAACATGAGCCCGATCGAATATCGCGTTTTCCCGCGCTGCCCGCTGCCGTTGGCAGCCTTGAAACACGATCTGCCGGCGGAACTTCCGCCACTGATCAAGGGCTATTTGCGCGCTGGCGCCTACGTCTGTGGCGATCCCGCCTGGGATCCTGATTTCAACACCGCCGACCTGCCGATCCTGATGCCGATGTCGCGCCTCGACGGCCGCTATGCCAAACACTTCATGGGGAAAGCGGACTGAAGCGAATGCAGCGAACGGCCAGCCTGCCACCAAGGTCGCGCCTGATTCGAGCGGTGCACAGCGCGCGACTTGGATCGCATTTCCTGGCAGGTGCTTGCGCGATTGCCTCTGGCAACCCGTCGGTTCGCAGAAATTGTTGGGCTCTGGCTCAAACAGCGCTGTTCGCGACAGCTATTTGGCCTTGATGCGTTTCTTGTTTTGTGCCGAGCGCATGAAACGGTTGACGTGATTGACCTTGTAGGAGTGCTGGCACCAGTCACTGAGACTGAGAGGGCGTAGCACCACTGAGCGAGGAGGGGGATAGCCTTGAGCAGGGGATCACTGAGCAGATTGATGTCGGTGGGGTAGTCACATTCGTTTCAAGGACAAAGGAGTCGCAGTGCCCACGCAGCGCTGCGTCATCCATTTTTTTCCAGGACATGCCCGGCTTGAACGACCCGTTGGTTGATCTCTTCCAGGTTATCCGGGGTGAGCTACAGGCCAGATGCGTTGCACGAGCCGACAACGCCAGGGAGTAGCGTGGCGCAAGATCATCATGACGACCATGTTCAGCCGAATCGTTCAATACAATCGCGCAGCATCGCATTCAGGCGTGTGAGTGCAGGCAGATCCGCATTGGCCTTGGCGAGTTGTATCTGGGCCAGGATCAGCGATCGCCATTCCGAACTGTGCATTTCCTTCAATTCGAGCAGCGGGGCGAGCAGCGCACTCGCCTCAGCCACTTTGCCCTCTGCGGCCAGCAGCTTGACCAATCCGGTTCGCGCGAAAAAATAGTCCGGATCGATTTCTGCCGCACGACGGATCAGCGGTGCCCATTGATCTATAGGTTCGCCGCCGGCCTCGCGCAGCACAGCGACAGCCGTCAAAACGCGCGGGTAATCCGGGTAGCGGGGTAACAACTTTTCCATGAGTTGCTGCGCTTTGGCGCTCTGTCCCCGATTGATGAGATCCATCGCCTCGCCATAAATCCTCTGATCTGCCGCGTCGAGCACGGTTTCCTCTTCCATGGCTTCGGCGTGGATGGTGAGTTCGAGCGGACGCGCCTCGGTGCTCTTGCCGCCGACGTGCAGCAAGACCGGCGCGTCTTTTTCCAGCAGTCCCGTTTCGATCAGCCAGCGATGCAGGGCACTACGCACGGCATCCGGGCCACAGGGGAGATTCAGCAGCTCGATCATCGCCAGCCGTGCGGCAGACTGGTCAAATTCTGCGGACTGCGCCTGGAACTGCAAGGCGGCGATGGCCAGGCTGCGTGCCGCCTTGCCGCCATTGAGGGCGACGGCAAGCAGGTAATCCGGATGCGGCATCGGAACCTGCCAGAGGGTAAAAAGCTCGCCGTCTTTGGTGAGTTTCTCCGGGTGGAGCGAGAGGATGTGAGCAATGGGCCACCATTGCGTTAGTTGGCCGATCGTCCAGTCCGGCGTATTGGCGGTCATGCGGAAGAAAGTGCACTGGGTACGCAGGTTGGCGATGTCTTCACTATCATCGCTGATTATGTCGAGCCGCGAGACCGCTACCTCGTGTCGTTCCTGACGCCAGGCAACGAGTGCGCCGCTCATGTGCAGGCGAGCTTCCGCTTGCGCATCGCGCTTGCTGTTTTCTGCGTACCACGGTGCTTTCAGGGTAGCCAGATAAACGGCTTCGGCCTGTTTGAGCCGCCCCAGAAGAATTGCCCCATCAATCTGTTGGCCTGCTGCGTCGATGGTTTTCGGCATGAGGGCAAGCAGGCGATCGGCCAGGGGCAGGGCGGCGTCACGCCCGGCCAGCCAGAGGCGCAGTGTGAGTAGCCGTCCAAGCGCAAAAAGATTCTCCGGCGCCGATTCCACAACTGCAGCGAAGACCGCGTCGGCGCGCACGATTTTCCCCTGGGCAAACAGTGCCTGGCCGAAATTGTTCTGCGCCGACACCTGCGTGATGTGTTCAACCAGTGCACCGGCTTCAGCGGCTTTTCCGCTGGCAAGAAGTACCTGGCACAAGTCGATACGTCGTCCCTCGTCCTCGCTGATGTCTGAAGAAAGCGCAGCGCGCACCGTTGCCAGGTCGACCCCTGGATTTTCTCCGAGAGCCATGAGTTGTTCCAGCGCATGGAGAAACAGATAGGGGAAATGGACACCGCTACTCTCGGCAAGCGCGGTGAAGGCCGGCGTGCTGTTGGGTGAGGCGGCGCACCATTCCCAGGCGCTAAAGACCCTACGCAAGGTGTCGCCGCTTTCCCGGGCGATCTCGTAAGCCAAGCGTCTGAGCGGTTTGAAGTTTGGGAAAGCCGCTTGCAGACGCTTCAGCCGTTCGTCGGCCTCGGCCAGCTTGCCGCGCTCGATACAGCGCTCGATGGCCTCGATCTGGGCCGGTTGCGGACGTTCCTCGGTACGGGATTTTTTCATGATTTTGGTATGTAGAAAGAATAGTCTGTAAATCAGCGGCGCGCCATGTAGCGCGCAAAAATTGCCGGTGCCAGATCACGCAATTGCTGGCGTTTATCGACCACAGCCGGCGTCAGCCCGCGGCGTTCACCGAGCAACAGGTCGATGAGCAAGGCCGCGCTACGTGCCGGACGCGAGTCGTGCGGATGAGCGGTACGCAGCCACGGCAGCAGCTCGGCGTGTTCGATCATCAGCCAGGCGGGAAACCATACGATCTCATCGGTCTCACCATCCGCCTCGGCCTCGGAACAGAATTCGCGATAGTAGCGCAGAACGGTAGCGGGGGCCGCACAATGGACTCCGACGGCGAGCAAAGCGGCGAGCAGGGCCGGGGCGATCCACGCCAGTTCTGCAACCAGTGGCCAGTACTCGTCGGGCTTGTCTTCGCGCAAGGCGATTTCGGTCATCCAGGCCAGCGCTTCGGGGATGCGTCGCCAGGATGGAATCGCCAAAACAGACGCGCGTGCCAGAGCGAGTTCGTTCGCCCGGAGAAAAAGTCCGCCCGCGTAGGCCTGCGCCAGGCTGCGCGTAAATGCCTGGCCGGAAGCCGCGCGCGCCAACTGGCCGTATACTGGTTCAATCCAGTGCTGTGCCGCGTCTGTGCCGATCATCTTTTGTAGGGGTGGCTGCAAGCGGGTCTCGATACACTCGACCCGTTGTGCAATGGCCGACGCTGAGCCCGCCTCCTGGCTTAACGCTGAAAGCTCGGAATAAAGATGCTCGAAGTCAGCGTGATGCAGGTCATTCGGGAATTCGGCAAGCAGGCGGTCCAAGGCAATACGCATGGCCTCGGCGTCGCGGGCGTAGAGTGCCGCGATGACGGCATTGCGCAGTTGAACGTCGGCGCTGTGCAGGAAAAGATCGAGTTGCATGGCCGGTGCTTTTAGCGTGAATGTCGCGCCAGCGGCTCACAAACCTCCCCTCGCGCTCCGAGAGAGGGGCCGAGGGGAACGTGCAGTCCCACGACTTCCATCATGTGGTGAGGCGACAAATCCATCTCAGTCAGAGCAGCGGCGCCAGCCAGCGCTCGGCTTCGGCGACGCTGAAGCCGGCACGTTTCGCCCAGTCCTCCAACTGGTCTCGGCCGATCTTGCTCACGGCAAAATACTGCGCTTGCGGATGCGCCAGGTAGAAGCCGGAAACGGCGGCGGCCGGCGTCATGGCAAAGGATTCGGTGATGCCCATGCCGGCATTGGCCGGGGCGTCGAGCAGCGCGAACAATGCGCCCTTGGCGGTATGATCGGGGCACGCCGGGTAGCCGGGTGCTGGCCGGATGCCGCGATATTCCTCGCGGATCAGCGCATCGCTGGCGAGCGACTCTGCAGCGGCGTAGCCCCAGTAGTCGCGCCGTACCTGCGCGTGCAGCCACTCGGCACAGGCTTCGGCGAAGCGGTCGGCAAGTGCCTTGAGCATGATCGCGCGATAGTCGTCGTGCGTGGCCTCGAATTCGGCAAGTTTCTGCTCGATGCCCAGCCCGGCGCTGACGGCGAAAACGCCGACCCAGTCGGGCGCGCCGCCTTGATCAAATCTGTCGGCGACGAAATCGCTCAGACAGTAATGAGGCTTGCCCGCAGGGCGCTCATGCTGCTGACGCAGGTTGTGCCAGGTCATCAGTTTTTCGCGACGTGATTCGTCGCTGTAGATATCGATGTCGTCGCCAACGGCGTTGGCCGGATAGAGACCGAAAACGGCGTTGGCGGTGATCCACGGGCTGGTGTGCCGCTCGGCAATGATCTGCGCCAGCATGGCCTGGCCATCGGCAAAGACCGAGCGCGCCGCTTCGCCGACCGTCGCATCGTCGAGAATCTTCGGATAACTGCCGGCCAGATCCCAGGTCTGAAAGAACGGGCCCCAGTCGATGTAGTCGACCAGCGTCGCCAGATCGATGTTGCGCAGCACGTGCAAACCGGGCTTGTTCGGTGCGCTCGGCTGGTAGGCCGGATCGCTGTTCCACGCCAGACGATTGCTGCGCGCCTTCTCCAGCGACACCAGCGGGATGCCTTTCTTGCCGGCGTGCTGGGCGCGTACCTTGTCGTAGTCGGCGGCGACTTCGGCCTTGAAGCCGGCGGCGTTATCGATCGACAACAGTTTGGTGACGACGCCGACGGCGCGCGACGCATCCGGGACGTAAACGACCGGGCCGCTGTAATGCGGCGCAATCTTGATCGCGGTATGCGCACGGCTGGTCGTCGCACCGCCGATCAGCAGCGGGATGGCCTGGTCATGGGTTCCGTCGGCAAAGCCAAGACGCTGCATTTCGGCCGCAACGTGGCTCATCTCCTCCAGCGAGGGCGTGATCAGCCCGGACAGGCCGATGGCCTGCGCGCCATGCTCTTTCGCCGCGTGCAGGATCTTGTCGCAGGAGACCATGACACCGAGATCGACGATGTCGTAGCCGTTGCAACCGAGCACCACGCCGACAATGTTTTTCCCGATGTCATGAACGTCGCCCTTCACCGTGGCGATGACGATCTTGCCCTTGCTGGTGGCGCCGGTACGCAGCTTCTCGGCTTCGACATAGGGAATCAGATGCGCCACCGCCTGCTTCATGACACGCGCCGATTTGACCACCTGCGGCAGGAACATCTTGCCGGCGCCGAAGAGGTCGCCGACGACATTCATGCCGCTCATCAGCGGCCCTTCGATGACCGCCAGTGGCGGCTGGCCGGCGGCTTCCAGCGCAGCGCGGCATTCCTCGGTGTCGGCTACGACAAAGTCGGTGATGCCCTTGACCAGCGCATGCGAGAGACGCGCTTCGACCGACAGTTCGCGCCACGAGAGATCGGGCCCCGAGTCTTTCGCCTTGCCTTCCTTGACCGTTTGCGCGAACTCGACCAGCGCTTCGCCGGCTTCGGCGTTGCGGTTGAGTACCACGTCCTCGACCTTGTCGCGCAGCGCCGGATCGAGATCGTCATAGACGCCGAGCATGCCGGCGTTGACGATACCCATCGACAGCCCGGCCCTGACCGCGTGGTAGAGGAAGACGGTGTGGATCGCCTCGCGCACCGGGTCGTTGCCGCGGAAGCTGAAGGAGACGTTGGAGACGCCGCCGGAAATCTGCGCCCAGGGCAGATTGGCGCGAATCCAGCGACACGCCTCAATGAAATCGACGGCGTAGTTATTGTGCTCCTCGATGCCGGTGGCGATGGCGAATATGTTGGGGTCGAAGATGATGTCTTCGGGCGGGAAACCTGCTCCGCCGTGCTCCGGCGTTGCCGTCAGCAAATCGTAGGCGCGTTTGCAGATTTCTGTCTTGCGCTGGTAGGTGTCGGCCTGCCCGGCCTCGTCGAAGGCCATGACCACCACGGCGGCGCCATAACGGCGTGCCAGTCTGGCCTGGTGCAGGAAGGCCGCTTCGCCCTCCTTCATCGAGATCGAATTGACGATGCCTTTGCCCTGGATGCACTTGAGGCCGGCCTCGATGATTTCCCACTTCGAGGAATCGATCATGATCGGCACGCGCGAGATGTCCGGCTCGGTGGCGATCAGCTTGAGGAAGCGATCCATCGCTGCCTTCGAGTCCAACATCGCCTCGTCCATGTTGATGTCGATCAACTGCGCGCCGTTTTCGACCTGCTGGCGGGCGACCGCCAGCGCATCGTCAAGGCGGCCTTCGAGGATCATGCGCGAAAAGGCTTTCGAGCCGGTGACGTTGGTGCGTTCGCCGACATTGACAAAGAGAGATTCGCGACCGACGTCGAAGGGCTCCAGGCCGCTGAGGCGCAGCTTCCTTTCGACTTGCGGAATCTGGCGCGGCTTGATGCCAGCGACACCTTGCGCAATGGCCGCAATGTGCGCCGGCGTCGTGCCGCAGCAGCCGCCGACGATGTTCACAAAACCGTGTTGCGCCCAGTCGACGATTTCCTTCGCCAGTTGCTCGGGGGTTTCGTCGTAACCGGTAGGCGACAGCGGGTTGGGCAAACCGGCGTTCGGATGCGCCGATACGAAGCACTCGCAGATGCGCGAAAGTTCCTCGACATACTGGCGCAGTTCGGCGGCGCCGAGCGCGCAGTTCAGCCCGAAGGACAGCGGCCGGATATGGTTGAGCGAGTTCCAGAAGGCCTCGGCGGTTTGCCCGGAAAGCGTGCGCCCGGAGGCATCGGTAATGGTGCCGGAGATCATCACCGGCCAGCGTCGGCCGACCTGTTCAAAATACTGCTCGATCGAGAACAGTGCCGCCTTGGCATTGAGCGTATCGAAGATCGTTTCGACAAGCAGGATATCGGCGCCGCCGTCGGTCAGGCCACGAATGGCTTCGCTGTAGGTGTCGACCAGTTGATCGAAGCTGGTATTGCGGCAGCCCGGATCGTTGACGTCTGGCGAGATCGACGCCGTGCGCGAGGTCGGGCCGAGCACGCCGGCAACGAAACGCGGTCTGGCCGGGTCCTGTGCAGTGTATTCGTCACAGACTTCACGCGCCAGCTTCGCCCCGGCGGCATTCAACTCATAAACAATGCTTTCGAGTTTGTAATCGGCCTGAGATACCGCTGTCGCGTTGAAGGTATTCGTTTCGATAATGTCGGCGCCGGCGGCCAGATAGTCGGCATGAATGCCGCGAATGATATCGGGCCGGGTCAGCAGCAGCAGATCGTTGTTGCCTTTCAGGTCATGCGCGTGGGTGGTAAAGCGAGTGCCGCGATAGTCGGCCTCCTGCAGCCGGTGGCTCTGGATCATCGTGCCCATCGCCCCGTCGAGAACGAGGATGCGTTTTTCGAGCAGGGATTTCAGTTCGGCTGTACGGTCGGGCTGCATGGTATCTACCTTGTTGGTCGTGCGTAGCCTGTCTGGCCGCTTGTAAAGAAAAAACCCGTCAACGTAAAGCTCGACGGGTTTTCGTGTGTCGTTACCGGCTTCGCTTTAGCGGAATTTCTAACGCGCCCGCAATCTGTAGAGATCAAATCGGCGCAAGCCCTGTGCTGGAGTCGGGCAAGGGCGTAAATTTACGTATCAAGCCCTTGATTGTCAAGCTCTAAAGCCGTCTCCAAAACTGTTTCAAGCCACTTCGACAGGTCGGGAATTCAGATTTTCGGGCTGGAAATAAAATTGATGACGGCATCGACAGCGCTTGATGCCATCAGGCCTGCTGGCCGGCCGGGAGAGCAAGGCTGACCCGGAACCGGCACCGAACGTGAGTTGCAGACCTTCGGATTCGTCAACCCTTGGGGTCAAAACTTGAACTTGTCCGCACCACGCGCCCGTTTTCGTCGAAATGCACGTTGAAAAACCAGACCATGCCCGGTTCGACTTTGCTCTTCCAGTCCCAGACGTGTTCCTTCTTGAGCGGGAAGTAGGACTCGTGCGCAGGTTTGCCGAGCAGGCGGCGTATCTCCTCGCGGCTCATGCCTTCCCTGACCCGGGCAAAATTTTCCTCGCTCAGCACCTGCCGCACTTCGCGCAGCCGCTTGTCGGGGCCGAAGACGATCATGTAGTTGACTATACCTTCCGGCGTGCGCGGATATTCCCAGGTCAGCGTACCGTCGGGATCCGCCCACTCCATGCTCGGCGGCCCCATGATGTCACGCACGTCCTGTAACGTCGAAATTCCCGGTTTCAGTTTCTCAAGATTGATGCCATCGCAGGCCGGAAGGACGATCGCCATCAGGCCGGAAAGCAGGCCGGCGAAGAACTTTTTCAGCATGGCGCCCGCCTGCTTGCCCAAGGGTGCTGCCTATGATCAGTGGCGCGCAAGGGTTCCGGCAGGATAGTCTTGGGCCTTAAAGCGCCGATGAATCCGCCAGATCTATTATTGCGAGCGGAAGCCGTATCCTTGCCTGATGGGCCGTCAACGCCAGCCGCTACCTGCGTACCGAACCCTAAAGCGCTTACAATCGACAGCATGGGCGAGAACTCGTTTGATCCAGGATGCAAGAGTAATTCCTTCAGAAAAAAACCGTTGAGCGACATGAAAAATAATACCATCCTACTTGCCCGCCTGTCGGCAAGCCGATGATCTGGATAACTTCAGGCCAGCGGCAGATGATCGCATGAACAGACCGCACATTCCCGCCTGGCTCCGGCGAGTTCTCGATCGCAGTGCCGGGCATCGCTATTACCCGCTGGTGGTGGCGCTGATTGCCTTCGCCTCGGCCGCCACTTTCGCCTTCCCCTTTGTGATTGTGTTGATTCCTGCAGTGCTCATCGCGCCACGGCGCTGGCTGGTGCTCGGCCTGCTGTGCGGCATGGCCAGCGGTATGGGAGCTATGGTGCTGGTTGAATTATTCCATTACTTGGGCCGGGAGCTGGTCATCTCGCGCTTTCCGGAATTGGTCGAATCGGTAACCTGGCAATTGGCCAGCGAGTGGCTGGAGAGCTACGGCCTGTTTGCTCTGATGATCATCGCCGGCTCTCCCATGCCGCAAACGCCAGCATTATTTCTCTATTCGCTCGTCAACCCCTCGGCAACTGGTGTACTGATCGCCGTCGGCATCGGGAAAATGGTGAAATATGTCTTTCTGGCGTGGGTAACGGCCCACTATCCAGCACGCTTTATTGACTATCGCTGAACAATCGGAACTGGCAGGGCTGCCAGCCGATAATAACCGCCATCCTGAAGACATCACAGGCAGTAGCCAAAAAACGCATCGCACGAGCACGGCACACGGTCTCAGGGTCGCCTATTG
>NZ_JAEUOI010000164.1 GCF_016790145.1 Propionivibrio sp. | reverse complement strand
GGGCTAATCTATGCACACATTTTGCTTTGAATCTTTTGGTGAATGATACCCGGAGGATTGGCATGGACGGTGTGCACGAGTTGGAGAGGGCTGAGACCTACGATGTGGGTGATTTTGGCGATGTTCGGTTAAAAAAAACGGAGCGGCCCTGTTGCAGAGCATGGTGTCGAAGCAGACGGTCTGTCTTCGGCAACTGGCAGGAAGCCGGGCGCGAGAGGTGCAGTATGGTCGCTGGCTGGCGAATGACAAAGTGACGCCTGCACAGTTGATCGACAGTGCCTGTAAGCGAACCGGAGCGATTGCTGCGGGGCGGCGGCATGTGCTGGCGATCCAGGACACGACAGAGCTGAACCACCAAGCCCACGCAGGGCGCGTCAGCGGCCTTGGCACGGTAGGGAATGGAAGCGACGTGGGCATGTTTCTCCACCCCTTGCTGGTTGTTGATGCCAGTGATGGCGCCTGTCTTGGCTTGGCGCACATTCATCACTGGATCAGGACGGGCAAAGCCTCCCCCGATTACCGGAAACTCCCGATAGAAGACAGGGAATCCTACCGCTGGCTGGACGTCGCCGAAGCCGGCAAAAAATGCCTGTCCGAAGCGGCAATGGTGACGATCATTGCCGACCGGGAAAGCGATATCTATGAAGAATGGGCGAGGGTGCCTGACGAGCGCACGCATCTGCTCACGCGTGCTTGCCGTGACCGCACCCTGGCCGCTGGCGATAAACTGTATGCGTGGATCGATGCGCAACCCGCACAAGGCACCCACTGCTTTGACGTGCCGGCCCGCCCGGGCAAGCGCAGCGCCCACCGAGCCACGCTGGAAGTACGCTTTGGGCGTGTCACGATTCGGCGTCCCGCCTCCTGCTCGGACAAAAGCGCACCGCCGCAGATTGAATTGAGCGTTGTTGAAGTCAAAGAATTGCCAGGCAGCGTGGTGGGCAATGAAGCGCCCATCCACTGGCGCCTGCTGACCACGCACCGTATCGCATGTCTTGAGGAGGCCTTGCAATGCGTCGACTGGTACCGGCAGCGCTGGCACATCGAACAACTGTTCCGAACCTTGAAGAAGCAAGGCTTGAACCTTGAGTCCAGCCAGGTTGAAACTGCGGCGGGACTGACCAAGCTGGCCTGTCTGGCCATTCAGGCGGCGGTGCTCACCATGCAATTGACCTTGGCCCGCGACGGACACAGTGCCGTTCAAGCCGCCGACGTATTCAATGCGGACGAGATCGAAGTCTTGCAGCGCATACGGCCGACCCTTGAAGGAAAAACGCAAAAGCAGAAAAACCCTCACCGTACAGGCTCCCTTGCCCAAGCCGCATGGGTCATTGCGCGTCTGGGTGGGTGGAAGGGCTATGCTTCTGAAGCCAAGCCCGGCCCCATCACCATGCTTCATGGATTGCAGCGCCTCTCGGCGATCTGCCAAGGCTGGAAATTGGCTACAAAAGATGTGTGCATAGATTAGCCCGCAGGGCGAAGGGTGCAAACCCCCTCTCCTGCGGGAGAGGGATGGGGTGAGGGCCAAGCACTCTCCAGACATAGTGTTGCGGCCAATTTTCGCATTTGACTGCTGTTTCCCAGTTCAATCCGGAGTCGCCGGAATGTGCCTTGGACAGTACGTCAATGCGCGCGCCAATGCGGCATTTTGAGTTTGCGACGGCGGGCGCTAGACTGCCGGCATGCACGAAGAACTGAGCGATGAGCGGCTGATGCTGGCCTACCGCGACGGCGACGCAAGGGCTTTTGAAAGCCTTTACCGTCGCTATCGCGGCTCGCTGCATCGCTATCTTGCCCATCAGTGCGGCAGCCAGGCGTTTGCCGAAGAGCTTTACCAGGAGGTCTGGATCAAGGTGGTCAATGCCCGTGCCGAATACGAACCCCTGGCCAAATTCTCGACCTGGATCTTTCGCATCGCTCACCACCGGCTGATCGATCACTACCGGAAAAATGCCCCTGAAATCGCCACACGCTACGAAAAAGCCAATTCCGGGAACGAAGCGGATGGCGAAGACATCATCGGCAACCAGGCGGCTCCGCTTGAGCAAACGCCGCAGGCGCTGCACGAGCGGAGGGCAACGGCGCAACGCATCGATCAGGCGCTGGCTGAACTGCCCGCCCCGCAGCGCGAAGCCTTCCTGCTGGCGGAGGAAGGCGGGCTGACGCTCGAAGAAATCGCCGCCGCAACGGCGACCAGTCGCGAAACCAGCAAAAGCAGGCTACGCTATGCGCTGGGCAAACTCCGCCATTCGCTGCAGGATCTGTTATGACCGAGCCGCGCCAGGACCTCCCGACCGACCCGCAAGTCTCCCGGCTTTACCGCGAGCATGCGCAAGCCGAGCCTTCTGCGGCCATCGACCAAGACATTCTTGAGCGCGCCCGGCAGGCCGTCACGGCTCGCCCGCCTGGTACGCGACGCACCGGCTGGTGGCAACGCTGGCGCATGCCGCTCACGCTGCTCACCACCGTCATGCTGACGGTCACGCTGACGCTGCTCGTCGAGCGCCAGCCCGGCGAACTCTCAACGCAGCCCGGCGTCGAACAGCCTCGCTCAGAAAGCATGCAGGACCGCGTCGAAGCGCAGAGCAAGAAGCAGGCTGAAGCCTCCGCGCCGGCCAGAACGATGCAGGCACCGGCGGCCCCGAGCGTCAAGGAAAGCAGGCCGCTGCCGAGTTCCGATAGCCGCGAACGCGATGCTTCGCGCGCTTCAAGAATTGCCACCGAGCAGGCGCCGGCGGCCCCTGCTGCGGCCGACAAGGCTGAAAGCGCTGCGCCCGCCGCAGCCAATGCCGCCAATCAAGCCGCGGGCCGCGTTGAATTGCGTGCCGCACCCGAATTTTCCGCAGCCCGCCCGGCCGCCGCGCCGTTGGCAAAATCACGGGCTGACGGCACACGCACCCCGGAACTCTGGCTCGAAGAAATTCGCGCCCTGCGCAGCGCAGGAAAAAGCGAAGAAGCAGAACGTCAGCTTGCCGAATTCCGCCGCGCCCACCCCGATTACCGGTTGCCTGAAGAATTTCGTAAGTGATTTAACCCCGTTCGAGCAAAGCCTGCGTTTACACGGTCACCTACTCACTCAAGGAGACCGTCATGAAGAAGTTTGCCACCCTGCTTGCCCCGTTTTGCCTGGCCGCCTGCATCAGCATTGCCGATGCCGGAACGCTGGTCGACGTCAGCGTCACCGATCGCACTACGGGAGAAAAACTGGAAGTCTATCGCCATCAGGGCCGGCTCTACGTTGCCGGAACACCGGGCAACCGCTATGCCGTCAATTTGCGTAACAAGAGTGGTGGCCGCGTATTGACCGTGATCTCGGTCGATGGCGTCAATGCGCTGAACGGCCAGACCGCCGCCACATCGCAATCGGGTTATGTGATTTCACCCTGGCAGGCCGCCGAGATCAGCGGCTGGCGCAAGAGCATGGACGACGTCGCGGCCTTTTACTTCACCAGCATCGCCGACAGCTACGCCGCGCGCACCGATCGCCCGCAGAACGTCGGGGTGATTGGCGTCGCCGTCTATCGCGAAGCCGATCCGCTGCCGCCCCCGGCGCAAGCTGCATTCTCGGCCCGCGAGCGTGTCGAGCAGGGCAGTGCTGATCGCGCCGACCACGCTGCGGGCAACGAGTCGGACCAATCGCAATCCCGGGCCAGCGCCCCGGCCAGTGCCCCGCCGAGCGCGGCGCCGGAACGCAGCGAAGCGCTGAGCAAGAAGGCGGAAGGTCGGCTGGGTACCGGTCATGGCGAACGGATCAGCGCGCCAACGCAGTACACCGAGTTCCGCCGTGCCAGCGATACGCCGTCCGAAATCGTCACCATTTACTACAACAGCCGCGCCAACCTGCTCGCCCAGGGCGTCATTCCGCGCCCGCCGCACTACGGTAGAACGAACCCCGCGCCGAACCCCTTCCCCGGCGGATTTGTTCCCGATCCGCGCGGTTGATCGCTGGCTGTCGGCCGCCAGGGTTGAGGCCGGCCGGCCTGGACAAACCGCGTATAATTCGCGGTTTAGTCCATTCTGACCGTCACCAGCCATGCAGGAAAAATACCAGCCCCAGGAGATCGAACTCGCCGCGCAGGCGCACTGGAACCGGATCGGTGCCGCGCGCGCCATCGAGGATGCAAGCAGGCCCAAGTACTACTGTCTGTCGATGTTCCCCTATCCCTCGGGCAAATTGCACATGGGGCATGTGCGCAACTACACGATCGGCGACGTGCTGGCGCGCTTCCACACGATGCAGGGCTTCAACGTCATGCAGCCAATGGGCTGGGATGCCTTCGGCATGCCAGCCGAGAATGCGGCGATCCAGAACAGGGTGCCGCCGGCGCAATGGACCTACGCCAACATCGAGTACATGAAGGGGCAGCTCAAGCGACTCGGGTTTGCCATCGACTGGGATCGCGAGCTGGCCACCTGCAAGCCGGACTACTACCGCTGGGAGCAGTGGCTGTTTACCCGCCTCTATAAAAAAGGACTGATCTACAAGCGTCTTGGCACGGTCAATTGGGACCCGGAAGACCAGACCGTGCTGGCCAACGAGCAGGTCATCGACGGTCGTGGCTGGCGTTCGGGCGCACTGATCGAGAAGCGCGAAATCCCGATGTACTGCATGAAGATCACCGCCTACGCCGACGAGCTGCTGGCTGACCTCGACAAACTTGGCGGCTGGCCGGAACAGGTCAGGCTGATGCAGAAGAACTGGATCGGCAAGAGCTTCGGTTGCGATGTGGGCTTTCCTTACGATGTGGCGTCGATCGGTGGCGAAGGCGTGCTCAAGGTGTACACCACGCGCCCCGATACGCTGATGGGAGCGACATACGTTGCCGTGGCCGCCGAGCATGCGCTGGCCACACAGGCGGCGGTGAATAATCCCGAACTGCGGGAATTCATCGAGGAATGCAAGCGTGGCGGTGTGGCCGAGGCCGACATGGCGACGATGGAGAAGAAGGGCATGCCGACCGGCCTCTTTGTCGTCCATCCGCTCAATGGCGAGAAGCTGCCGGTATGGGTCGCCAACTACGTGCTGATGGGTTACGGCGAAGGTGCGGTGATGGCCGTTCCGGCGCACGACGAGCGCGACTTTGCCTTTGCCACCAAATATGAGCTGGAGATCCGCATGGTTATTGGCTCCCCGGCCGGTGCCTATAATGCTGTCAGCGCGCCCTGGGACGAGGCCTACGCTGAACCAGGCATTTGCGTCAATTCCGGCAAGTACGATGGCCTTGATTTCCAGTCGGCGTTCGATGCGATTGCCGGCGATCTTGCGGCCAGGGGGCTCGGTGCCAAGCGTACTCAGTTCCGCCTGCGCGACTGGGGCATCTCGCGTCAGCGTTACTGGGGCTGCCCGATCCCGATCATCCACTGCGCCGATTGCGGCGATGTGCCGGTACCTGACGAGCAGTTGCCGGTGGTATTGCCGGAGAACGTGACGGTCACCGGTGCCGGCAGTCCGCTGGCCCGGATGCCGGAGTTCTACGAATGTAGTTGCCCGAAGTGCGGCAAGCCGGCGCGGCGCGAGACCGACACGATGGATACCTTCGTCGAATCCTCGTGGTACTTCCTGCGCTTCTGCTGTCCGGACAACGATCAAGCGATGGTCGACGAGCGCGTCAACTACTGGTGCAAGGGCGGCATCGACCAGTATATCGGTGGCATCGAGCACGCCATCCTGCATCTGCTCTACTCGCGTTTCTGGACCAAACTGATGCGCGATACCGGCCTGTTTGGCGAGGCCGGACTCGACGAACCCTTTGCCAATCTGCTGACGCAGGGCATGGTCGTTGCGCCGACCTTCTATCGCGAGGATGCGAACGGCAAGAAGGACTGGATCAACCCGGCCGATGTCGAATTCACCAGCGACGAGCGGGGGCGAGCGCTCGCCGCCACCTTGCGTGCCGACGGTCTGCCGGTCGTCGTTGGCGGCACCGAGAAAATGTCGAAGTCGAAGAACAACGGCGTCGACCCGCAGGCGCTGATCGATCAGTTTGGCGCCGACACGGCGCGCCTGTTCATCATGTTCGCCTCGCCCCCGGATCAATCGCTCGAATGGTCCGACGCCGGAGTTGAAGGCGCTTTCCGTTTCCTCAAGCGCGTCTGGCGAATCGTCTTCGAGCATGTTTCCGGCGGTCTGGTTGCCGCCTGTACGGGCGGGGAACTTTCGGCGGAACTGAAAACCTTCCGTCGCCAGTTGCACCAGGTCATTGGCAAGGTGACGGACGACTATGGCCGGCGCAAGCAGTTCAACACGGCCATCGCCGCCGTGATGGAGTTGCTAAATGCCTATGCCCGGCTCGCTGAGGATTCGGCGAGCGCACGTGCGCTCAGGCAGGAGACGCTGGAAGCCGTGGTGCTGATGCTCTATCCGATCGTGCCGCATGTCTGCGAAGCGCTCTACGCCGAACTCAGGCCCGGACAGATGGCGGGTGCCCAGCGCTTTCCGCAAGCCGATGCTACTGCTCTGGTACAGGATGAAATCGAGCTGATGCTGCAAGTCAATGGCAAGCTGCGCGGCAGCCTGCGCGTCCCCGCCGGGGCCGACAGGGCCGCCATTGAAAAGGCGACACTGGCCTGCGAAGTGGCACAGAAGCATCTGGCAGGAAAAGCGCCCGGCAAGCTGATCGTCGTGCCTGGCCGGCTGGTCAATATCGTCGTCTGAAACCCGGAGGAATGTCGTGCTGCGCTCAACGCTTCGTTTAAACCTCTTTCTACTGCTGATGACGGCCATTGCCGGCTGCGGCTTTCAGTTGCGCGGTTCCTATACCTTGCCCTACGAGAGTATTTATCTGAGCGGTGCAGACTATTCGCTGATCAATGCCAGCTTGAAGCGCGCCATCCGGGCCTCGGGATCAACCCGCCTGGCCGATACCGCTGCGGACGCGCAGGCGACTTTCGTGCCGACAATCGAGGAGAAGCTGCCAATCATTCTCGCCTTATCCAGTGGCGGTCGGGTACGTGAAAAACGGCTACGTTATCGCTTTGGCTACCGTATCACCGATAGCAAGGGCCGCGATCTGGTATTGCCCGGCATGGTCGAACTGAGCCGCGATCTGACGTATTCCGACTCGGACGTGCTGGCCAAGACACAGGAAGAGGAACTGCTCTGGCGGGACATGGAGAACGATCTGGTGCAGCAGTTAATGCGCCGTCTGGCGGCAAGCAAGCCGGATTTTCAGGCGCCTGCGGAGTAGGGACGCAATGCAGCTCAAGGGCGAGCAGCTTGCAGCCCACCTTGAAAGTGAGCTGAAGCCGGTTTACGTCGTCTACGGCGACGAACCCCTGCTGGTGATTGAAGCGGCCGATGCGATTCGTGCAGCGGCCCGCCACCAGGGTTACGACGAGCGTGAAGTGCTCAGCGCACTTCCCGGATTCAACTGGCTCGAATTGCACCACGCGGCAGGCAACATGTCGCTGTTCGGGGGCCGCACGCTGATTGATCTGCGCATTCCGACAGGCAAGCCAGGGCGCGAGGGTAGCTCGGCACTCCAGGACTACTGCGTGCATCCGTCCCCCGATGTGCTTCTGCTGGTGACGCTTCCCGGCCTCGACTGGAGCGAGGAAAAGGCCGTCTGGCTGAAGGCTCTGGCCGAGGCGGGTGTCGCCGTCAAGCTGATTCCTCCCAATCTGGCTGAGTTGCCGGCCTGGATTGCGGCTCGCCTGCGCCGCCAGCAACAGAGCAGCGATAACGAGGGGCTGCGCTTCATTGCCGAGCGTGTCGAGGGCAACCTGCTCGCCGCGCATCAGGAAATCCTCAAGCTTGCTTTGCTCTATCCGGCCGGAAAACTGACTTTGCAGCAGGTGCAGGAGGCGGTACTCAATGTCGCCCGCTACGACCTCGATGGTCTGCGTGAAGCACTCCTGGCCGGTGATGTGACACGCCTGACACGCACGCTGGACGGTTTGCAGCAGGAAGGCGAGGCGCCGCTTCTGGTACTCTGGGCGCTGACCGAAGAGGTGCGAGCGCTGGCACAGGTCAAGGCCGGGCTGAATGCACGCCAGCCACTCGACGTATTGCTCAAGGAAGCTCGTGTATGGGGTGCGCGTCAGTCGCTGTTCAAGCGTGCCCTGCAGCGGATCGACGGCGCCAGGGCCAATGCCGCGCTGGCGCATGCCGCAGGGATTGACCGGATGATCAAGGGCGCCGGGACGGGGGATGTGTGGGATGAGTTTCTGCGCCTCGGCCTGGATATTTGCGCCGGTGCAGGCTGAAACGCCGGACAGGCTTATTTTTCCTTGCCGATCGACTCGTCAGGAGCCAGATGCTCCCAGATGCATTCTTCGTTCAATTCGTCCTCATGGTTGAGTCCGTTGCAACATTTGCCGTGTACCAGACACTCCCCCTCGCTACAGTCATCGACCACGACGATCCGCAGCTCGGAGTCGACCTTGCGTTCACCGTCCCAGTAGCTGCAGGTTCCACAAATTTTTACCTCGGCGGGGACGATCAGTTTTGGGCTCATAATGGGCAGTCTGTAACATTGAGTAACACTAAGAGTGCAGTTTTTACCGATGGTTCCTGTAAGGTTTTTATTTGATGGTGGCTATAATCAGGTTTTGACCCTGTCGGCAATGGAATTGGCACCACCCGGCCTGATGGAATTCGATGACATGCCCTTTTTCTTCAACACGGACCCTTATGCTGCATCCGCCTGCCATTCAGGCCGGCCAGCAAAAGACGGCAGCCAGGACACGGCACTTCCAGTCAGGCGAACCGTGTTTTATCAGTCGCGCGCAAGACTTTCACCTTAATCAAACAAGGCAAGCATGGACATCCAGAATTATATGCAGAAGGTAGGTCGCCAGGCACGCGAAGCCTCGCGCGCCATCGCCCGCGCCGACAGCAAGGTCAAGAATGACGCCTTGCGCACCATCGCTGCGGCTATCCGACGCGAATCCGCTGCGCTGATCGCCGCCAACCAGGAAGATTTGGCGGCAGCTCGCGCTGCCGGCCTTGAGCCGGCCATGCTCGACCGTCTGACACTCACCGGGAAAGACATCGTCGCCATGGCCGAGGGCGTCGAGCAGGTCGCCGCGCTGCCCGACCCGGTTGGCGAGATCAGCGAGTTGAAATTTCGTCCGAGTGGCATTCAGGTCGGCAGGATGCGCGTCCCGCTCGGCGTCATCGGCATCATCTACGAAGCGCGTCCCAACGTTACGGCCGATGCCGCTGCGCTGTGCCTGAAGTCGGGTAACGCCGCCATTTTGCGTGGCGGGTCCGAGGCCATCCGCAGCAATCGCGCCATCGCCGCGCTGGTTCACGAAGGGTTGGCGGCAGCCGACCTGCCGGCACATGTCGTGCAGGTCATCGACACCACCGATCGTGCCGCCGTCGGCCACCTGATTACGATGCGGGAATTCGTCGATGTAATCGTTCCGCGCGGCGGCAAGGGTCTGATTTCGCGGCTGCTGGCCGAGTCACGGGTGCCGATGATCCAGCATCTGGACGGCAACTGCCACATCTATATCGACGAGGATGCCGATGCCGACATGGCGCTGTCCATCGTCGACAACTCGAAGACGCAGCGCTACGGCACCTGCAACACGGCGGAATCGCTGCTCGTTGCGCGCTCCGTCGCCGCCCGACTGCTGCCGCCGATTGCCGCCATGCTCACGGCCAAGGGCGTCGAGATTCGTGGCTGTGCCGAAACGCAGGCTCTGGTAAAGGAAGCCACGGCAGCGAGCGAGGAAGACTACGCCACAGAATTCCTGGCGCCGATCATCTCGGTCAAGGTGGTGTCCGGCCTTGGCGAGGCGATCGAGCACATCAATCGTTACGGATCGCATCACACCGAAACCATCGTCAGCGAGAACTACAGCAATGCAATGCGTTTCCTGCGCGAGGTCGATTCGGCGTCGGTCATGGTCAACGCCTCGACACGTTTTGCCGATGGATTCGAATACGGACTGGGTGCGGAAATCGGCATCTCGACCGACAAGATCCATGCCCGCGGACCGGTCGGGCTTGAAGGGCTGACCAGCCAGAAATGGATCGTGCTCGGCAATGGGCAGGTGCGTAGTTGAATCCCCGGGTGCATCACTCAATTCATGACAAAGGAGACAAAATGAAACAACAAATGAAACAACTGATGATCGTGCTGGTCGCTCTGCTGGTCGTGAACCTTGCGTATGCGGTGGAGGTCGCCGGCGTCAGGTTCGATGACAGGAGCAAACTTGGAAACAGCGATGTCGTGGTCAACGGGGCCGGACTGCGCAAGAAGGCCTTCTTCAAGGTCTATGCGATGGCGCTCTATCTGCCAGAGAAGCAGGGCGAGGCCGATGCGGTACTGTCGGCCAAAGGTGCGAAGCGGGTTTCCATCAGTCTGCTGCGCGATCTTTCGGCGCAGCAGTTCGTCGACGCGCTGCAGGAAGGCGTCGCCAACAACCATTCCGAAGCTGAAATGGAGACGCTCAAGGACAGATTGAAGCTGTTTTCCGAAGCCATGCTTTCGGTTGGCGAAGCGAAAACCGGTACCAGCGTCCTGATCGACTGGATCCCTGAAAGCGGGACTCGACTGAGCGTCAACGGTCAAGCCAAAGGCAAGGATATTGCCGGCGAGGATTTCTACAGGGCGCTGCTGAAAATATGGCTGGGCAACAAGCCGGTGCAGGACGACCTCAAACAGGCGCTGCTCGGCAAGGCGTCCTGATCGACCCGCCATGCCACGGCAAAACGGTCACACGTACCAGGCCCTCGTTGCCGCGCCGGGCTTTTGCATCGGCGTGCGCTGCGACGAGCATGAAATCCATGCGCTCGAATATCTTGAGCCGTGCGCCGAGGTTTTACCAAAGAACGCGCTGGCCACAGAAGCCGTACGCCAGTTGCGCGCTTATTTCGCCGACGCCGGGTTTAGCTTTGCGCTACCGCTACGCCCGTCCGGAACGGCCTTTCAGCGTCGCGTCTGGGAGCAGATCGCTACCATTCCCAACCATCAGACGCGAACCTACGGCGAGTTGGCCAAAGCCCTGCACAACGCGCCGCGCGCCGTTGGCCAGGCCTGTGGCGCCAACCCATTCCCGCTTGTCGTTCCCTGTCATCGGGTCATTGCCACGGGCGGCGGCCTGGGCGGTTTTGCGCGGCGCGGCGGCGGTTTCATGCTCGACGTGAAGCGCTGGCTACTGGCGCATGAAGCTTGCTGAAGCCGAACCGAATGACCGCGCAGAAATTGATGCCTTCTGCGACACCCTGTGGCTGGAAGACGGGCTGGCCAAGGCGTCGCTCTCCAGTTATCGCAGCGATCTGATTCATTTTTCGAACTGGCTGAACGAGCAGAAGCTCGCCCCGATTTGCAAGGCCGACGAACTGGCCCTGCTACGCTTTGTCGCAGCGCTCTCGAAAACGCTGCGTGCCACTTCGCAGGCGCGCTACATTTCGACCTTACGGCGCTTCTACCGTTACCTGCTGGCACACGGACGCATCAGCACCGACCCGACACTGAAGATTTCCATGCCGGTCAAGCCCTCGCGTCTGCCCAAGGTGCTTTCCGAAGCACAGGTTGAATCCCTGCTGGCGGCACCACCGAGCACTACGACGCTCGGCCAGCGCGACCGCGCCATGCTCGAAACGCTGTATGCCACCGGTTTGCGCGTTTCCGAACTGGTCGGGCTGAAACTGCACGAAGTGAATTTCGACATGGGCGTGGTACGGGTGTTCGGCAAGGGCAGCAAGGAACGTCTGGTGCCGCTCGGCGAGGAAGCCATCGACTGGATGCGTCGCTATCTTGCCGAGGCCCGTCCGGAGCTGCTCGACAAACGGCAAAGCAATGATCTGTTTGTCACGGCGCGGGGGTTTGCGATGACGCGCCAGGCTTTCTGGCAACTGATCAAGCGTTATGCCGTGTTGTCGGGAATGGATCCCGCCCGGCTGTCTCCGCATGTCCTTCGCCATGCCTTTGCCACGCATTTGCTTAATCACGGCGCCGATCTGCGGGTGGTGCAGTTACTGCTCGGGCACTCGGATATTTCGACCACGCAGATTTATACGCACATTGCCCGCGAACGGCTCAAATCGCTGCACGCCCAGCACCACCCGCGCGGCTGAAGCTTGAACTGTAGCGCCTCTGTTATGCTTGGGACGTCAAGTCATGCTACCGGAGAAAACCATGAGATCGGAAAACGCACCTGAAACCCCGGCGACGGATTTTCTGCATCGGCACGGCATTGCCCACTCCACGCATCGTTATGACTATGAAGAGCACGGCGGAACAAAAATTTCGTCGCGCGAACTCAATGTCGACGAACATGCTGTTGTCAAGACGCTGGTGATGCAGGACGAGTCGGCCAAACCCTTGATCGTGTTGATGCATGGCGATTGCAAGGTATCGACCAAAGAACTGGCCCGACAGATCGGCTGCAAGAAGGTCGAACCGTGCAAGCCGGAAGTCGCGCATCGGCATACCGGTTATCTGGTCGGCGGAACCAGCCCCTTCGCTACCAAAAAGAAAATGCCGGTCTGCATCGAGAAAAGCATCCTCGATTTGCCGTTGATCTACATCAACGGCGGTCGCCGCGGCTTCCTCGTCGGCGTGCATCCGCACGACCTGCTGCGTGCGCTGTCGCCCGTAATTGTCGAAGTGGCGTTAAAAGGCTGATCAGTTCGATTCGCCGCGTTCTATTACGACGCCGACGCGCCGCACGCCAGGCATCATGCCCAGTTTGGCAATCGAAACGCGCACCCAGGTGGCGCCGAAGTCGTCAAGCAGAAGCCTGGCCACATACTCGGCGAGTTTCTCAAGCAGATTGAAATGCTGTGTTGCCAGTTCGGCGCGCAGTCGTTCGACGACCATCGCGTAATCGATGGTGTCACCGATATCGTCACTGGCTCCGGCACTGGTCGTCACGGTGCCGATCTGCAAGGACATCTCGACCGTCTGCGGCATGACCTTCTCACGCGGATATATGCCGATCAGTGTGGAGACACGAAGCTCGTCGATAAAGATGATGTCCATGCGGCAGTCTGTCTGGTCAGTGTAAAATCGTTGGTCTGGCTGGAAAGCCGTGCCTGCCAGTGTGCGCATTCTAACCGCTAACCCACCCCTCATTCGTTTTTCCGGGATTCCTCCATGTCCAATGTCCTGATCGCTCTTTCAGCCCTCGTAATGGCCTATCTTTTGGGCTCCGTTCCGTTCGCCGTGGTCAGCAGCCGCCTTTTCGGGCTGGCCGATCCGCGCAGTTACGGCTCGAAGAATCCGGGAGCGACCAACGTGCTGCGTAGCGGCCACAAGGGCGCCGCCGCCATGACCTTGCTCGGCGATCTGAGCAAGGGCTGGCTGGCGGTTTTTCTGGCGCGCACGTACGGCGCGGTATTCGGCTTTGGCGAGGGCTTCGTCGGACTCGTCGCGCTGGCCGTCTTCTTCGGACACCTGTACCCGGTGTTCCTGAAATTCAAAGGGGGTAAAGGCGTGGCCACGGCCGCCGGCGTGTTGCTGGCGCTGGACCCCTGGCTGGGTTTGGCAACCTTCGCGACCTGGCTGTTCGTTTTCCTTATGCTGCGCTACTCGTCGCTGGCGGCGCTGGTGGCTGCGGCGGCGGCACCGCTATTTGCATTTTTTCTCTGGGGCAGCGATGTCATCTTGCCGGCCGTCGGCATCATGGCCATTGCCTTGATCGGCAAGCACTGGCAAAACCTGCAACGCCTGATGGCGGGAACCGAGCCGAAGACCGGCGCCAGGCCCTGATCAGGCTGTCAATTCAGCCAGCGGCCAGCGTGCCCGCACGGCGAAGGCGCCGGCCGGCTTGAGCGTAGCGCCGGCTTGCAGGCGTAAGGCACCGGCCAGCGCAATCATCGCGCCGTTATCGGTGCAGAACTCGAATTCGGGGTAATAGACGGAAATTCCCGCATTGGCCGCCTGCGCATCCAGGTGTCGGCGCAGTTCGCGGTTGGCGCCAACGCCACCGGCCACAACCAGCCGTTCAAGGCCGCTTTCCTTTACGGCACGCATCGATTTCTTGACCAGCACCTCGACGATCGCGTCCTGAAAACCCCGTGCAATGTCGGCGCGTTGTTGCGCGTCGGGTGATCCAATGGCGCGCACTTTGGTCAGTACGGCTGTTTTCAGGCCACTGAAGCTGAAGTCCAGATCGCCCGAGTGCAGCATCGGACGCGGCAGTTTTACCGCATCCGCTTGTCCGTGCTCGGCCAGTTCAGCCAGTGCTGGGCCGCCGGGGTAGGGCAGACCAAGCAATTTGGCGGTTTTGTCGAACGCTTCGCCGGCTGCATCGTCCAGGGTTTCACCGAGAAGCTGGTACTGGCCAATGCCGCCAACCTGCATCAACTGGCTGTGTCCGCCCGAGACCAGCAGGGCAATGAAGGGAAAGGCCGGCGGCCGGCGGGAAAGCAGCGGCGAGAGCAAATGGCCTTCGAGATGATGTACCGGCACGCTCGGAATGCCGAGCGAGCAAGCCAACCCCTCGGCAAACGCGGCACCGACCAGCAAGGCGCCTGCCAGCCCGGGGCCTTGCGTGTAGGCGATCGCGTCAAGCTCATTGAGCGAGCGCCCGCTATCGGCGATGACCTTGCGCAGCAAGGGCACGACACGGCGGATGTGGTCGCGTGAGGCGAGTTCGGGAACAACGCCGCCGTATTCCTGGTGCATCGGAACCTGCGAGTGCAGGGCGTGCGAAAGCAGGACGCCGCCTGCGTCGGTATCGTATAGCGCAATCCCCGTTTCATCGCAGGAGGATTCAATTCCAAGAATCAGCATTGGCGGCATTCTAACAGCGCCTGCGGATTACGGAGAAAACACAATAAAGCGCTTGGTGTTTTTACCCGGCTTTGTTTATAATGCCCGGCTCAATTGCAATCTGTCGATTCTTGAAATTAGGATAGAGTTAATGCCTGCCATTCGCCTGAAGGAAAATGAGCCGTTCGAAGTAGCGATTCGCCGTTTCAAGCGCACCGTTGAAAAAACCGGTCTGCTGACCGAGTTGCGTGCCCGCGAGTTCTACGAGAAACCCACTGCCGAGCGCAAGCGCAAACTGGCCGCTGCGGTCAAGCGCCATCACAAGCGCATGCGTAGCCAGACCCTGCCGCCAAAGCTGTTTTAATACCGGATTGCAGATTGCCGATCAGCCGCCCGTTTCACGATGGGCGGCTTTTGGCATTTATGGCCTGTCGTCCTGTCGCCGGCCTGAAGTCCGCCCACCCGCCGTACAACAAGGAGACTCGCGATGACCCTGAAAGAGCGTATTACCGAAGACATGAAGTCCGCCATGCGCGCCGGCGAAACGGGAAAACGCGACGCCATCCGTCTCCTGCTGGCGGCGATCAAGCAGAAGGAAGTCGACGAGCGCATCGCGCTCGACGATGCGGCGGTCGTCGCTGTCATCGACAAGATGCTCAAGCAGCGGCGTGATTCGATCACCCAATACGAAGCGGCCGGACGCCAGGACCTTGCCGACGCCGAAAAATTCGAGGCCGAACTGCTCACTGCCTACATGCCCGCCGGTCTTTCCGCCGAAGAAGTCGCCGCCGTCGTGGCCAGCGCCGTTGCCGAAACCGGCGCGGCCGGTCCTGGCGACATGGGCAAGGTGATGGCCGTACTCAAGCCGAAACTGGCCGGCCGCGCCGACATGAGCGAAGTTTCCAAACTGGTGAAGGCGGCGCTCGCGCCGCAGTGAGGAGTCAGGAGTAAGGAGAAAAGAGTGGGGAGCAAAGACGATTTGCTGTACGTAAAACCAGGACTGCGGTTTTACACCTCACCCTTCACTCCTCACTCTTCACTGCCCTTATGATCCCCGAATCCTTCATTCAGGAGCTTTTGCACCGCGTCGACGTCGTCGACCTGATCGACGGCTACGTCCCGCTCAAGAAGGCGGGCGCCAATTTTGCTGCCTGCTGTCCGTTCCATAACGAAAAATCGCCCTCGTTCACGGTCAGCCCGACGAAGCAGTTCTACCATTGCTTTGGTTGCGGGGCGCACGGTACGGCCATCGGCTTTCTCATGGAGTATTCCGGTCTGGGCTTCATCGACGCGATCAAGGAACTGGCGCACCGCGTCGGCCTGCAGGTGCCGGAAGACGAAGGCCGGCGTGCGCACGATGGCCCGAAAATCACCGCCCTGACCGAGATCATGGCGCGTGCGGCAAAGTACTACTACGAGCAGTTGAAGCAATCCGGGAAAGCCATCGACTACCTCAAGGGGCGGGGTGTCAGCGGCGAAATCGCCCTGAAATTCGCCATCGGTTATGCGCCCGATGGCTGGCAAAGCCTTGGTGCGGCTTTCGAGGATTACACCATCGGCGAACTGCAGGTGGCTGGTCTGGTCATCAAGAACGAGCAGGGCCGCCTCTACGACCGCTTCCGTGACCGGGTCATGTTTCCGATCATGAACCAGAAGGGCGAAGTGATCGCCTTTGGCGGGCGGGTGCTGGGCGAGGGCGAACCGAAATATCTGAATTCGCCGGAAACGCCGCTGTTCGAAAAGGGGCGCGAAGTATTCGGCCTGCCACAGGCGCGCGCAGCTTTGCGCGACAAGGACATGGCGATAGTCGTCGAGGGCTATATGGACGTCGTGGCGCTGGCCCAGCATGGCATCGGCAACGCGGTGGCGACACTTGGCACGGCGACCACGGCAACGCACGTGCAGAAGCTGCTGCGCCAGGTCGATCAAATCGTCTATTGCTTTGACGGCGACGCGGCAGGCCGCAAGGCCGCCTGGCGGGCGCTGGAAAACAGCCTGGAAGCTTTGCCCGAGCAGAAAAGCATCGGCTTTGTCTTTTTGCCCGAAGCCGACGATCCCGACAGCTTTGTGCGCCGTCAGGGCACCGAGGCCTTCGAGCGCATGATCGCGCAGGCGACGCCGCTTTCCGAGTTTCTGTTGCGCGAACTGTCCGCCCATTGCGATTTGTCCAGTGCCGAAGGGCGCGCCAGACTGGTGGCCGAGGCCAAACCCCTGCTCGCACGCTTGCAAACGCCGTTATTAAGGCTACAGTTGGTCAAGAGGCTCGCCGAAGCCAGCGGGTTTTCGCAGCCCGAAGTAGAGCGCCTGTGCGATTTGCGGCCGATTGCCCGATCCGCACCGGCGCGGGTGCCCAGGCAGGCACCCTCGCTATTGCGCCCCCTGTTGCGCCTGGTGCTGCAGAAACCGGAACTGGCGGGAGGCCTGCCGCTTGACGCGCTGCCCGGCAATTCGGCTGAAGCACGTGCGCTCAGACATTGGTGTGAAACGATACTGGCGGCGGGTGATCCAACGCCAAGCTACGCTACATTGCTCGAACGACTGCGTGGCAGCGACCACGAGCCTGTTTTGCGTGAAGCGGCCGCCGAATTGATGCAGCAACCTTTTGCCGAGGAAGATATCGATGTCGAGTTTGAAGGTGCGGTCAAACGTCTGCTGGAGGGAGAAAACAAGCGGGCATTCGCCGTGTTGCAGGAAAAAGCCTCCAGACTCGGCGTTGCCGGGCTTTCGAGCGAAGAGAAGCAGCACTACCTGCAGGCGCTGAGTACTCGCGGGTGATCCGGCGAAAGCAAGCCAAATTGTGATAAAATTTTGGGTTTTTCCAATATAACGCTAACCGGGAATTGGTCATGGCAAGGGAAAAGGCTACAAGCAGCAAGACGGCAAAGGCTAAAGCAGCCGAACTGATGGCACAAATCGGAGTTCAGCCTTCACCGGTTGACGATGAGACGCGCAAGATGCGGTTGAAAACGTTGATCAAGCTGGGCAAGGAACGTGGCTTCCTGACTTACGCTGAAGTCAACGACCACCTGCCGGACGACGTCGTCGATGCCGAGCAGATCGAAAGCATTATCAGCACCTTCAACGACATGGGTATCCAGGTCTATGACGAGGCGCCGGATGCCGAAACACTGCTCATGTCCGACAACGCACCGCCGGCAGCCGCCGACGACGCCGACGTTGAAGAGCAGGCCGAACAGGCGCTGTCGACCGTCGACGCCGAATTCGGTCGCACCACCGACCCGGTACGCATGTACATGCGTGAGATGGGCTCGGTCGAACTGCTCACGCGCGAAGGCGAAATCGAAATCGCCAAGCGTATCGAAGACGGCCTCAAGCACATGATCCAGGCCATCTCCGCCTGCCCGACAACGATTGCCGAAATCGTCAGTTGCTCCGACAAGATTGCCTGTGACGAGATGCGCATCGACGAATTGATCGACGGCCTGATCAACCAAAACGCCGACGAAATGATCGAGGAACTGGCGGAAGACGAAGAAGCCGAAGTCGAGGGCGATGAAAGCGAAGACAGCGAAGCCGCCGAAGGCGCCGCCGCTGCCGCTTCCCTGCTCAAGCTCAAGGAAGAAGGGCTGGAAAGGCTTTCAGTCATCAAGCTGCATTACGCCAAGGCGCACAGCGCGCTACTCAAGAAGGGTTCTCAGGACAAGACCTATCTCAAGATGCAGCAGAAAATCTCGGAAGAGATGATGGGCATCCGCTTCACCTCCAAGACCATCGAGCGCCTGTGCGAATCGGTGCGCGCCATGGTTGAGGAAGTACGGGCCTGCGAGCGCAAGATTCAGCGCATTTGCGTCGATACCGTGCGCATGCCGCGCCCGCACTTCATCAAGGTCTTCCCCGGCAACGAACTTAACCTCAACTGGGTCGACGCCGAACTGGCCTCCCCCAACAGCAAGGCTTACGCCCCGGTTCTCACGCGCAATGCACCCAACGTCAAGGAAGAGCAGAAGAAACTGCTCGCCCTGCAGGATCGCATTGGCATCCCGCTCAAGGAACTGAAGGACATCAACAAGCAGATGTCCACCGGTGAAGCCAAGGCGCGCCGTGCCAAGCGCGAAATGACCGAAGCCAACCTGCGCCTGGTCATCTCGATCGCCAAGAAATATACCAACCGCGGCCTGCAGTTCCTCGACCTGATCCAGGAAGGCAACATCGGCCTGATGAAGGCCGTCGACAAGTTCGAATACCGTCGCGGCTACAAGTTCTCGACTTACGCCACCTGGTGGATTCGCCAGGCCATCACGCGCTCGATCGCCGACCAGGCGCGCACCATCCGCATCCCGGTGCACATGATCGAAACGATCAACAAGATGAACCGCATCTCGCGCCAGATATTGCAGGAAACCGGCCTCGAAGCCGACCCCGCGACGCTGGCCAAGAAGATGGAAATGCCGGAAGAGAAGATCCGCAAGATCCTCAAGATCAGCAAGGAGCCGATCTCGATGGAAACGCCGATCGGCGACGACGACGATTCGCATCTCGGCGACTTCATCGAGGACTCGGCAACGCTCGCCCCGACCGACGCCGCGCTCTTCTCCAGCCTGCGTTTCATTACCAAGGACGTGCTCGACACGCTGACGCCGCGCGAAGCCAAGGTACTGCGCATGCGCTTCGGCATCGAAATGAACACTGACCACACGCTGGAAGAAGTCGGCAAGCAGTTCGACGTCACCCGCGAGCGCATCCGCCAGATCGAAGCCAAAGCCCTGCGCAAGCTGCGTCATCCGTCGCGTTCGGACAAGCTGCGCAGTTTCCTCGACAACGGCAGTAACTAAGCGTTTTCGGGCCTGTAGCTCAGTTGGTTAGAGCAGAGGACTCATAATCCTTTGGTCCACGGTTCAAGTCCGTGCGGGCCCACCAG